>NZ_JACJPP010000011.1:600000-887196 GCF_014696135.1 Nodosilinea sp. FACHB-141 | reverse complement strand
CAGCATGTAATCGCTCAGCAAGCTCAGCAATTCGATCACCCATGGCGAGCTGTTCAAGCCAAGACATTGGTATGCCCGATTCGCTGTAATAAGCTCCAGCTACTTGACCACAAATAGCGGCGGTTGTGTCGGCGTCATCACCAAGGTTGGCTGCCGCCAGAATGGCTTGTTCGTAACTTTCCGTTGTCCAAAAACACCACAGCGCCGCTTCCAAGCTGTCTACGACATACCCGGTGCCTCGAATATCATCGACTCGCTTGCTTTGATAGTCCCCAGCGGCAATAGCTTGGATAGAGGGGGATGTAATTGTATCCAAGTCATTGTCAAAGAGAATTTCGGTTTTGCTAGTGCCTGAGAGCGCTCGGAATAACATATTCCCAAACAGGCGACTGGCATCAATACATTCTGGTGCCCCGTGAGTTGTGCGAGAACTCTCGCCCGAAAACTGGATGGCGCGATCGCGATCGGGAAAATAAAACATGGGGACGGGCGCGAGCCTCATTAGGCAACCATTTCCAGCAGTTTTGGGATGGGTAGAACCGCTAAATGGATTGCCGGAGGTTTTGTATTGAGACAGCGCTTGCCTGACAGTGTTGCCAATATCAAAGCAGTCACCGGTGCTGCTGAGATAACCATTCTCGTGCCAATCGCAGTAGCGATTCATTTGATCTGCGGCATCAAAGGCACTGACCTCGATGAGGCTAGTGGCTAGGCACAGAGCCATAGAGGTATCGTCAGTCCACTGACCGGGCTTGAGGTTGAAAGGACCACCACCAACCATGTTTGTTATGGGTGGAAACGAGCCACGGTGCTGAAATTCGACCGTGGTGCCAACGGCGTCACCGATGGCTAACCCTAGTAGACAGCCTCGAAATCGCTTTAATGAATTCAACTGTGGGGCAACCGAACTGGCCTTGCTATCACTCATACTTTTCGCCGCTGAGAATGAAAATCGGGTCTACCGCCGTGAATACCTGGTAGTTGCCCTTAGTCTCTAGCCGGTTGACGGCGGGTTGAGCCGCTTCGATGTTGCGCACCCGTAGGTGGGCAAAGGTCTCAGACACCACGTAAAGGGTTTCGAGGTTGCCCGCGGTTACCACCACTCGCCCCAGGGACGGCAGGTAGTCCCAGGCGGCCAGCAAAATTTCTTTGAGGTTGCGTCCGCCTTCGACAAAAATGCAGTCGGGGTGGTGGGGCAGCTCGCTCAAACAGCCGGGGGCGCTGCCCTGAATGACTTGCACGTTAGTAAGGCCAAAGCGATCGCAATTGCGCCGAATTAACTCGGCTACATCCTCGTCGCGCTCAACCGCCACCACCTTGCCGACAGGGCACATTAGCGCCGCCTCGATCGCCAAGGTGCCGGTGCCCGCGCCAATATCCCACAGCACATCCTTGGGCTTGAGCCGAAGGTAGCCCAGCAGCAGCAGCCGCACCTCCCGACTGCTGAGAGGAATGCCGGGCAGTTGCTCGAACAGGTGATCGGGAATACCAGGGGTGGCGTAGGGCCAAAGTTTCGCCATAGAATTGCCGGGAATAAAGCTAGCTTCATTATGGCGGGGGGAAAAGAAGGGGCGATCGCGCAGTCTCTAAAACGGCAAGCCGAATAGATCCCCTTAAAGAGCGCGATCGGCATCAGACCGCGCAGTATTTAGAAATTCGAACAATTAGTTTGTTAGGCTTCCTAGCCTGTACTGGAGGCTGAGTTCTTCCAACCCCAACACTTCCTCTGCCCTCACTGCACTCCTTATACCCCTTCGGTTAGTCCATGGAAGCCTTCTACCACCACGAGTTTGTTGTGCCAATGGAGGTTGTCGATGGCAATAATCATGTCAACAACGTCGCCTACGTGCAGTGGATGCAGGATATCGCCATTGCCCACGCCACCAGCGTCGGCTGCACCGCTGAGACCCAAGCTCTAGGGGCTACTTGGGTAGCCCGATCGCACCAAATCACCTACCTGCGTCCGGCCTTTGCGGGCGATTGCCTGCGCCTCACCACCTGGATCACCACCCTGCGCAAAGCCCGCAGCACCCGTCAATACAAGTTTTTGCGCCTCAGCGACGATACCGTGCTGGCGACTGGCGCTACTGAGTGGGTTTTTGTTGATGCCGTTAGCCATCGCCCCCGCACCATTCCTACCTCTGTGTCGGGATGCTTTGAACTAGCACCCGTCGCAGAAGATGTGTAATTCAAAACCCTATCTGGTTCCGCCTGTTCGTAGGGGCATTGCACTGCAATGCCCCTACCCAGCCAACTACCTACCGCAGCCGCTGTTTGAGCCAAAAATCGAGCAGCGGCAGCGCAATCCGGTAGCCGAACTGGGGGCCGTAGATTAAGCCCTTTTGCTCCAGGCTGGTGAGCGCCCCCTGCAAGCCTCCGCCCCGCGAAAGCTGGTGTTTCTTGATGTAGGCATTGGACTGAGGGCTGTCGGTGGGGTCGAGGGCCAGGCTTTCAAGCACGCGGGCCTGGGTAGAGGGCAACAGCAGCAGCAGGGCTTCAAAGACAACCGCCATATCTTGGGCTAGACCTAGCATGGTGCTATGCACCAGGTGCGCCTGAATTAGCTCTGGGGCCGGTGAGGCGATCGCATTGCAGCCCAACCACAGGCGCTGGGCTAGGGTAATGGCATCCTTCATGTGGCCCTGCACGTAGCTAAGAAACAGCTCCAGGGCCTGGCTTTCGGGGTCAAACTTGAGGCCCGCTGTGGCCATGGTGCCAATTACCCAGGGTTGCAGTTCGCGATCGCTCAGGGGGGTAAGCGCAATCACCGGCAGCTGGCTGGCGGTCATCCAGGGTTCGGCCACGGTGGCGATTAAAGCGTAGCTGACCCGATTCTGCCGCTCGATCTCCTGGCGCAGGTGACTTTCCCACTTGCCCTGACGATCCCATGAGCGAATGTGGGGAAAGTTGTGAAAGATAATCACCACCTGGCAGTTGAGCCATTCTGCTAGGTATTGGGGCAGCGATAGTAAGTCCTCAAACAAGGGCCACTCTTTGCCCAGGGTTTTGGGCCACACCAGCCGCGCTTCGGTCTCCAATGTTTGATCAACGCTGAGAGGCTGATTCAAGCTCCACTGCTGAATTTGGGCAATTTCACTCGGTTCTGAGAAGGCGTCCACAATGCCATCGGCCAAAAACCGCAGAAATTGACCCGCGTTGCGGCAGCGTAGCAGGTCGATTTCCAGACAGCGCGAGCCCTCCTGGCAGGCGGCGCTGCGAATTAGGGTGCGGCGGCCAATGCCTGGCACTCCGGTTACTACAAAATCGCTGTCTTGACGGAGCAGGGCGCAGACGCGTTCTAATTCACTCTCTCGGCAAATCAGCGACTGCGGCACAAACGGATTGAACATTAAGGCAGAGCTGCACTATTTATTAGTGCTATAAATGTAGGCTAGATACTGGCGAATAGTAGCACTTGATTTTTTGAGGTAAATTGCACCCGTGGCCCAAAGCACCATCCCCAGCAAAAGCGCGTCTGCTAACCTTTGGCATACCCTCACCCCGGAGCGGGCGATCGCGCTGTTAGAGAGCAGCCCCGAAGGGCTAAGCCCTAGCGAAGCCGAGCACCGACAGCAGGTCTATGGCCCCAACGAGCTTCAGGAGGGGGCCACCCGCAGCCCCTGGGAAATTCTGTGGGATCAGTTCAAAAACATCATGCTGCTGATGCTGATCGCGGTGGCGCTGGTGTCACTGGTGCTCGATCTGCGCGAGGGCGGCTTTCCCAAAGATGCGATCGCGATCTTTGCCATTGTGCTACTAAACGGCATTTTGGGCTACCTGCAAGAGAGCAAGGCCGAAAAAGCCCTGGCTGCCCTCAAAAACATGACCTCCCCCCGGGTACGCACCATTCGCCAGGGTCAGGAGCAGGAAATCGACGCCAAGGCCCTGGTGCCGGGCGATGTGGTGCTGCTAGAAGCAGGAGTGCAGGTGCCCGCCGATGGTCGCTTGCTCAGTGCCGCCAACTTGCAGGTGCGCGAAGCTGCCCTGACTGGCGAAGCCGAAGCGGTGATCAAGCAGCCTGAGCTGCTTTTAGAGGATGAGTCTGCCCTGGGCGATCGTCTCAACCTGGTCTACCAAGGCACCGAAGTTCTCCAAGGACGCGGTACCGTGCTGGTCACCCAAACGGGGATGACCACCGAGCTGGGCCGCATTGCCACCCTGATTCAGTCGGTGGAGACTGAGCCTACGCCCCTCCAGCAGCGCATGGCGCAGCTGGGGAATGTGCTGGTGACGGGGTCACTGGTACTCGTAGCCCTAGTGGTGGTGGCGGGGCTGCTGCGCACAGGCGACCTCAGCCTGTTTGATGAGCTACTAGAAGTTTCCCTCAGTATGGCCGTTGCTGTGGTGCCGGAAGGTCTGCCCGCCGTCATCACTGTCACTCTGGCCCTGGGCACCCAGCGCATGGTGAAACGCCACGCCCTGATTCGCAAACTGCCGGCGGTAGAAACCCTGGGCTCGGTCACCACCATTTGCTCCGACAAAACCGGCACCCTGACTCAAAACAAAATGGTGGTGCAGCAGGTTAAGACCGTAGAACACCAGTATGAAGTGACCGGCGAGGGCTATGCCCCCGTAGGCAACCTGCTGGAAAATGGGTCTGCCATCGCTCCCCAGTCCGACTCATCCCTCCAGGCGTTGCTAATGGCCTGCGCCCTGTGCAACGACGCTACCCTCAATCAGTCCGGCAGCATTTGGACCCTGCTGGGTGACCCTACCGAGGGGGCACTGCTGGCCGTAGCGGGCAAAGGTGGCTTTGATCAAGAGAAGCTGGGCCAACAGAGCGATCGCATTGGCGAGGTGCCCTTCACCTCAGAGCGCAAGCGCATGAGCGTCGTCGTGCAGGCCCATGCTGATGCCACCTGGCCCCTGGCTCCCCAAGTAATGTTCACCAAAGGCTCTGCCGAACTAGTGCTAGAACGTTGTAGCACTAGCCAAGGCGAGGGGCAGCTTGTGCCGCTTACCGAGGCTCAGCGGCAAGCTATTTTGGCCCACAACGACGCTATGGCCTCCAGTGGTCTGCGAGTTTTGGGCTTTGCCATGAAGCCCACAAACGTCGTAGCTAATCCCAACGCCAACCTAGAGCCCGAGGAGCAAAACCTGATCTGGTTAGGCCTAGTGGGCATGCTGGATGCTCCACGGCCTGAAGTGCGTGCCGCCGTGGTTGACTGTCGGCGGGCCGGCATTCGCCCAGTGATGATTACGGGTGACCACCCGCTGACCGCCAAGGCGATCGCTGAAACCCTCGGCATTGCCAAACCCGGCGACACCATTCTGACCGGGCGCGAGCTGAGCCACCTTTCCCCTGAGGAACTGGAACGCACCGTCCCCGATGTCAGCGTCTACGCCCGCGTTGCCCCCGAGCACAAGCTCCGCATTGTGCAGGCGCTGCAAAAACAGGGCGAATTTGTCGCCATGACCGGCGACGGCGTCAACGATGCCCCGGCTCTCAAACAGGCCGACATTGGCATCGCCATGGGCATCACCGGCACCGACGTTAGCAAAGAAGCCAGCGATATGGTGCTGCTCGACGACAACTTTGCCACCATTGTGGCGGCTACCGAAGAGGGCCGGGTGGTCTACGACAACATTCGCCGCTTCATCAAATACATTCTGGGCAGCAACATTGGCGAGGTGCTCACCATTGCCGCCGCCCCAATTATGGGTCTGGGTGGCGTGCCCCTTTCGCCCCTGCAAATTCTGTGGATGAACCTAGTGACAGACGGCGTGCCCGCCCTAGCTCTGGCCATGGAACCCGCCGAACCCGACGTTATGGAGCGTCCACCCCACAATCCGCGAGAAAGCATCTTTGCGCGCGGCCTTGGGTCCTACATGGTGCGGGTGGGCATTGTGCTAGCGGTGTTGACGATTGGCCTGATGGGCTGGGCCTACCGCTATACCACTGCCCCCGGCTATCCCGGTCATCCTGACACCTGGAAGACGATGGTATTCACGACCCTCTGCCTAGCCCAAATGGGCCACGCCCTGGCAGCTCGCTCAGACACACGCTTAACAGCTCAGCTCAATCCTTTGTCGAATCCTTACATATGGGGTGCGGTTTTACTCACCACCGGCCTGCAAGTGTTGTTACTGTACGTTCCAGTCCTGGCGCAATTTTTCGGCCTTCATCCCCTAGCAGCCTCAGAACTGGCGATTTGTTTTGGCTTTAGCGCCCTAATGTTTGCCTGGCTAGAGATCGAAAAACTGGTCATTCAACTGTCGCTACGGCGCAAGCAACCGAGTCTGCCCAATGGGTCTAAACGCGTGCTTTAATCCCACTCAATTTCCTCACCCCTATGGATTCTGATCCTCCTCAACTCCACTTTTCTCAGGAAATCAAGGCCTTGCTAGAGCGCATAGCCGAGCAGCCGCTCACCCTTTCCCATGTGCTCAACGAAACCGCCGAGCGGGGCTTTTCCCTGGTGATTGGGCTGCTGGTGCTGCCGTTCCTGTTCCCCATGCCGCCGGGGTTTACCACCATTTTGGGGTCGGCCTGTCTGCTGCTGTCGCTGCAGATGGCGGTGGGGCGGCGATCGCCCTGGCTGCCCCGACGAGTGGCCCAGTTTCAGTTCCCGTCGGTGCTGGCTAAAACGGTGCTCAGCAATCTCAAGCGGGTGACTCGTATCACCGAGCGGTTCGTGCGGCCTCGCATGCTGGGGCTGGCCAACAACCCTTCGGTTTGGCACATCAACGGGTTGTGTATTAGCTGGCTAACGCTGCTGTTGATGAGTCCAATTCCCTTTACCAATCCCATCCCCACGGTTGGCATTTTGATCTTTGTGGTGGCTACCCTCGAAGCCGATGGGGTGGTAATGATTTTGGGCTACGTGGCCACAGGGCTGATCACCGCTACCTTTGGCCTCGCGGGTTACTTACTGTGGCGATCGCCTGAGCTGCTTCAGAACTGGTTTCAACGATAGAGCCGTATCCCGCTGGATTCTCCCAAGAGTTCATGCCCTCTCCTGCGGGGCCACCTGAACAGAATTGACCCTAGGAGGTCTTCCCAAGCATAGCGGTGGCTTTGACTTCGCTTAACCACCGGATTCCATAAACACAAAAAAGCCCTTTGTTTTCAAAGGGCTTTTTTGTGGAAGTTAAAAAGCAATCTAAATCAGCTTCAGCTCTGGGTACTGAGCAATCAGCTCATCACCGCTGAGGGTCTCTCCCGACTGCTGAGGCGTCCAAAGGACTTCCACAGCTAGCAGGTTCTCACCGGAGACTGCACCAATCTGGTTGAGGGCCTGGCGTAAGTCAGCCGAGGAGTAAACCTTAGGCAGGTCAAGCTTGCCCTGGGTTGCTACAACCACCGTAGCGAGAATGTATTCGCCGGGAGCCTGGTCGGTGTCGCCCGTCAGCAAAGCCTGGGGCTCAGCTTGAGTAAGCTGGTTGTTGACGTTAGACAGAGTTTCGGCACTAAACTGGCTGCGGGCCGAGAGGGTATAGCGGTTAAACTCTTGCTCAGCGCTGAGCAGGCGGGTTTGCTTTTCTTCGCCGGCAGCGTAGGCCCAGTAGTCCGGGTGGCGCAGCAGGGCCAGAGTAGTTTCTTGCAGCAGCTTGGCTAAACCTTGGGAGGTACCGGTATCAGCCGTAGTTGCCAGACGGTTGAGGTCGTCTTGCAGAGCGCGGGCATCGGCCAGTAGCCCTACCTGGAGTTTGGCAATAGACACCGGCGGGTTGCTGCTAGCAGGAGCAGCATAGTCGTAGTCGTCACCAGCAGTTGCGCCCCTGAGGCCACGCACCACTACATTGGCGATGGCAATGAAAATCAGCAGGGTAAACAACCCGCCAAAACCACCCCCAATGCCAATGAAGGGGAATAAAAACGGAAAGCCAAAGCCACCGCCGGGATAGTAGCCGCCACCGCCACCGGGAGCGTAGGTGCGAGGGGCCGGACTCATGCGAGGAGCCGGAGCCCGGAAGCTACCGCCTCCCATGCGGCCACCTGCAGCGGCCCAGGCACCCTGAGCGGTGCCAAACACCAAAACTACGGCCAAAACCACGGCCATTAGGGGCTTCAAAAACGGCTTGAGGCGTTGAAAAAGTTGTTTAACCATCGCGTAAAACCGGGTGCTAACGTGGAGTGCTTTATGTCTTTAATGTAACGCGAAGTGCTGCTGCTGCTTGGCAAACTAGCGGTGGAAACCCGTACCTAGAGGCCCTAACCGCCTCCGACAATAGTGACGATTTCCAGTCTGTCATTGGGACGCAGGTAGGTAGTTTCCCACAACTGGCGATGAAGAATTTCGCCGTTGTACTCCACCGCCACCAGACGAGGATTCATACCTAATGATTCTAGAAAATTGGGCAGCAGCGTACCAGAAGCGCAGGGCTGAGATTCGCCATTGACGAGAAGATGAAAGTTATCGGTGGTGGGATCGATCATGGGGAAGTCGGGTATAGGGTGTAAGGGATCAGGGATAGGGTTTAGGAATGCATGGCAACCTTAGACCCTATACCTTGCACCTCAAACCTTGTTGTTGACGACAGTCAATCCGCTTGATAGCCGGTCAACCAGTTGACGCGGCGACGGTGTGAAAGGCTCGACGGTGGTTGGTTTGAGCAGCAAAGTACTGGGCAATCAGGGTAGGGTTTTCGGCTTCGATCAGCGCCCGCACGACGGCAACTCGCTCGGCTCCGGTCTGCAACACTTCGCTTAGATTTTCGGTGTTGATGCCGCCGATCGCATACCAGGGCACGGTGGCGTGCTCAGCGGCATAGCGCACGTAGTCGAGGCCAGCGGCAGCTTTGCCGGGTTTGGTTGGGGTGGTATAGACTGGGCCAACGCCGATGTAGTCGGCACCTTCGGCGATCGCTCGCTGCATTTCGTCAGGGCTAGTGGTCGAGCGACCAATGATGCGCTGATTGCCCAGCAACTGGCGGGCGGTGAAGACGGGCAGGTCGGTTTGTCCCAGGTGAACGCCGTCAGCTTCCACAGCTAGGGCGAGATCGACGCGATCGTTGATTAAAAATAGCGCTCCGTAGCGGTGGCACAGATCCTTCAGTTTTTGGGCCAGCTCTAACCGCAGGTAGTCATCTGTATCTTTGTCGCGGTACTGCACCAGGGCAATGCCTCCCTGCAGCGCAGCTTCGACAATGGGCAGCAGGCGATCGCAGGGCGATGTCACCAGATAAGTCAAGCCCTGGCGCAGCCGCTGAAGCCGATGACCGCCAAGAATTTCGCTCTCCAGAGCGTAAACCTGGTAGCGCATGGCCTTAGACCCTGCTGCCAGGTCATCACGGTAGAGCTTGCCGTATTCTTCTAAAGCTCGTAGGGCCTCTTGCACCCGGCAAAAATTGGCCTGGAGCACCGCTGTCACATTAGTGCGCTCGGCCTCTTGGGAGTGAGTTAGGGCAGTGCCAGGGTCGCCAGGGGTGTCGCGGCACAGGCGCAGCTCAGGGGCATGCCATTGAGCCAAGGTTTGCCGCAGGTGCTTAAGCTGCTCGGTTTGAGCTGAGTTATTCAGTCCAAAGCGGCACCACTCTTCAATAACGCGTAGCCCTTCGCGGGCGCGATCGAGGTTGGCATCGAGAATGCGGTAAACGGCCGCATCAGCATGATTGGGCAGCGCTGGCAGCCCGGTTAGCTCCGGCATGGAAACACTGTGGGGCAAAGAACCTCCACATCCTACCAGGCAAGGGCTAGGCAGTGGCGTTACTGCTTGGGTTGCAAAATATCCTGAATGCCTTCCACCGCCGGGTCAGAACGCCAGACGTCAAACGCCTTCCAGGCCACGAAACCAAAAGCTAGCAGCGCTAAAATAGTCACTAGCGCTGAAAAAAGCCGAGTAAGCGGAGTACCAGTATCGAGGCGCATAAACCACTCCCTGAAAAACAATGAAGAGCAGAAAGAGGTAGAGTATCGGTGCAATATCCTGGCCTAGCAGGATCCCTATACCTACTTATATACCCTAAAGATTGTATTTTCATAACGCCTGCCTAGAAGAAGGCTGAGCCCGAGAAAGTTGGCCCTACAGCTAAGATTTTTCGGCGGGAGCAACACGCTTTTTGAGCGAGTCGAAGCGACGACGGGCGGTGGAGTTTTTGGGTTCGAGGGCCAATGCGGCTTCGTACATCTCCAGGGCCTGGGTGGTGAGCTGCTTGCGCTCGTAGCTGTGGCCTAGGTTGTTGAGGGCGGTGACGTACTCGGGCGAAATTTTGAGCGCTTCTTTATAGTTGCGAATAGCCAGGTCATACTGGTCTTGAGCGAAGTAGGAGTAGCCCAGGGCGTTGTAAACCACGGCGGCGTTTTCGGCTTCGTCGTTACCCAGTTGCTTAATGGCCTGCTGGAGGTAGAGGGCGGCCTGGGTGTAGAGCTTTTTGTCGAGCAATAGACTGCCCAGCTCGTAGTACTCCTGGGCGGTGCCCTTTTCTTTGGTTAACCGTGACTGAAGCCTCCCCAGAGTGCTTTCGATGCGGCGGGTCTTGATTACCTGGCGCACCACAAAAAAAGCGGCAACGCTCAGCAACGCCAGCAGAATACCTAGATAAATAAGGAGCAGGTTGCTGTTTTCCATGCGGTCTTTGTCTGCACTTGAGAACTACCTTATCTTGCCATGGCTAGGGCAACCCCCAGAAGGTGGTCCGTTCTTCTAGCCAGCCGTTTTGGTGCCAATCAATGACGGTTTGGTTGACCAGGCTACGTAATTCATTGTACTGAGTGCCCTTGGGCAAGGCGATCGCCAGGGGTTCAGCTGACAGCAGACTGGGCACCAAATAGTAGCCGCTGTGGGCCTGCTGCCAACCGCTTAGCGCCGTCACATCACCAGCAAAGCCGTCAATTTGGCCGGTGCTGAGGCGATCGAAAGCATCTTGATAGCTGTTTAGCGGGGTGAGGATAGCTAGCGGCAGCAGATAGCGCACTATCGCCACAGTACTTGACCCCTGAAGCACCCCTAGCCGCTGGCGCTGGAGGTCGCTTAGGCTCTGCACCTGGGGATCGCGCACCAGAACAGCGGCTCCGTCGAGGTAATAGGGTGGGCTAAAGCTCACAAGCCGTTGGCGACCGGAAGTCAGGGTCAGGCCGGCGATCGCTACGTCAGCGCGATCTTCCAGCACTGCCGGCAGGCGATCGCCGTTGGGCACTACCACAAACTCAACCGCCGCTGGGTCAGAAAAAATTGCCGTCGCCAGCCCGTGGGCCAGGTCAATTTCTAAACCGACCAGGTCGCCTTCGCGATCGCGAAAACTCAAGGGCTGCCAGCCATCCCGCACCGCTACCACCAGGTGCCCGCGAGCACGAATGGTGTCAAGATCCGCAGCAAAAACTGGGAGCACAGCCAGCTGCGCCCCCAGTGCTAAACCAAACCCAAGCCAGTTCCATGTCATGGTGCGGCCGTGCCTAAACTACGACTGCCCCTACTGTCTGGGCCAATCTCTAAGATTGGTTGGCAACTTCAACCACTTTCGCAAACCCATCGGGATCGAGCACAGCCATTTGGGCCAGCATTTTGCGGTTGATGTCGATATTAGCTTTCTTGAGCTGACCAATTAGCTGGCTATAGCTCAAACCGTGCATGCGAGAAGCCGCGTTGATGCGGGTGATCCACAGGCGGCGAAAATCGCGCTTCCGGTTGCGGCGATCGCGGTAGGCGTATCGCAGCGCCTTCATCACCTGCTGATTGGCTGTGCGAAACAGCTTAGAGTGCGACCCTCTAAACCCTTTGGCTAGCTTGAGAATTTTGTTGCGGCGCTTGCGTGCTACGTTGCCGCGCTTGACACGTGCCATGACTGTTTAACCCTTGGAACTATTAATGACTACTAGCAGACTCAAAGTCCCTTACCTAGAGGTAGGGCAACATTAGCTCCACGTTGGGAGCGTCTTCTTCCGACACTAAGGCAATCTTAGACAGACGAGAACGACGCTCAGCATTTTTGTGCTGCAACATGTGGTTCTTGAACGCCTTGCGACGCATGATTTTGCCGCTGCCACTGCGACGAAAGCGCTTAGCGGCAGCTTTGCGAGACTTAAGCTTGGGCATGGTTACCACAATTTCGACACAGTCTTTGACTATACCATGAGTGGCCCACAATGGCAGCATGAAAATTTGGCATGAGGTTGAAGCCCCAAGCCAGCATCAGAATGACCGCTAACCGTTCCGATCTAAAATTGTCCCAAAAATTTTCATTGGAGGGTTGTCAAGGTTGCACACTTATCGTTAATATAAGCTTCGCGAGCTTCGCAGTTAATCCTCAGTAGCTCAGTGGTAGAGCGGTCGGCTGTTAACCGATTGGTCGTAGGTTCGAATCCTACCTGGGGAGTTTCTAGATTAATAGTCAGTACAGGCAGTCACTCTTCTGCGCCAATGTCCCTTTGGGGATCTGGCAAAAGGAGATAGGATCGCTTCGAAATCTAAAGGAAACCTTAAGCTCAGAAGGCTGTAACCCGATTTACTTAAGGAAATTTAAGGGTTCTGCTTATAATTTATCGAGGAATTGTATTATTCCGACACGGCTCTTTACGTTGTGATGCTAGGCTACTCAAAGCTTTGTGGCTTGCCTCTAGCTGAGTCAGTGTTGTTTTAGGGTTGTCAGGTCTAGTTGGTAATGCCTCGTATTCTTGTCATTGATGATGATCCTGCGATCGCGGAGCTCGTTTCCGTCAATTTGGAAATGGCAGGCTACGACGTCAACCAGGCTGGGGATGGTATTAAGGGCCAGGCCCTAGCCGTGCAGCTGCTGCCTGATTTGATCATGCTCGACCTGATGCTGCCTAAGGTGGACGGGCTAACCGTGTGCCAGCGCCTCCGCCGCGATCGCCGCACCGCCGAAATTCCTGTGCTCATGCTCACGGCCCTGTCGCAGACCCAAGATAAGGTTGATGGCTTTAATGCTGGGGCCGACGACTACCTCACTAAACCCTTTGAGCTAGATGAAATGCTGGCGCGAGTGCGCGCTCTGCTGCGCCGCACCGATCGCATTCCTCAGGCGGCCAAACACAGCGAAATTCTTAACTATGGCCCCCTTACTCTGATTCCTGAGCGCTACGAAGCAATTTGGTTTGACGGCACCGTCAAACTGACCCATCTGGAGTTTGAGCTGCTGCACTGCCTGCTCCAGCGCCATGGTCAGACCGTATCTCCTAGCCAAATCTTGCAAGAGGTCTGGGGCTATGAGCCTAACGACGATATCGAAACCATTCGAGTTCACGTACGGCACCTGCGCACCAAACTAGAGCCTGATCCCCGGCACCCTAAATTCATTAAGACCGTCTACGGAGCTGGCTACTGCCTAGAGCTGCCCGCTGTCACTGTAGAATAAAGCCGGTCTAAAGGATATGGGGCTCTCGGTCTTCTGTCCAATGCTTGTCTATTGCCTCAGGCTCCAATTGAGGTAGAAAAGGCTCATATATAAGTAGACGCCTAAAAAGCCGAGGGTTACTGTAACCCTCGGCTTTTTAGGATCAATAGGAGCACCAATTCAGCAGATGCTTACTAAATGCGGGTTCTGCCGCCCAGGCTAATCCTAGGCTGGGCGGCAGAGTCAGGACTCTTAGCGCTTGCCCAACCACTTAGCGGCGATCGCACCTACAGCTGCACCTACCATTGGATTGCTCAAAAACTTGAGAATAGTGGGTTGGTCAGCCAGCACATCCTGAAAAACATCGGGGTGGTTGTGGTAGGCAAAAGCAGCCAGTTTAGAGACATCGTCTTCATTCATACGACCGGTGTGGTGGGTCGATAGCCCTAGCTGTCTCTCTAGGTCGCGATCGTTGAGACCGCGCTCTTTGAGATGCTTGAACAGGTCGCGAGCAACATCGTCTCGCTGCTGGGGCTTGATCTGAGCGATCGCCTTACGCAGTTCAGGCTCCATTTCACTGGTGGGAATGCGGTCCGGGTGAAACCCACGCCCAAACAACTCTCGGCGCTCGTTGCGAGAGGAACGATTGGCGAAGTCATCAAAGTTGGCATACTCTTTCTCAGGCTGGGTGGCTTTGGCATCAATGCCCTCGACATTGCCACCAGCCAAGTCATTCATGATTTCACGTTTGTAATCTTTGCTGCTACTCATAGCGTAACTCTCCAAATTTTTGTTTTTTGCTATCAAATTGACCGGTCTGTCTCTACAGCTTTTCTAGAGCTGTAGAAAACCGCTATTTTCAAGGCTCCCCTTCCCTAAGCAACTTAAGAATGTTGCAGTGGATGGCACTTTCGAGACTGATAACTCGATTTAGCCGCGCCTTCGGGGAGTGCCGTTACCTATTGGTACTCAACCTGCCGGGTCGTATCGTCGTATTTAGCGGTTAGAATTAGCTCTTTGTCAGGTGCATAGACCAAGACGCTCAGATCCCGATTGGGAAACTTTTTGTGGAACCCTTGCACCAGCGACTGGGCTAATGTTTTTACCTCTCGGGGCTGCACATCGGGTGAAATCACAACGCCGAGCTTGTTGTTGTCACGGACAAAAGCATCGCTAACCAATCCTTTGGCAGTCTGCATAACCCATCGCCCGTAGCTTTCGCCACTAGCGGTGTCACCCCGTTCGAGCTGACTATAGGCACTGGTAGGCGATAGGCGGGGGGCGGTACTGGTTTGAGTAGCGCTACCACAGGCACTAGTGGTAAGCAAAATTACTCCTAAACACAGGGCAATCACCCCAAGACGGATAGACTTCAAGAAATTCACGGGTTTTTCCTCAATAACAACAGCGCTTTTAGCAGCACTAGACCATGGGCGCGGCCAGGTGGCCTATGTTCTCAACTTGGCTGCTAGCTTTCAGCATCTAAGCTTTCAGCGTTTTAGGGCTCCAATGGGTTTGAAGCGTGGGGCAGTCCAGTGGCTAAGGGCACCTCTTCCCCTCGACGAGAACCGTCATTGGGGTAAGCTTCATCCATGGGATGATCGACTCGGTTGTAGGGATTGCCTCGCCCCTCAGTGACGTCAGCGGCCCCGTTGAATGTGGCGTTGGGAGAACCACTTCTGGCATCGGCTGCGTCGGCTGGAGTCTCGTAAACTCCCCAATCTTCAATGCCCGCCGCCCTGAGGGTACGTTCTGCACGTGCAATTTCGGGCTCAGTATCCTTGAGCATAACGAGGTATTCGCCTCGGGCTACGCGATCGAGGTAATGCTTAGCCCGGTGCTCAGGGATACCTAAACCAACTAATGCACCCGCTAAACCACCGGCAGCGGCCCCAGCCGCTCCGCCGATCAGCGTAGACATGACTGCAGCGGCTTCACCTGCCAGTACGGCAGGGCCAATGCCAGGGATGACTAACGTGCCAAGGCCTACGAGTAAACCAGTGACTCCTCCCAATACACCGCCTGTCACCGCGCCGACGGTACTGGCTTTACCGGCTTGGTTGCTAACCTCGTCTGTTACTTCGACTCCAGCGATCGCGCTCTGCCGCTCGGAGTCTTTAGCAATTACTGACACGTGACCCATGGCAAAGCCTGAGTCACCGAGGGCCTGCAAAGCCGATGCTGTTTTAGGACGGCTGGAGAAAATGCCTACTGCTCGTCTGTGCTGTGAAGCCATATTGTGCTTCCTCCTTGTTGTGCGAGGCCAGCAGCTATTGCAAAGCTGGCGATCGCTGCATTATTTAACATCCTAAAGGTTGCGATCGGTTAGCCTTATCGCTCATTGGAGGGATCAAAAATTGTAGAAAGGAGGAGATCCCACGGGTGAGATGTCGTTTGCGGGCATAGTCCTTTGACGGCTTGATTGAGCTAGCGATCGCCAGCAATCTGCGCTTCTCAGCCGTTCAAATTAGTTGAGAAACATTTTCCAAAGAACCCATCAATTTCTCAATGCTTTATGGCCAAACAACTCGTGAACTAGGGGATACAAGCTTTAATTGTCTGAAAGGAATAAGTCAAAATCATTTGGTTATTCCCTCATGTCAATTGGTATTAGTCCTTGTGGTAGAGCATTGCCTAAAGCAAATCACTCATTAAGTAGATGGTGGTGCTTGAAGCTGCCGCTAAACTAAAACCTGAATAATTAGACCACTGAGGTTAATCCTATGACTGACAAGCAGCACAAGTCTTACGCCGAAAAGAACGAAGAGCGCATTACAGAATTTGTTGACAACATCAACGAAAAAGGAGAAAAGAAGCAGGAAGCAAAGAAAAAAGAAGCTGAGTCTGAAGTTGCTGAATAGCATGTCAACGTAATTGGCAAAAATCAGTTATAGGCAAATGCCCCTGGATGAATCAAGATTCGTCTAGGGGCATTGTCTGTGCTAGCGCATGTTTTAGCGAGTGCCAGGGTGCAGCGAACACTTTCTCATAGCAAAAAGTATGAACAAGGAAAGGATGAGAAGCCAACTTTAGCAAGGGTGTTCTGATCCTAGGGGTGGAATCTGTATGCCGCTCTAGGTAGTACTAGAGAGGTAATGATGCGTTGTAGTGGTGAATAAATTCCACAGCAAGCCAATGTGATTGCGCAGACTTTTAGAGAAGGCTAAGCTGCGTCTGACAAAGCGTGAAACCCGCTGTCTGAGAGTATTGTTGAATCGCTCAATGTAACTCGTCTTACCGCTCGCCTTGCTGACGACCCGGTGGCGATGGCGGGGTAGCACCTTTTGGTAGGCCTCCCAAGCATCGGTATAGATAACCGCACACTGCCGATAGACTTTAGGCAATGTGTCCCAGAGCCGTTCTGCACTCTGGGCAGAGCGGTCACCGACATGAACTCCGATAATCTCACGGGTCTCGGCATCAAGGGCTAGCCAGACCCATTGTTTGTTGCCCTTGTGGTCGACAAACGACCAGAGTTCATCGCATTGCACCGTCAACGGCCCCTTTTTTTGGGCCGGACCGTGGCTTGAGTGGGCATCTGGGCTGCTTTGCAGGTGACATAGTCTTGCAGCCATTGCTCGGAAACTTGAACCGCCCGAGCAATACCAGCCATCGAGATGCGCTCTAACAACAGGCGGTCGATTAGCTCACGGGTCGCGGTGTCAATGACTTTGTTGGTTGGGTCCTCAACAAACTGACGACCACAGTTACGGCACAGATACCGTTGCTTGCCGGTGTGAATGTGGCCATTCTTGACGGTCCGTTCGGAGGTGCAGTCAGGGCAGGGCAGCATAGGCATCGTTGCGTAGCTTCTTAATCACCCTAACAAATTCATCATTACCTCTAGAGTTCTACCCCGCTCTAAATGTCTTTGCTGATGTTAGTTCAGCCTCAGTTCAATTAGAAAATGTGCAGCTATAAAGAGAATACCTACGCTCTTTCACGAAAGTAGCTTTCACTGTTAGTGGGGGCTACTTTCAGTCAATCTGTTGGGTTATGGTTGATTTGATGGTTTCACCAATGCCTTTAACTGCAAATAAGCTTGCTCTGGCGTGAGCGGCTCCTGATGCTCGTCGGGAATATAGAATTGCCGGGTGTCGGCAAAGTGGCGCACGACAAAACTGTGGATTAGCCCCTGCTGTAAAGCTTGGTTGCCAAGGTCTTCTGCCGCGTCTGCCAAGCTTTGCTCATCGTGAAAAGTGGGTGAATGGGAAGACATGGTTTATTCCTTAACGGGATATAGAATTTTGGGTTTGAGTGCAGTTAATTTGAGACTTAAAACGACTTAGCTACCTTAACTCTAGCTATCCTCTGGGCTAGCTGCATGGATGAGATTAGCAGGGTCTACACTGGTTGGGCGAACCGTGATGAGGTCAGCTGTTGGGTGCTGGACAAAGTTCATCTGGTCGAGAACGACGGGTTTACCCTGTTGAATCGATTCATGCAGAGCACAAATGATGCGGATATCGTTAAGGCCCTCTATCCCCGAGGGTTCCGGGTCTTCGTTCTGTATGATGCAGTTAGAGAAATAGGCAAATTCAGCGGCTAGCTGGCCATGGGAAGCAAATGTCTGCCGGGAGAGTTCATTGTTGATGGTCAGGTGGTGGGTAATTTCTGCATCCCACGCATAGGCCGACTCTAGCCGCAGATCGCCCTCTGTGCCGATAATATGATAGGTCGAAACCGGACTGGCCCCAAAACTGACGGTAAAGTTTGCCAATTGCTGATCGGGAAAGCGGAGTATGACGCTGATCATTTCGTCAACTTCACGAAACCGCTCTTTACCGTTATTAGCCGCCATAGCGAACACTTCAACGGGTTCGGCCTGAAACAGATATCGGGCAGCGTTAATGCAGTAAATGCCGATGTCTTCTAGGGTACCGCCTCCGGTTGCTTGCCGAAGCCGAATATTGTTTCCCCTAACCTGTTGCGAGAAGACGGAGTTAAAAATGCGGGGTTGCCCAATCTGACCTGATTGGACAATTTCGACCGCCCGCATATTGGCTGGGTCAAGGTGAAGGCGGTAGGCAATCATTAGCTTGACGCCGTTGCTTTGACAAGCCTGAATCATGCGTTCACCCTCGGCTACTGTGGTGGCCATCGGTTTTTCGCACAGCACGTGAATGCCCTGATTTGCTGCCCGCACAGTGTACTCACAGTGCAAATGGTCGGGCAACGCAATATAAACAGCATCTACTGCTCCGCTCGTTAAGCAATCTTCGTATTCGTCGTAGCTGTAGGTATGCTGAATTCCGTAACTTTGGCTAAGTTCTTGCAGCTTGACGGGATCATCAGAAACCAAGGCCACGACTTCGGAGTTTTCAGAACTGGGGAAGGAGGGTAGTGCTGCGGTCTGGGCAAACCAGCCAAGCCCCACTACGGCGTAACGTATTCGATTCTCTGAGGAGGATTGAACCTCTTTAGAGACAGAGCGATCGCCAACTGAAGTTTGAGATGCAGTCATGGTGTAAGCTCCAAGGAGACTGACATTGCGATCGCAGCTGCGCTTAGGGCAGAGCAATCCGAGGGAAGCGATCCTCATAGCTTAGGCACCGGAGCCGAGCTTAGCCTCTGACGGGTGAGGCAGATAGTTGTGGCCGCGTCTCTGTCTTTAGTTAGAGAAAGACTACCGTACGCTCTAGAAGGGTTTGGAGATTAATGCTTGAAGGGTCTGATGAGGAGCTTGAGACGCCAATTAGAGAGCTGTAATTGGGCGATCGCTAAAGGTACTAAAAACCATCTCGAGCCGAAAGAAAGACTGTATCTACAGGCTGATGAGGATCGCTGATAAAAGGCAAAAGATGAAGCTAAGCAGACATGTAGCGTCTTTCATTCGGTTGGTTAGGAGACCCCAATGACAGCACAACTTACCTATAAAGGCATCGGTTTTTTCTCTAAGGAAGACCAAGCAGAGCAAGCGGTTAAGGCTCTAGAATCGTCGGGCTTTACCATGAGTCAGGTATCAATTTTAGCCAAGCAGCTGAAAAAAGATGTGGTGGCAGGAGGGGCCACTACGGGTCACCGAGTCAAAGGTCAAGACATTAACGACTCCCAGCGCTGGCCAGAGGATGCGCTGACCGGTGCCCTGTGGGGCGGGTTGCTGGGCGGGTTGAGCAGTCTGGCAATACCCGGCGCTGGCGCCGTAATAGCGGTGGGTTCCATCGGGACGGCCTTTTTGGCAGTTATGGCAGGGCAGGGGGCCGGGGCCGTAGCAACGATGAATCTAAAGGAGGGATTGCAGTCCTTGGGAATTCCACAGGAGCGGGTCGGAGCCTTCAGCGATCGCCTATTAAGCTCAGATTTCATGGTGATCGCAGATGGTACTCAGGAAGACCTAAACCAGGCGGCAGCAATCTTCCAGCAGCAGGGCATCGAAGACTGGGATATTTACCCAACGCCTGAAGCTTAAGCAGCATGACCAAAAGGGTGCATCGAACCTAGCCATGACCTATCCACCTCCTAAACCTCCCTCCGCTAGCGCTACAGAAAGTAGTGCAGGGGGCGCGTTTTCCGCGCCCACCGATGCGTTCAGAGTGGCCGGCTTCCTTCTAGGGTTTGGCCTAGGCGGGTTTATTGACGCCATTGTTTTACACATGCTGTTGCAGTGGCATCACCTCATCTCAAGCCGAGTGACAATGGATACCCTGCTGGGCTTACGGGTGAACGTGTTAGCGGATGGGGTTTTTAGCGCCGGTATGTGGTTAATTACGGTAATGGGTATTGGGGTGCTATGGCGCAGTGCACAGCAAACCCCAACAGTGCCTCTAACGACGTCAGCCTTTGTTGGTTGGATTTTGATGGGCTGGGGTGGGTTCCAACTCTTTGACAGTATTTTTTTTCACGCTCTGCTGGGGTTACACCACATTCGGCACGTTCCCAATTTCATGGTCTACGACATAGCCTTCTTTCTGCTGGGCTTTGGATTGATTGGGGTTGGCTATTTAATGACGCGTAATCAAGCCAATATCTAAACATTTTTGTCTGCTAGAAGTCATTGGTTGAGCCTCAGCAGGCGCGTTAACGGCCTGTTTTCAGTCAGTTTTGAGCAAAACTCCGTGCAGATGGGTGACCCGGTACCGCTACTATCGCCGATCTGATGAAATTCTGGCATCGATCCATAAGCAGCTGCGAGCCAACTGGTCACCCCAATTTTTGTGATGAAACGCTCCATCGCATTTCCGCTAGCTGCTGGTCAATGTATAGGCTGCCGTGAGTACTGATGGGTGGCAGCGCTGGTGCTGTTGCGTTCAGTGCGATCGCCACATCAGAAACAATCATCGCTGTGTGACCTCAGTAGTAATACCCGCTTGATCCCATCAGTGCATAAACCCCTATCTAATCTGGTGTCTGTGACCATCAAAACCAGCGTTTCATACTGATCCCCGAGAAATTGAGAGGCTGAATGATTTCTGCCCAGGGATAGGTTGAAACTGGAGGCTTTAGCGTCACATTAGTTAATAAAGAAAGAAGGCAGTATGTTTATGGCTAATCCTATTGAGTTTAAGCTGTTTGCTCCTTACAACAAGAGCGCAGTATTAATAGGCTCTTTTGCCAACAGACAAGATATCCCTATGGAGAAAGGAGAAGACGGCTATTTTCGGGCTCACGTTGATTTAGATGATGGCCAATATGAATACAAGTTTCGGATTCAGTCTAAAAGCTTTTTTCTAGAGCCCGATCAATGGATTGAAGTCATTGATCCAAGAGCTAGTCACATAAACGAAAGCTATCAAAATGGTGTCTTGCACGTCAAAGATGGCGAACCTATAGTTGACGATTACGTTTGGAATCACGACGACAAAGCGCTACCGCAAAATGAAGAGTTGATCATCTACGAGATTTTGGTTAGCGACTTTTCTGGCGGGGAGGATGATCCTGACCCGCGTGGTCAGCTTAAACATATCACCGAAAAGCTTGACTACCTCTCCGAATTAGGGATCAATGCCATTGAGCTGATGCCGATTCAAGAATTTCCTGGTGAGCAGGGTTGGGGCTACAATACCCATCATTATTTTGCCGTAGAGTCGGCCTATGGCAGCAGCAAAGACTTCAAACATTTAGTAGACGAGTGCCATGCTCGGGGCATTCGAGTCATTCTAGATATCATTCTTAATCACTCAGGTTCCGAGGCTCCGCTGACAAAAATTGACTACAGCTATTGGTATCGAAGCGAACCTAAGGATCCTGATCAAAGCTGGGGGCCAGAGTTCGATTATGATCATTACGACGAAAATTTGAACCTTTGCCCTGCCCAAGAGTTTGTCAAAGACGTTCTGCACTTTTGGATTACGGAATATCACATCGACGGTTTTCGATTTGACGCCGTTAGCCAGATGGGTCACTTTGAATTTTTGGGGCAGCTAACCGACGAAACAAGCAAACAGGCTCAGCCCAAACCGTTTTACAACATTGGAGAACTGATTCCCGAATCTCCCGACGCCACTAATTTAGAAGGCCCCCTCGATGCTTGCTGGCGCGATGGGTTTCTGCACCAGCTGCGGCCTCTGCTGTGGGGAGATGATACCGACATAGAAACTGTTAAAGAGCTAATCGATGCCAAACGGTCTGGCTATTTAGGGGCTGTCAACGCCATCAACTACCTCAGCAACCACGACCACGATCGCTTGATGGTGCAGTTGGCCAACCATGGAATTTTTGACGGAACCGCCTTTAAACGGGCAAAACTGGGGGCTGTTTTGGTGACAACTGCCATGGGCGTGCCCTTGATCTGGATGGGAGAAGAGTTCGGGGACTCCCATCCCAAGACCCTAGAAGCTGCCAAGATTGACTGGTCACTACTGCAGAACGATCGCAACCATGACCTGATGCAGCACTACCGAGGTCTGATTAACTTGCGCAAAAGCAACCATGCCCTGCGTACCGAGAATGTAGAATTTTTCTACGAGGATCCAGATTCCAAAGTGCTGGCCTACATCCGCTGGAATGATGAGGGATCGCGCGTTGTTGTCGTCGTCAATTTTTCGGATCAATATTTGGCCGACTACGAGATCCAAAACTTTCCTGAGGGGAGCACTTGGCACGAGTGGATCAGCGATTACGACGTTGAGGTCCACGATGGTGTTTGGGTGACAGACTTACCTGAATACGAAGCAAAGGTGCTAGTTTAAGGCCCTACTGATAAAGGAAACTATTGTACCCTAAGTGGCCAGTGAACCTCACTGGCTCTCTCGAAAATGGGGGCAAACTCAAAGACTAGCTCTGTAGAAAAGATCTACGACTTTCTGAAGGGCACAAAGATATAGCAAAATCTCAATTCTTTGCCGTATCTTCAGCCCGTAGGGCAGAACCCTCAAACTAATCCCCAAGGTGTTGCGTGGCCACCACTGCCTACTCCTCCCTAGGAAATAGGCAGATACTTCTTAAGGAAGACGAAATAGACTGAGCCAGTTACTAGACTCCTGTTAGAACAGGGATTTCCCTTGTGCCATTTCACGGTCTCAACATTTTGTGTGAAGACCTTGGTTAAACTTCTATCAGAGGGCGATCGCAACAGCTGTCAATCTCTGGTTAAGAAACGGCCTCCACTCGCAAAATTTTGGAGGCCAGGCACTATGCCTGCGTCGAAACGGGCGCGAGCGGAATGGCAATGTTCTGAGTTAGTCACGGTAACGTCTTTCCCTAACACTGGAAAATGCAGTCCTGAGATTTGACAAGCTACGGGTTTTTCCTATTTTTCCCTCAAGAGAGTGAAATGGCTGATCTCTTGAGGGTTTGAGCAGGTTGACCTTGTAGGTTTGATAGATCGCTGAGCGTCGACAGTATAGTTTTGTACCTAAGAGGCAGTATGGAAACACGAGAAACTCAACAAGAGCGGCAGGGCGGTGACGTTCCCTATCCCAATATTCCACCCCTGATTGACAGCCGTGCCACAGAATATCACGGCACTGGCATCACCAGCACTGTAGCTATTTTGGGCCACCCCATTCATCCAATTATTGTCATTTTTCCGGTCGCATTTCTCAGCGGCGTGGCTGGTACTGATTTGGGCTACTGGCTAACCAAAGGTGAATTTTGGGCTCAGGCCTCGATTTGGCTATTGGGTGTGGGGATACTGTCTGGAGTTGCCGCTGCCATAACCGGCATGTTTGACTTCGTCCGCATTCCCAGAGCGCGCAAGCGTCAGGCCGGCTGGTTGCACATGGGACTTAATGTAGCAGTGCTGGTGCTGAGCATCGGCAATTTTGCCCTGCGATTAGCCAACCCAGAGACAAGCATTTTGCCAACCGGACTAATCTTGTCCTGGGTGGTGTCGGTGCTGTTGCTGGCCAGCGGTTGGTTTGGTGGCGAGCTGATGTTTCGCCACAAGGTGGGGATTGTGGGTCCGGGTGAAACCCACGTTTCCTAACAGCGTATTGATTTGATTTCGAGCTTAGTTTGACTGCCCCCAAACCTGTTGGGGCAAACCCCGTTTGGTTTGATAACGTTGCCTCTTTTGGCGTTGGGGGTGGTTGACTTCAAGATTTTGTCCGAGGCCCTAACTTAAGGATTTTAGAGATTTTTCATGGACCTTAAACCACTTAATCAGCAGGTTGTCGTTGTAGTGGGGGCCTCTAGCGGTATCGGTCGCGATGCCGCTCTGAAATTGAGCCAGCGAGGCGCCAAAGTCGTCGTAGCCGCACGCAACGAGAGCGGCTTAGCGTCGCTGGTAAAAGAAATTCAGCAGCTGGGCGGAGAGGCAATCGCCGTCACAGCCGATGTCTCCCAATTTGAGCAGGTCAGCGCGATCGCCGATGCTGCGATCGCTAGTTTTGGCCGCATCGACACCTGGGTGCACTGCGCCGCCGCCGGCATCCTCGCCCCCTTCGAGACCATGACCATTGAAGAATTTCGTCGGGTGATTGACGTTACCCTGATGGGTCAGGTCTACGGGGCCAAGGTGGCCCTGCCCCACCTTAAACAAGCGGGACGAGGTTCGTTGATTGCGATTTCGTCCATGGAAGGGCGGCGGGCTCTGCCGTTGCAGAGCGCCTATTCAACGGCTAAACACGGGCTAGAGGGCTTTCTCGAATCGCTGCGGGTAGAGCTAGAGCACGAGGGGTCTACCATCAATGTCACCAGCATTAAGCCAGCGGTGATCAACACCCCCTTCTACAACCACATGCGCACCAAAGTCGGCGTTAAGCCCACAGGCATTCCGCCCTACTACGACCCGAGCCTAGTCACCGATGCCATTCTCTACGCTGCTGAGCACCCAATCCGCGACTACATCGTGGGGGATGTCGGTCGCCTGCTCGACTGGGGCCAGCGGTTGTCGCCGGGGCTGATGGATGTTGCCCTCAACTTGGTTGGCTTTCGCGGCCAGCGCACCGATGACCTGAAGACTCCCCAGGCTCCAGACGGTCTGTTTGAGCCTATGCCGGGCTATGAGCAGGTAAAGGGAGACTTTGACAACCTCACTGTGCCCAGCCTATCGGACTGGCTGCTCAAACTCATATTTGGGAAACGAACCTAATTACCGACCTACCTGCCCCTCAGCGTTATCTCAGAGGGGCGGTTAGGCCGGCTGGCATAATTTGAACCCGCTCTCAGACCAAGTTTTGCGGGGGTTCTGCTGATATCCAGCTTCGTTAGTCCAGAGACGTTGACGGTTAAAGCCGACAACTAGCCCAATCAGCTCAAGCCCAAGGTTCTAAATTTTGTCTCAACTCGATTGATGAAGGAGATTAAAGATGAAATATCGGCAGCTGGGGTATAGCGACCTCACCGTCTCGGAACTGGCTCTGGGGTCATGGTTGACTTACGGCGGCGGGGTAGAGCGACAGCAGGCAGAAGCCTGTGTGCACAAGGCTTTTGATGTTGGTATTAATTTCATTGACACAGCCAACGTCTACGGACGCGGAGCCGCTGAGTCGTTTTTAGGGGAAGTATTGCGGGGGCGCGATCGCAGCTCCTACGTGCTGGCCACCAAGGTCTTTTTCCCCATGTCGCCAAGCGACCAGGGGCTGTCGGCAGCGCAAATTCACAAACAGATCGACGCCTCGTTGCAGCGCCTGGGCACCGACTATGTCGACCTCTACCAGTGCCATCGCTACGACCCCAACACGCCCCTAGAGGAAACCATGGCCGCCCTCACCGAGGTGGTGCAGCAGGGCAAGGCTCGCTATATCGGCTTTAGCGAATGGAAGCCCGCCCAGATTCAGGCGGCGCTGAACCTGCCCAACGTAGAGAAGTTTGTCTCTAGCCAGCCCCAATACTCTATGCTGTGGCGGCAGCCCGAGGCCGAGGTGTTTCCCCTTTGTGCTGACCACGGTATTGGGCAGATTGTCTGGTCGCCTCTGGCCCAAGGAGTGCTCACCGGTAAGTACAAGCCGGGGGTCACACCACCCGCCGATTCCCGCGCCGCTAACGACAAAATGAATGGGTTTATGAGCGAGCTAAGGAGCGATCGCGTTCTCAGCGCCGTGCAGAACCTTCAGCCCATCGCCCAAGGACTCAACCTTTCCATGGCCCAGCTGGCCCTCGCCTGGATTCTGCGCGATCGGCGGGTGACATCGGCCATTATCGGCGCCAGCCGCCCCGAACAGGTAGCCGACAATGCCGCCGCTTCTGGGGTTGAGCTCAGTTCTGAAGTATTGCAAGAGATCGACCGAGTTCTGGCTCCGGCTCTGCCGCAGGCGGCAAGGCAGTAAAGCTCTTAGTTTGACTGCAATCTCCCGAAGCCTCATTACCCTGCGAGGAATCGTAAATTCCTACCAAAGGCTGACGGCGGCGGCGAAAAAAGTTGGAACAATCTGTTGGTAGATGAGGCTTAAAAAGCCTCAAAAATTTTATGCAGTTCAAAACCTGACCTTAAAATGCACGAGAGCTGGATGATCATTGGCGGAATAACCTTCGTCATTGCCCTGGGCAGCAGTTTTATTAGACCCCGAGACATCTCCTGGGGAAAGCGCCTCGATCGCCCCAGGTGGCTCTTCTTCGAACCTGCCATCCCGCTGATTTGGACGGTGATTTTTGCCTGCGGAGCGCTCTCGGCCACTTTCGTTTGGCAGGACGATCCTGGCAGTTCTAAAACCTGGCTGCTGATGGGTCTCTATCTATTGGTGGAGGTTATTACCGTTGCCTACATTCCTGCCACCCTGTGGTTCAGAAGCCTGAAAGTAGGCACCGTGCTGGGTGGGCTAGGGGTGGTTTTAGGCGTTCTGCTCACGCTCATAGTTTCTTCTATCTCTGGGTATGCTGCCCTGCTCCTTCTTCCCTACGTCATCTGGAGCCCAGTTGGCACTTACAATACCGGCCAGATGATAGACCTCAACCCCAGTGCTGGCTAGTCGAGTAGCACGCTGTACCTACAGCATTACTTGAGCTAGAGCTTCGTTTCTGGAGCTCTGCCTGATACGTGAGCATTGAGCCTGCTGAGATTCCAATATCTCAGCAGGCTCTTTTGCAAGAATCGCTGCTGTAGAGCATGGGGTGATACAGCTCCAACCTGCTGCCAGAGGCGAGTCAAGGGCGATCGCCCTTACCCCTATAAACAGCCTTACTACTGCCTATCCAGCACGGTTCCCAGCGTTTCAGTAAAATTTTGATAGGCCAATAGCAGGCACACGTTATAAAAGTTGATGCAATTGGGTAAGCTAAACCAACCGTTTGTCAACTACCGAAATGTTTATTCAACGCGAAAAAAATGTCATGCTGTGGGGCACTACCCTAGCGCTCTCGGTCGGTATCCTCTTGGGCGGTGGCGCGGCGCGTGCCAAAAACCAGGCCTGTAGCCAATCCCAGACACTACCTGGGTATTGCCTCAACGAATCCCCCAGAATGCGGGTGGCTCAAGGCATGCTAGGCGGCGCTTTTGCAAGTGGCGGCGCGCTGCTCATGATCGAGCTGGGGAAAATTTCAAAACGCTAAATGGTCAGTATATTTATGATTATAAGAACCCTGGCCGTTTGGTAGCAGGTGAGCCGACGACAGAGCCGCACCCAACGCGGTTGCCGTTAATTGCCGCCAAAACTATAGCTACCATGGCTGAAACCCTTTCAGGGCAAGGCGTTTCCCTAAGATTAACTAAGGTGCGCCCCAACCTATTGGGTTGAGGCGCACTCTGCTGGTTTATGTAATCAGTAGCCAAAGGCGTTAGCTCAACCTAGAAGGAAGAGATAACCGCTATAAATGCGATCAGGAGTCGCAGTGAAATTCGCTAGCCTAGTCAACCGCATAGCCTGATAGGTCTATAGCTGGGCGCAAAGGCTAAAGGGCGTTGCCAAATCCGGGTATGAATCTACCCAATTCGCCCTTAACCTTATTCTTTTCGCAGGCACCCACCGGTAGGGGGTGTCAAGATCGTCTAATGCTGTGGTACATCTGTGGGAATGCCTAAGCTAGGGTCAAACGGGTTTGCGATGAATCGAATCACAAATACGCTCCGCAGTCCTGGCTTGCCAATCTTTTCATGCGATCGCCTCGGCAGCGGTTTGCACGCTGGCCGGTTGAGATTATCACCCAGTTGAGCGTTTCAGCGCAGAGCACAAATCGTTGAAGAGAGGGATAAATCCAGCTGTTACCTGTGGCCCTAAAGCAATCTAAGCCTAAGCGAAACGATAGGGGCGACCGCGGCCTAGATCCATCAATCAAATATTGCTCAAGCTGAGGACAGAGACGCTATGATTGACCGCCCCCCAAGTCATTCTGTTCTGGCCAATCATGGGTTACCCCAAAAGCGTACTTCAGTGTTAACCGAAGCAGATGTTCTAATCACCGCAGCGCTAGCAGATCGAGCAGCCAGACAGCCAGACCTAGGAGCTGAAAACCAAGCCTTTGCTACGCTCGCTCAACAGCTGACCGGCGACCCGCAGTCAAGGCTCGAAACCCTGGTGCAGACTATTAAAGAGCTTTGCCCAGCTGACACGGTGGGCGTGAGCTTGCAGGAAACCCTCCCCGATGGCTCTCTAGGGTTTCGCTGGGTGGCGATCGCTGGTGCTCTAGGGGCTGGGGCACAAACGGCAGCGCTCAACGACTTCAGCCCCTGGAGCATGGCGGCGCGTTGTGGGCAACCACAACTCTATGCCCGTCCCGAGCGCTATTTTGCCGACCTGGGGCAGTCGCCGCTTCCTATTGTTGAGGCCCTGCTGGTACCGATCTGCGGTCAGAATCAGCCGCTTGGCACCCTTTGGCTGCTCACACACACCGAGCAGCGACCGTTTGATCGTGAAGATCTACGCTTGTCGACAAGTCTGGCAGGGTTTGCGGCGGCGGCGTTGCAGAGTATGCATCTCTGTCAGGAGGCAGGGCTAGCCTTGCAGTCTCAGCAAGCCTTGAAAGAGAGCGAAGCCTTTAACCACAGCATTTTTGAGAGCAGTGTTGACTGTATCAAAATCCTCGATCTCGACGGCTGCCTGCTCTCAATGAATGGTCCAGGGCGCTGTCTAATGGAGGTTGAAGACTGCACTCCTTTAGTTGGCACCGTTTGGGTTGAGTTTTGGCAAGTCTCCGATCGACCGAAGGCTGCTCAGGCTGTAACAACGGCGCAGGCCGGGGGAACAGGTCAGTTTAGTGGATATTGCCCCACTTTGAAGGGAACCCCGAAATGGTGGGAGGTGGTGGTGACCCCCATTTTGGATGGTTCGGGCCAGCCGAAGCAGTTGCTGGTTGTTTCACGAGATGTTAGCGATCGCAAACAGGCAGAGCAAATATTGCGCCAGAGTGAAGAGCAGAGCCGAAACATTTTGGCGAGTATCAGTGATGCTTTTGTTGCCCTGGATCAAAACTGGCAGTTTATCTATGTCAATCCAACGGCTGAAACGCTTCTAGGATATGCTCCTGGCGATTTGACTGGAAAAGATTTTTGGGAAGAATTTCCGGGTTTGGCGGGCAGCCAACTGGAGGAGATGCATCGGCGCGTGATGCGCGATCGCGTGGCCGAATCACTCACAGCGTTTTACCCTGACCACGATCGCTGGTACCACGTTCGCTCCTACCCAGCCGCCAATGGGATTACCATCTATTTCACAAATGTCACCGAGCAAATTCAAACTGCCGCTGCCCTGCGCCAATCTGAGGAACGCTATCGGACGCTGTTTGAGTCGATCGATGAAGGCTTTTGTGTGGTTGAAGTTCTGCTCGATGCTCACGGCACGCCGAGCGACTACCGCGTTTTAGAAGTCAACCCAATGTTTGAACAACAAACCGGACTACAACACGCCGTCGGTAAAACAGCGCGTCAGCTCAATCTAGAAGAGCACTGGATTGAGCTTTACGGTCGAGTTGCGCTGACGGGTGAAGCCACTCGGTTTGAAAATAGCTCCAAAACCCTCGGCGATCGCTGGTTTGATGTGTATGCCTGCCGCATGGGTGAGCCAGAAGCGCGAAAAGTGGCGATCATCTTCAAAAATATTAGCGATCGCAAGCAGGCCGAAGCACTGTTCCAACGCACCGCCGCGTTTGATGCTTTCCGGGTTTCTCTTACCGACGCGCTCCGCCCCCTGGCCGACCCAGTCGAGGTGCAGGCCACCGCCAGCTATTTGCTGGGCGAACACTTGGGCGCAAACCGCGTTGCCTACTTTGAGGTGTGCGGGACTGATTATGTAGTTGAGCAAGATTATGTCAACGGTGTCGCTGCCCTGGCCGGATGCTACCCCATCGATTCCTTTGGGCCGAAGCTGCTGGCGGCCTACCGCGCCGGTCGCACTGTGGCCGTAGCCGATGTGCAGGCCGACCCTCACCTGTCTGCAACTCAGCGATCGGCCTATGCCGCCATCCAGATTGAGTCTTACATTGGCATTCCCCTGATCAAGCACGGCGAGTTTGTGGCGGGGCTGGCCATTCACGCCGCCGAGCCACGGGTATGGACCCCGGATGAGATAGCTCTGGTGGAAGAAGTTGCCGAGCGCACCTGGGCCGCCGTGGAACGCGTCCGCGCCGAGGTCGCTCTACAGCAAACCTCCGCCGAGCTAGAGCGACAGCTACACCGGTTTGATGCGATCGCCACCTCCATCCCCGATTTCATTTACACCTTCGATTGCGCAGGACGCTTCACCTACTTCAATCCACAGCTGCTTGACCTCTTCCAAAAAACCTCGACCGAGGTGCTAGGCAAAACCCTCTTTGAAATAGATGACTATCCGGCAGATTTAGCCACCAAAATCCACGCTCAGCTTCAACAGGTGGTCGAGACCCGCCAACCCCTTAAAGATGAAACAGCCTTCACTAATGCATCAGGTTCAGGTCACTATGAATATGTTTTTGTGCCGCTTTTCGACGTGGACGGTGCAGTCGAAGCCGTCGCTGGCGTGTCCCGAGATATCACCCATCGCAAACAGGCGGAGAAGAACCTGCGGGAAAGTGAAGAACGCTTTCGGATGCTAGCTGATCAGATGTCGCAGTTTGCTTGGATGGCAGATCAAACCGGCTCAATCTTTTGGTACAACCGCCGCTGGTTTGAGTATACCGGTACCACCCTTGAATCAATGCAGGGCTGGGGTTGGCAACAGGTTCATCATCCAGAACACGTCGATCGCGTAGTCGAGCATTTTCGCCACTGCGTTGAAGCTGGCAAAGAATGGGAGGACACCTTTCCGCTGCGCAGCCAAGACGGCACCTACGGCTGGTTTCTGTCGCGCGCCGTCCCCGTTAGAGATGCAGCAGGGAACATTTTGCGCTGGTTTGGTACCAACACAGACATTACTGAGCGCCTGCAAGTCGAGCAAGAACGAGAGCAACTGCTAGAGCAAGAACAAGCCGCCCGTGAAGCCGCCGAACGGACAAACCGACTTAAAGATGAATTTTTAGCTGTGCTTTCCCATGAACTCAGGTCGCCGCTCAACCCGATCTTGGGCTGGGCCAGACTGCTGCGCGGTGGCAAGCTAGACCCAGTGAGAACGGCTGAAGCTTTGGCTACGATCGAGCGCAACGCCAAACTTCAGTGCCAACTCATCGACGACCTGCTCGACATTTCTCGCATCATGCAGGGCAAACTGGTGCTGAATGCGGCTCCGGTGAGTTTGGCGTTTGTCATTTCGTCGGCGATCGAAACCGTACAGCTAGCGGCAGATGCCAGACGCGTTGCCATTGAAGTCTACAGTGAGCCCAACGTTGGGCAGGTCGCTGGCGATGCCGGTCGCCTACAACAAGTGGTGTGGAACCTCCTGACCAACGCCGTGAAATTTACGCCCGCCGGCGGTAGGGTTGACGTTCGCCTCACCCAGGTCAACCACCAGGCTTGGCTACAGGTCAGCGATACCGGCAAAGGCATCACCCCAGAATTTCTGCCCTACGTCTTTGAGCACTTCCGGCAGGAGGATGGAGCGACAACCCGCAAGTTTGGCGGGCTAGGGTTAGGGCTGGCGATCGCCAAGCAAATTGTCACCCTCCACGGCGGCAAAATCTGGGTCGAGAGCCCAGGCGAAGACCAGGGTGCCACCTTCACAGTCGAACTGCCTTGCCTACAAACGGTTCCAGTTGAGGACGTAACCAACCCCATCGAGGTTGAGGCCGACCATCTTCCCCTAGCCAATCTGCGCGTGCTGATCGCCGATGATGACGCTGATTCTCGCGAGTTTGTGATGTTTGTCGTGGAACAAGCCGGAGCCGAAGTAACCGCCGTCAGTTCAGCGAGCCAGGCCTTACAACAGCTGACAACCGCATCCTTCGATCTGCTCCTCAGCGACATTGGCATGCCAGAGATGGATGGCTATGAGCTAATGCGTCAGGTTTCTCAGCTCCAAGAATTAGGGGGACAAACCCCGGCGGCTCCAGCTTTGCTGTTACCCAAGGCGATCGCCCTCACGGCCTATGCTGGAGAGCTCAATCAACAGCAAGCCCTAGCCGTTGGCTTTCAGGGGCATATCACCAAGCCCGTAGAACCGGATGATTTAATTAAGACAATTGTGGCCGTGATTAGCAGCAACTAAGCGATTGGGAAACTCTTGAATAAGAGTTTCCCAATCGCTTAGTTCTGCGGCTAGCCCTAAGGGGGCTAGCTAATACGCTTAAACGGTTGTTTAAAGAGTGAAGAAAATAGCAAAAAAACTCCCGCCGTATGGTTGGGAGTTTTTTGCTTCGCCGTGCAGAGGAAGAGGGCGATCGCCCTCTTCCTCTAGCTAACTTATGCGGGCATTAGTACGGTGTCGATAATGTGAATAACACCATTATCGGCGGCCACATCGGCGGTGGTCACCGTCGAATCGTTGATTTTTACTCCGCTAGAAGCATCGATTTTAACATCGGTGCCTTGGACGGTAGTGGCATTATTGAGCTTAGAGACATCCGCAGCCATCACCTTGCCAGAGACGACATGGTAAGTGAGAATTTCCTTCAGCTTGGGCACGTCTTGGAGCAGGCCATCCACGGTACCTTCTGGCAGTTTGGCAAAGGCTTCATCAGTGGGGGCAAAGACGGTGAATGGGCCTGCACCTTTGAGGGTGTCGACTAAGCCAGCAGCTTTAACAGCAGCTACTAGAGTATTAAATGAACCGGCGCTTACGGCAGTATCTACAATGTCAGCCATGGGGTTTTTCCTAGATTTATTACTAGTTAACTAAGGTCATCTGTCACGAATGAGCGGCTAACAATTGAACTATAACGTATCTAGGCTTAACGTGCCGTGAATTGATGATTTTAGAGTTAAATTTGGGTTAAATTGCTTGCCTCAATCGAACTCTAAAAAGCCAAATAGGGCGCGATATCATACCCGATCTAGGGCTTTCTGGTAGGCAGAACAAATATAGATATGCCAAAAAAAGCTATAGTTTGAGCTGTCTATATAGCCTAGGCTGATCTACAGCATCCTTAGGAAACATTCAAAAATAAGCAAAAACAAAGATCCCCTAAATTCCCTTCAGAAAGGGGAACGCTTACTCCTCTTATTGAGTGGGGCGAAGGGGATCTTCAGGTGCTTAAAGCTACAAGAAATCGCTTTCAAATACCCTTTTTGGGAAGGCCGGACAGTTGGCTCCCCTAGTCAAACAGGCCCTCTACGGTCTGGCGAAAGACAACGAGAGCGTGGGTCTCTTGAAAGGGTTTCAGAGCTTCGAACAGTTGATCGGAGATATCAGCGGTAACGAGAGTTTTAAGCTCAATGTTTGTGTTGTAGCCAGCAATATCGCCCATGCGTCTGCCGTGGCTACCAGCGCCCTGGGCAGGCACCAGGGTGTAGCCCGAGACCTTAAGCTCCGTAAGCAAGCTGATCAGCCGATTTTGCAGCACGGCTTCACCAATAATGGTGACGAGGGTGCCTTTGGTTAAAGAAGATGACATATTTACCTCTTAAAGAATGGTGTTTTGGAGCTGGAGTAGCAAGTTGGAGGGCGAACCCCGATGCGACCCACTGAATGGCTATTAAGCTGGTCTGGCTTGGTCGAGTAGATGGTGCAATGTCTGGCCTTCGATCGCCTCGGTTTCCAGCAGCTGCATGGTGATGGTCTCCATCAGGTCGCGGTTGTGGCGAATGGCGTCTAAGGCGTGCTGGTGAGCGGTTTCGACAATATCTTTGACTTCGCGATCGATCGCCTGGGCAGTTTCTTCGCTCATGGTGCGACGACCGCTGGCTCCCTGGTCGAGAAACATCGGGCGTGACCCCTGCTGATAGGCCAGCGGCCCCAGCACCTTGCTCATGCCAAAGGCGGTGACCATCTGCTCAGCTAGATCCGTTGCCCGCTGCAAATCGTTGGAAGCTCCGGTGGTGATGCTATTGAAGACAATTTCTTCCGCCGATCGCCCCCCTAGCAATGTGGCAATCTGTCCCCGCAGCTCGGCTTCATCCATCAAAAAGCGGTCTTCGGTGGGCAGTTGCAGGGTATAGCCCAGAGCCGCCATGCCCCGCGACACGATAGAGATTTTCTCGACTTTGCCGCTGCCCGGCATGAGAGAACCCACCAGGGCGTGGCCGACTTCGTGGTAAGCGACGATTTTTTTCTCTTTATCGTTGAGCACGCGGCTCTTTTTCTCTAGGCCGGCGACTACTCGCTCGATCGCTTCGGAAAAGTCGGCCTGGGCCACGGCTGGGCGATAGTTGCGGGCAGCCAGCAGGGCGGCTTCGTTAACCAGGTTGGCCAAGTCGGCTCCGGCAAACCCAGGGGTGCGGGTGGCGATCGCCTTCAAATCCACATCTTCTCCCAGCTTCACCGTCTGGGCGTGGATGCCGAGAATGGCCTCACGCCCGGAGAGGGCGGGGCGATCGACTAGCACCTGGCGGTCAAACCGACCGGGGCGCAAGAGAGCTGGGTCGAGAATTTCGGGCCGGTTGGTAGCCGCCAGCACAATCACCGTGGCGCCCTCAGCAGCAAAGCCGTCCATCTCAGAGAGCAATTGGTTGAGGGTTTGCTCGCGTTCGTCGTTGCCGCCGTACATGCCATTGCTGCTGCGCGACTTGCCGATCGCATCTAGCTCATCGATAAACACGATGCAGGGAGCCTGCTTCTGGGCCTGCTCAAAGAGGTCACGCACCCGCGATGAGCCCACCCCCACAAACATTTCCACAAACTCAGAGCCTGAAATGCTGAAGAAGGGCACCCCGGCCTCCCCGGCGACGGCTTTGGCCAGCAGGGTCTTGCCGGTGCCCGGTGGCCCAACCAAAAGAACACCCTTGGGAATGTGCGCCCCAATCTGGGTGTAGCGCTCCGGCGTTTTAAGAAAATCGACGATTTCCACCAGCTCGGTCTTGGCTTCGTCTACCCCGGCTACATCAGCAAAGGTGATCTTGGCAGCGTCGCCCTCCACATAGACCTTGGCCTTGCTCTTACCGATGGAGAGCATGCCCTGGGGGCCACCGCCGCCACCGCCGCGACGGAGGAAAAACTGCCAGATGCCCACAAAGATCAGCGGCGGAACCACCCAGCTCAGCAGGCTGCCCACCCAGCGATTTTTGGGCGGAGCCGTGGCGGCAAACTCGACACCGTTGGCCTCAAGGGTTTTGGGCAGGCTCAAATCAAAAATGGGAGTAGTGGAAAAGACCTGCCCGGCCTCCTCGTCAGCCACGGGCTTGAGCTGATACTGAATCTGGTTTTCGCTCACCTGCACCCGCGCCACCTCGCCCTCCTGCACCTGGTGAATAAACAGGCTGTAGGGCACACCCGGAATCTTCGGCCCGAGGATGCTGGGCAAGATGAAGCTGGCCGCCAGAAACACGACGCCCAAAATCAGAAAAATATTGTTGAAGAGGCGAAACTTTGGCGGCGTCGGTTTATCTTTGATGGGCATTTTGGCAACCTGGCAATAGGACGGAGGGTTCTTTTAGAATGACGGTCTGAGGTTTGATTTCTAGTTTGAATTGATGGAGTACAACATTAAAGTTCAAACACCTAAAAAACCATCGCCCCAGAGGTTAGAGCGACGGAAGCATAGAATTTTTTAGTGTTGCTCAGCTGTATGAATTTTTTGCTGCCTTAGGAGTAGGATGGGCGCTGCCCACCACTGATGACAGGGTGTAAAACCCTTAAAATGAATAGCGGACTGAATGCCAAGCAAGCATCCGCCAAGCAGACTTAAGGCTAACCCAGCGCGGGCCACTAGTTCGTCTGTCAAAAGAATGGGATGACACTGACCACAAAAACTTATGCAGGAGAATCGTAGCGTTTAGGATCTTTTTTGGGTTTCTTGCCCCCGCTAGAATCCGCCTTCGGTTTCTTAGATTCCTTATTGCCTTTCTTTTCCTTGCCCACAACCTTTACCTAATCTAAGAACTTAAATATCACTATCCAAATTGATGTTTTCAATTTCCACAAGCATCTTGCCCGCATAGGGGAAACAACAACCCTACAGAATTTCACAGTTCACTTAAAAACGCTGTGGGATTGAACCTGGGCGTTAAAACCTACCTCGGCACCTAGGCCGGCTGCTTCACAACGGGTAGCGTTGTCGCTAGGTAGCTTCAGTCTAGTTGGTATTGACTGGCTTTAACCGATCGCGCACTAATCATTGAGAACCGCCCTCACCCAGATCTCCACCCCAGGGTTCTGGTTGAGGGGAAGCGAAGGTGCGCCCGCGATCGCCCACACAGACCCTACACCAGGGACGCAGATCCATGCCCCAGGTCAGCAAAATCGCGCTATATAGAGGGGGTTGAGCCGTCATACTGACCTAGACCAGCTCAGCGCAGTTATTAGACCGTGGCTCACCCCAGGTATGGCTCTCCCGCAACCCTTCCCCACCGACGACGATTCACCAGCCTCTGCCCTGCCAGAAGAGATGTTTCCGGTAGTGGCCATTGGGGCGTCGGCGGGGGGGCTAGAGGCCTTTACCGAACTGCTGAGCCATTTGCCCACCACCACGGGCATGGCCTTTGTGCTGTTGCAGCATTTAGACCCCAACCAGCCCAGCCTGCTGAGCGAGATTATGGGCCGCACCACCGAGATGCCGGTGATGGAGGTGGTCGATGGAGTGGCGATCGCTCCTAACCATGTCTACGTCATTCCTCCCAATACGGCGTTGACCATTGTGGGGAGCGAGCTGCGGCTGCAACCTCGACCGCGATCGCGCACCGGCAGCCACCTCATCGACAGTTTCTTTAGTGCCCTGGCCCAGGAGCGGGGCACCAAAGCCATTGGCGTGGTGCTCTCGGGGGCCGATGCCGACGGCACCCTGGGTTTAAAGGCGATCAAGGCGGCGGGGGGCATCACTTTTTCGCAGTCGGAGACATCGGCAAAATTTAGCAGCATGCCCCACATGGCGATCGCCACCGGGCAGGTCGATTTCATTCAAACGCCAGAGGAAATTGCCCAGACCCTAGCCAGCCTCAGTGCCCACCCCTACATCACCAGTCCTAGCCCAGCAGAACTCGTGGCCCAGGAGCAGGCCCCAAGCGACACCGGGCTAAACACCATTCTCACCCTGCTGAAGCGGGCCACCAAAATTGACTTTGCCCAGTACAAGCCCAACACCGTCAAGCGGCGCATCTCTCGCCGCATGGCCCTGCATCACTTAGAGAGCCTGGAGAGCTACAGTCAGTACCTCCAGGCCAACCCCGAGGAGGTGCAGGCCCTGCACCAGGAAATTTTGATTGGTGTGACTGGCTTCTTTCGCGATGGCGACGTGTTTGCGGCCCTAGAGCAGACCGTGTTTCCGGCGCTGCTTCGTCAACGGCAGGTCCAAGCGGGCCAAGGCAACCCCGAACTGCCCGTGCGCATCTGGGTGGCAGGCTGCTCGACTGGCGAAGAGGCCTATTCCATCGCCATTTGCCTGCTGGAGTATCTGAGCCGCCACAGCGTCAGCCCGACGATTCAAATTTTTGCCACCGATGTCAGCAAGCTGGCCATTGAGGTAGCTCGCTCGGGCCGGTACTCGCCCACGCAGGTGAGCGACGTGTCGCCAGAGCGGTTGCAGCGGTTTTTTGTGCCCACCGACGGCGGCTACCAGGTTAACAAAGTGGTGCGAGAGCTGTGCATCTTTGCCTGCCAAAATCTGATCACTGACCCGCCCCTTTCGCGCCTAGATTTAATCAGCTGCCGCAATGTGTTGATTTACTTCAGGGTGTCCTTGCAGAGCAAGGTGCTGCCCATGTTTCACTACAGCCTCAAGCCCGACGGTTTTTTGCTGCTAGGGTCGTCGGAGACGACGGGGGAGTTTGGTCACCTGTTTTCGCTGATTGACAGCCGCTACAAGCTCTACGCCAAGCAGTCGTCGTCGCTGCCCTTGAACTTTGACTTTGACCCCACCACCTACACCCCCAGCCCCCAGCCCCCTCGGCCCGCGCCACCCCAAGAGCGCTTCTCAGAAACCGATCTCTATGACCTAGCTAACCAGACGGTGCTCGCCCGCTACGGTCCAGTGGGGGTGTTGGTGAATGACCGGCTGGAGATCTTGCAGTTTCGCGGGCAGACAGGGACTTATTTGGAGCCGGCGCCCGGTCGCGCCAGCCTCAATGTGCTCACCATGGCCAAGGAGGGGCTGCGGCTTGACCTGCGCACGGCCCTCTACCAAGCGCAGCAAACCAGCGAGGCGGTGCAGCGGCGATCGCTGCTGATCGAAGCGGGCGATCGCCGCCCCGTGCAAATTGAGGTTATGCCCCTCAATCCCCAGCCTGCTGACAAGGCCTACTACCTGGTGTTCTTCACCGATTTAGCACCAGACGGCACCGCCTCCCACACCGACATCCCCGCCACCGACCTAGAGAATCAGTACCGACAGGAAAACCTTGCCCTCCAGCAGGATCTCGACACCACCCGATCGCACCTGCAATCGATCATCCAAGAGCAGGAGGCCACCAACCAGGATCTGCGGGCCGCCAACGAAGAAATTCTCTCTAGTAACGAAGAGCTCCAGAGCACCAACGAAGAGCTGCAAACCGCCAAAGAAGAAATTCAGGCCACCAACGAAGAACTCAGCACCATCAACGATGAACTCTACCGCCGTAACTCCGAAACCACCCACATCAGCAACGACTTCCAAAACCTGCTCAGCAGCATCCACATTCCCATTCTGATGTTGGAGGACGACCTCAGAATTCGTCGCTTTACCCCCACCGCAGCCACCCTGTTCAACCTGATTCCTGGCGACGTGGGCCGCCCCCTGGGCGACATCAACCACCGCTTGGCGATCGCCGACCTCGAAGCCTGCATCCTAGCGGTGATCAATACCCTGGAGCAGAGCAGTCAGGAGGTGCAGGATCAGGAGGGCCGCTGGTACGACCTGCGCATTCGCCCCTACCGCACCCTCGACAACCGCATCGATGGGGCAGTGGTGGTGCTGGTGGATATTGATAACCTCAAGCGCAGTGCCGAGCAGCTGCGCCAGGCCCGTGACTACGCCGACGCCATTGTGCAGACCGTGCGCGAGGCCTTGGTGGTGCTCACCCACGACCTGCGGGTGGTGACGGCAAATCGGCAGTTTTATCAAACTTTTCAGGTTAGCCCCGGCGACACTGAGGGGCAATTGATCTTTGAGCTGGGCAACGGCCAGTGGGATATCCCGCAGCTGCGATCGCTGCTTCACGACCTGCTGCCCCAAAACATGCAGATCGACGATTTTGAAGTGGTGCATAACTTTGAGACCATTGGCCCTCAAACTATGTGGCTCAACGCCCGCAAGATGACCCAGGTCAATGGTGACGATTTAGTTTTGCTAGCGATTGAAACTGTGCTTGAGCGCGCCGCCAATGGAGACTAGATGAAAATGGTCTGATTAAAGGTATGAAATGTATAGGTAAATCGCTAATAGAGCTCGAATGACAGCAAAATCCAACCTGCAATATCTAGTCGGCAGTAAAGTCCGCAAGGGTGGGCTGCGCCCTGAGAGCAGTATTTCTTCAGAGAAAATTAGACCTAATCCAAGCCCAGAAATGGAGTTTTTCCTAAGAGAAATCTACAGCTCCCGAGCTAGGCTGGCGATTGTAGAAAGACTGTCACGAACGCCTGACCTTATCCTTGCTGAAGAAGGCAAACTCAGTCCACCGGAGATTATACCCAGCAAAACATTTTGGTATGATATCTCTCGACAGCAAGCGCTTTTTAGACTGAAATTAAACCTCTGAGGAAGGTGCCGCCAGCTACACTTTTTGGGATGACCAACCATCCTTAGGGAGACTGACCCATGAGCATCTCTCACCAAATCAAGGCAGTCTACCAACGCGCCCTTCGGCTGCGTGAGCAGGCCACCACCAACCCCATTGACCCCGCCCTGCTAGAGCTAGCCCTCAAAGATCTCTACCTTGTGCTTGAAGAGCTCCAGGCCGTAGATGCGGAGCTGCACGAGCAAAACCAGATACTCAACGACACTCGTTATCAGGCTGACCTTGAGCGCCAGCGCTACCGCACCCTGTTTGAGCTGGCCCCCGATGGCTACCTGGTCACCGATGCTAAAGGGAAAATCTACCACGCTAACCGAGCAGCAGAAGTCCTGTTTGCGCTGCCCCAGGCGGGGCTGGTGGGCAAACCCCTAATGGTGCTGATTGATCAGGGCGACTGGTCAGACTTTGAGCAGCGGCTAGCCCACCCTCATCCTGTCGCCACTGAGCCCTGGGAGGTCACCCTCAAATCGCGGCAGGGGGATCCGGTTATAGTGGCAATCGCCACCAACTTCCTCAAAGACAGCCGCCTAGGCGGCACCACCATTCTTTGGTCGCTGCGAGATATTTCTCAGCAGCGTCGTGTAGAGCAGCAGCTCCAGGCGGCCCACGTCGATCTCGAAGATCTCATTGCCGCCCGCACCGCAGACCTCATGCAGACCAACGCCCAACTGCTTCAAGATCTCAACGACTACCATCAGGGTAGGCTGCAGTGAATCTCATGTTTAAGCGCATTGATGCCGTACAGCAGCGGGCACTACTGCTGCACCAGCACGCCAGCGCGTCGCCTATTCAGCCCGAGCTGCTGGCCCTGGCCCTAGACGACCTCAGCCTAGTGCTCGAAGAGCTGCGCACCGCCCACGAAGAGTTAATTCAGCAAAATCAAGCCTTGGCTGACTATCGCCAGCAGCTGGAAATCGAGCGCCAGCGTTACCAAGACCTCTTTAACCTCGCCCCCGATGGTTACCTGGTAACTGATACCAAGGGCATTATCCAGGCGGGCAATGTGGCGATCGCAGCCATGCTGCGCCAGCCCCAGGAGTCGCTGGTGGGCAAACCCATGGTGCTGTTTCTACCGATTAAGCACCGCCGCGCCTTCTACGCCATGTTGGCCCAGCTCAGCCGCGCCGCCCAGGCGTTGCCTAAAAAAGCTTGGGAAACCAAGCTTTTGCCTCGGGAGGGCCCGGATATTGATGTGGCCATTACTGTCTCCATCAGCCGCGAGGGCCGCGAATCACACCTGCGCTGGCTGGTGCGAGACATTACTGAAAAAAAGCAGGCCGAGGCCAGAATTCACTACCAGGCCTTCTACGACCGGCTTACCGGTCTGCCCAATCGCGCTTTTCTCGACACTTACCTGCCCAAGGTGCTGGCCCAGGCCGATCGCCAACAGACTCAGGTGGCGGTGGCCTTTTTAGACCTCGACAAATTCAAAGACGTCAACGACAGCCTGGGCCACGAGGTGGGCGACCAAATGCTGCACCGGGTGGCCGAGCGCTTGGCCCAATGCCTGCGCAGCGAAGACCTGCTGGTGCGCTGGGGTGGTGATGAGTTTGTTTTGGTGCTCTCTCGGCTCACTGCGGCAGACTCGGTAGGGCGCACCTGCGATCGCATTTTAGAAAGCCTGGAACTCGCCTTCGAAATTGATGACCACCAGCTGCACATTGGCACCAGCATCGGCATCGCCCTCTTTCCCCAGGATGGCACCGACCCTACTACTCTGCTGCGCCATGCCGACCACGCTCTCTACCAGGCCAAAAACCAGGGCCGCAATACCTACCGTTTTTACCAACCGGGGTTGACCATCAAATGCCTTGACGATGGTGAACAAAGCCAGGGAAGCCAGTAGTTGTAGCGGCCCTAAACCCACAGACGTTTGCAACAGCTAGAGTTATTGCTCTATCCCTCACTTACTTGAAAGGTTCTGCACTCAGATCGAGTTATTCGAGCCCCATTGGGAGAAGGCGAATGAATTTCTAGGTAAGATTCTAAAGAAGCCTCGAACAGAACTCTCTCCTCTGGAAAGACAATGCGTTCGAAACGGTATATCGCCTCACTTACCACCCGAATAATTTGTATATCTGTCGTGTCATTAATGTAATAACAAAGGATGGACGAAGAAACTTCGCCTCTTAACTGATTAGGCAACTTTGACTTTAACAAAGAAAGTATATAGGACATAGCTTTTAGGGGATCATATTGAACGTAGATGATTACCTATAAGCTTTCCACCAGGCTGTCTAAGTAAATGCATGTTTTGTTTGATAATGTAGTTAATTTTTACATTTAACATACACAGTTCAATTGAACTTGGCTGTCTAAAATATAGGGAGCTTTTACCCATATATCCCTCTTTTGGGAGAAGACTTTAGAGGCTTCTTTGGCTCTTTTTTTCGAGCCGAAGGGCTGAGAGTATAGTTGGCCTTGCTCTCTTCAGGAGCAAATTATTCTACGGCTACACATTAGCAGTAAGCTGCTTTGCACTATCCTTATGTTTCATAACCCAATCTTAAATGCTAGTTTTTTCGGTTAATTTTGCTAGACGAACTAAACGCCAAACTTCGTCAACTAATTTCTCAACATCGATAGGTTTGAGCAAGTAGTCTTCAACTACTGGAAACATTTCTTGGACAAATTTGGCCAGATAATAAGCAGAAACTACAAGAATGGGGATCGTCTGCTCTCGATCTAAAGCCACGGCTTTAATTCTTTGAACCAGCGATAATGTATCTTCATTAAAAAAACTAGATTCACAGATTAGAATATCGGGGACCAAATCGTCTAAAAGAGCTATGGCGTCGGCGATCGATTCAACAGGTGTTACCTGTGCACCGCAAATCTCAAACAAAACTTCGTAAAGATATCGGCTGTCAGCATCATTGTCAACGACAAGTATCTGAACATCCTTGAGTAGACCAGGATTTGAAAGAACTTGGCTCGAAGCAGACATGCTATTGCCCTCTATAATAAACAACCAAAGTGCAAAAATCGCCGAAAAATGCTGATCGACCTAGACCATAAACGCTACCGCATCTCCCAATAAAGGCATAGCTTGATGGCAATGGCTACAGCGCCAATACACCTGGTTCGATCGGGCATGGCGAAGCGGTGTATTTGAGCAGCAGGGGCACGATTGTCTAACCCCCACAGATCGCCTTTGAGCGATCGCGCTGACTTTCTCCAGAGTAGAAACCGATTGAGCAAGGGGGGTAGTCATAAATTATCCGTTCAGGTGAGTTGGCCTACTCAAATACCCGAATCAGGTAGTCGAAATAAGCGCCGACCTCACTGTTATCTTCAGCAGATAAGAGGGCGATCGCGAAGGTTTTCATAGCGCGAATACTTTCAGCTATTCCTTCCATTGGGGTGCCGAGGGAGTTATACATTTGGCGCACGCCAATCACACCAATCTCTTCTAGGGGAGTGGTGTCTCCGGCGGCGACCCCGTAGCTGACCAGGCGCAGGTAATAGTCCATATCGCGTAGGCAGGTGGCGGTCATGTCTTTGCCGTAGGCGTTGCCGCCAGGAGCAACTAAGTCGGGGCGGTTTTGAAAGAGTTGGTTAGCCGCCTGTTTAACGATGCGATCGCGGCCGTCGGCCAATGACTGCACTAGCCGCACTCGCCGAGCACCGCTGGCGGCAAAAATCTTGATCTGCTCTGCTTCCCCTGGGGTGAGGTAGCGGCATTCGGTATCGGCATTAACAATTAATGTTTTAACAATGCTCACTTGATCACCCTCTTAATCTGCTTAACCACGGACAGCTTGATCTTGCGACAGCTCAATATGGACGTATCTAATAATTGAGGGATGAAGCTGACATGGAAGTGCGGGAAAGCTCGTCGGAACCTCTCTTACGATCGTGGTAGACAGAGGTTTTATTTCATGTGTGAATTGATTGAGACTAGGAGCTGGGCAAAAACTTCAGTAAACTTAGATTGCTTGAGGTATAAATTTGTCATTAATACGCATAAAGCTGTAGCGGGTGAAATCTGGAGTAAAGGCGACCAAAATTTCAGGGTTCAATCCTACCAAGCATTTTTTCGCTTTTCTATTCTCCAGCCTTATCCAACCTTGCGGGCACTGTCCAACTGCCCCCTACGGCGCGGTAAAGGTTGTCTAAAATGCCTATGGCAGCAGCAGCATCGGCGATTTCACGGGTGATGGGCTGCCCCTCTAGCGCAAACAAGCCGCCCCTCAGAGTGAGCACCTCACGATGGGGAACTTTGCCGGTGACAAAAGCCTTTTGCGCCGCTGGGTCAAGGATGGCACTGGTCAGGGCGATCGCTGTGGTACGGCCCAAGCCATGCAGAGGCTGGCTGGTGATTTCGCTGGCATAGCGACCTAGGTGCTGAAGGCGCTCGTTAGTGAGCTGGACAGTTTCGTTTTTTTCTCCAGCGTCGTAGGAGACGATGGTTTTGTCGATCATGTCTCTACTTTTAAGCATGGTGTAGAAGTCCTTTCTTAAAGGGATATTAACTAAACGAAACATGTTCCCTTTTTAAGAAGGGTTAATAACCAAAACTTTTGCTGAGAAACATGAGGGGATCAGACCTACTCACGAAGAACTTATCTACTGCTGAGATACTGATCCCCTAGCCCCCACAGTAAGGGGGTTAGTAGAATTGGGTGTTCTAAACGCAGTCGCTACTTCCTAAAGCCAGGCATAACCTTAATCACGCCGAGACCTTCTAAAGACCCAGCTGCGGCGATCGCCAGGACCAAAACCAGCTTCACACACAAGTCGCTATTTGACTGTTTGCCAATCGAGCGTGGCATGGCCAATCTTTTCACGGTTTTGCGGTTGATGTAGCGGTTATCTAAATTATGTCGCAGCTGTGATTGAACTACCGTTTAAGCCCTGTTTCAATCGTTTGATTTAATCAAAAATGTATCTAATTCTCATATTTTCCCTACCGCCTTCCCGTCCCCCTCACCTTCCTCACCTTCCTCATCTTCCTTATCCCCTCACCTTCCTCAACAACCCATCCACCCATCCACCCCCACTTCCTACTCCCTACTCCCTACTCCCTCTGCCACTCCCGCTCCTCCAGCTCCTTCTGAGGTAGCAGCAGCGTCGCTTCAATCTCCTGCCGAATAGTTTCGGTCACTTCACAGTTGCTGTTCAAACAATCCACCAGCAGCTGGTTGGCGTCGTAGTAGCGCTTTAGCACCTGCTCTTGCTCAGGGCTAAACTGCCAGGGGTGGTGAATATTGCGATATTCGATAATCGAATGTTTAACCTGCTCGACCCAGACCGGGTAGCTGTCTTGCCACCAGGCTTGTAACCGCTCCTGGCTCTGGTGCGAGGCGGGCAGCTGATCCTTCAGCTGCTGGAGCGACTTATAAAATCCGGCATCGAGCACCATGACCATAATATTGCTGAGCGCCTCACTACAGGCGTGTACATAGGCAAAATCTTGGCTGCGATCGACGGCAAACTCTACCAGCAGGTTTTCTAGGGCAGCATCTAAAAAAATTCCCTGATCAAGGGTGCTAGCCAGGGCAAACTGGTCGGCGGTGTGTGGGCTTTGGGCCATGGCCAAATAAAAGGCGCGGGTAGTGGCCAGCTTGGGCTTAGGGGGAATAGTCTGAGATTTCCGGCTGGCCCACATCAAAAAATCTTGCAGGTGGGGGTCTTGGGCCACCAGAGCATCGATCTCCTGTTTCATCAGCTGCACCAGCGAGTCGGCGCTGCGCAACATAGCAGCGGTGAGCAAAAACACCTCATGCCAGTGAGGGTCGGTGATGTGACTAACCAGCCCCCCCAGCGCCTGCTCCAGCGCCCGCAGATTGTGGGTGGCGACAATTTTGCGCGCCGTCAAATATTCTTGAAACGCCAGATACGAGAACGAAAAAATGCCCCGCGCCCGCTCGATCAGCAGCCCGTGCTGGGCCTCGATCGCCTTCAGCATCGCCTCGCTTTCGAGCTGGAGTTCTTCCGGTTCGAGGGCATTTCCAGGGAGGTTTTGCAGGTAGTCTTCGATGTATTGCTCGATGGTGCGCTGCTCAAAAAAGTATTGCCCCTGCTCAAAGGTGACAGCGGCCAGCTGACTCAGCAGCTTCATTTTTTGGGGCAGCAAAAACTCCCGGTAAATACTGTCGCGCTCAACGCCTTTGGTCTCATCCCACTTGCCTAGCAGCAGGTCGAGGCCCTGTTTATAAAAGGCCGTGCGCTTGCTGGGGAACTGCCCTTCCGCCTGAAACACCCAGCAAGCCAGGTGCAAAAATAGGGGCGTCACCACTAGCTGACGAAACTGCCAGTTTTCGGGCTGCTCAAGCTTTGTAACAAATGCCATCGCCCTGGCTTCGCCCTGGGGGGTGGCCGCTTTACCCAGGGCGACAAACCACTTTTGGGCAAAAGTGGCAATCTGCGTCTGGCTGAAGGGGGCAATTTCTACATCAGTAAAGCCGTGCAGGGCCAGCTTTTGAGCCGCCGTGCGGCACGACACCACATACCGATTGCGGTGGTACCGGTCTGAAAAAGTGCGAATCTCTCGAATAACGGCGTTGATGTCCTGATTCAGCACCTCATCTATGCCGTCCATTAGCATCAGCACTCGCCCCTCGGTAAGCAGCATTTCGAGCTGGGCAGGGTCGGCAATGCCAGCAGTGAGTAGGGTTTGGTGAATGTAGCTGAATAGGCTAAAGTCGCCCTGGCGTTTGGCTGCTTCGGCAAACTCTCGCAGAACAATGAACAGGGGTATCTGCTCGGGGGCAAACTCGCCCTGGTTACACTGCACGGCCAAGTGCTGCAAAAAAGTGGTTTTGCCCACCCCCGGCTTACCCAGCACCCGCAGCTTGCCATGGGTTTTAACCGCTTCCACACCAGAAATCTGGGGCTGGTCAATATCCCCTAGCCCCACCCGGTCAAACTCGGTGGGGGCTAGACTATTGAGCTCAGCAATCTCTAGCCACTGCTGGTTAGCGACGGCTTGGAGAATGTTGACTTCGACATAGATGTCATCAATGTTGACCGGATGGCCAATATCGAGCAATTGCAGAATGCCGCACTGGTGCTGAATCGTGTCGTAGTGCTGCGATCGCACCTCTGCCACCAGTTCGTCCACCGTCAGCGGGCGCGGCCCCAGCGACTCTCCTGGCTCCGAAAAGTCGGCGGGCGGATCGGCGGCAACCTCTCGCCAGTCGAGGTCTAAAACTTGACAAACTTCCACAAAAATTTGGCGATCGACCGGACGACCAGTAAAAAACCGCCAGATCGGCTGCCGAGTTTTGAGGTTCACCTCCCCGGCCAAATTTTCCTGAGTCCACCCCTTGAGCGCAAACGCCCGCTTAGCCCGCTGAATGCCAGCGGGGGAGGCCTTTAGCGATCGCTTGGCCATACCGTAAAAAGAGAATCCTAAATTGTGAATTTAAATAGAAAAAAAAGCAGTTGTCTTATATGAGGCTCATACTAACGCCTTTTTCTGAGACTTTTGGCCTAGCAGCACCCCATAGCGCATCTAAATCCCCAAGTCCCATTCATCCCTAATACTTCGTAGGAGCATTTGCACGTTAAAATTTATGCCACACAGACAGGGGCTTTTTTCGCACAACCGTGTCGTCCTAGGCTTGACCTATTAAAAATTTTAGCAAAGCTGTCTTTCGGCTATTGAAGACCTCAACCGAAAAAACGCGACGCCAATCTGTTAGCGACGATGTACGTTCGCACGCTAAATGTCGCGATTCGCAGATTAGTTTCCTCAGCATTTAACCATCTCAAAGCCAATCACGGCAAGGCCTTTGGCGATATACCTGTAAATTAACGATATTTTCTTGATTCGCACAAACGATGTCGCAAAGTCTGCTTTCGCAAGATAAAGGTCGTTTATTCCTTTGAATGTTTTTCTCAAATTAAGTGTCGTTTTCCTGAAGAGCAAAATTGCTAACCGCTCCTGGTACTCAGTTCGCTAAGGTAGCCCAAGTAAATAGACATCCATTAGATTGGGAGGGATTAGTCTTATTCTTCCGCTCAGATGATGGATGGTGCCCCTCTAACGTTAACCGATAGCCTCAAGGTGTTGTTGAAAGACATCGCGACCCGGCTGAAAGGAGCAGAGCGCCGACAATTTATGGCACAAGTGGTTCAATCGCTGGGTCGTGGGGGAAGCGTTCAAGCCGAACGAGAGTTGGAGTGGAATCGGGGCACGGTTCGTAAAAGACTGTATGAACTGGAGCACGGCCCAATTCATACAGTCTTTGAGCAGTGGGAGAGCGTACTGGCCAGCGTGTTGCAGAGCAGCTTAGAGCCGCTGCGGGCCGAGATTTGCGTGAACACGCAACGGGTGCTGCACCTCGAAGACCACGTCCAGACCTTGGGCGAGGATTTGGCGATGTGGCCGCAGCACTGGAACCAAAGCTTGGGGTGCTTGGTCGAGCAATTGCAGCGTATCGTCAGCGACGAGACCTCCTCCGATGCGCAGGCGACCTTGCAGGAGCAGTTGCGGTTGTTAATTGCGGCTTTGAGCAGTTGGAACGGGCAGCTCAAGACCGAGTTGGCCTTGCAGCAACAGTTGATCGCGTCGTTAGAACGATTGGAAGAACGGTTGAACAAGAGCCAAGGGGGCTAAACCCGGAACCGACACAGGTGAACTCAAGGGAACGGCTTCTGGCGCTGTGGCATCACTATTCTGAGGGGGTGTCGTCGGCTCAGTTGGAGCTAACGGTGGCGCAGCGGGCTTTGCGAGATGGACGTTGTGCGAAGGAGGTGACGCTGATGCTGGTGGCGGGGAGTGAGACGGTGAGGTTGATCTATAACAAGCAAGGTAGGAAAGAGGCGATGGTCAAGGACCGGCCCAAGGGGCCAACGCTTTTGCCCAGCACTTGGTTGCTGTCGCGAGCCAGCACCGCACCTCGTCTAGGACTACCAAGCATCACAGCCATGGGCTAGAGATCGGCGACTGAGGCAGCTGTGGTGCCTTTAAGTTTTGAATCGTTTGAGGGTCGCTGTCATACGCCTACGGCGGAGCGAAGCTCTACGAAATCACTGTGGGCACCACTGGCCTCAACGATGTGCTTTACCCAGGTAGGGAGCAATGCTCTAAGGCATCGGGGGCCAGCCGCTGGTACGTGTCGGCGCGGGGCACGCCGTTCGGTTGTGATGCCCCTAGCTTGTTACGGACCCATTTTTTGTGCTTGCCCTGTGGAAGAAGTGATACAGGGCATCAATCATCAAGCTTACTAAACTGCCTAACCACTTCTGCTTCTGTATCAACGGGTTCGGCTGGAACCGCATCATTTTCAGCCAAATCTGATTCGTTCACTTCACTGAGGGTTTCTTCGAGCACTTGAATGGCCCCACTAATACGCAACAGAGTATCGCGCACATTGGTTTGCTTGGCCTCTAGTTCGGTCAGCACTTTTTGACCTGCTTCGTATTCGGATTTTAGAGATTGAAGGCGTTGTTGGAGTTTTTCTTGCATGGCTATGTTTGGAAAAGGGTTAAATACAATAGTTTTTCATTTCGGAGGCTGAAAAGCTATCGTAAAAGAGGTTGGGGTAACAGACTGAATATGCAGGATGACATATCCCAGAGTAGTGGATTATAAATCCAATTGCTTAGAAAGTAACAGTGTTGAAGTGGGTCGATGCCTTTGATGGGAGCGCTGTACCTGAAGCTGTTGGACGACCGGATGACGGAATTGGGCTGCTTTTATGTCCGCTTTATGGATGATTGGGTTGTGCTTGCGCCGATGCGGTGGAGGCTACGGCAGGCGATTAAGGCGGTGAATAAGGTGATGGCTGATCTCCGGGTTGAGTAACACCTGGACAAAACGTTTATTGGGAGGATTGCACGGGGGGTTGATTTTTTGGGGTATTGATTTACAACTGAGGGATTGGGGATTGCGACGAAGACGGTGGAGAGGTTTGCTAAACGGGTTTCTCAGCTTTATGAGCAAGGTGCGGGGGAGAACCGCATTGAGGAATACGTTCAGCGGTGGTGGCGGTGGGTGAAGAGTGGGGTGGGTTTGTACTTGGGTGATGGCAGTTGTCTGTGGGGATGGGCGGCGATGCAGCTGAATTGGCTTCCGACTTGCAAAGGTAACCTAATGAACACTCTCATTGGCCGTGCGTTAACGTAATGGCCCTACCGGCAATAATCATCTTTTCTTCCTGGTTTTTCGCGATTGGTTTGGTGCATTGGCTGTCGTGCGTAACGATGTGGCCGTCTGTCCTCCTAGAAGTTCGGAGTCGTGGAAATGCTCTCATCGGCTTTCGTTCGTGTCGCGCGAGGGGGTTAAGGGTGGTGTCTATCACGCTCCAGTTAATCGCTTAAATAGGTCAACTGCCTCGACCCGTCGGGCCAATTTGCGTGTAATTGGTCTCATGAGAGCGTCCGGGTCTCCGCCATTGTCATAAACTGCCTCAAAGTTTTGATCGAGTGATGGGGATGACACGGTTAACTCGATCTCGAGCAGAAAATAGCCTTGGGCCGATGGCACCACCTCCTGCTCATACCCAAAATACAAATCGTTGAACCAATTGACACGGCTGGGTTGGGAGGGCTCTTGCCCTATCCATTTTAGTCGGAGACATGGTGCTAATTGGAGTTCTTCGGTGTGGAGTACGCCGTTTACAGAGAGAGAACCTGCGATCGCTGTATTTCCTCCTACCTTTAGCATCTCTTCTTTTGTTGGATCAGTACCAATGCCAGTATTACCTTTTATGTATGTAAGTCCATCACTGGCTCGTATGCTCAGGTTTAGCTCTTCGCCGGAGTTCTCATAGATTAAACCATTTCCCACCCCTCCATATGTTCGCAGCCGTATTGCATGAGAATCAAAACCTTTTCCTGAAACGGCTGTTCCCCCTGCAAGAGATTTTAAAGCCCCTGGTTGCCCCATATAAATGCCCCAGTTATTATCATCGGCATTGCACATAAAGATTCCTCGATTGCTTCCTCCCTCATGGCCATTCTGCACTACATACTTACCCCCAACAGTGAAATCCCCTGCGATCGTAGTATTTCCGGTGACGGAGAGAGTCTTTGCGGTCGTGGTATCTCCGGTAACGGAGAGAGTGCCTGCGATCGCCAGGGTTCCTTCAATGGTTTGATCGCCAATGAATTTGTTTGTAGTTCGGGTAGCAACCTCATTCCACGCGGGATTTGAGGTTACACTCGGAGCCACTGCTATTTTTCTAAAGAAAAGTCGATCATTAGGTTGATAGGATGCGGCAATTTGAAGCTGGTGATTATTACCTGTATTAGAATGCCGAGCTGTAATCAAGTGCGTCCAACCGTGAGAAGTATCGGGGACGTTTCCTTCAATATCTTTTTCTCCGCCATTTTGGTAGAATCCTGACTTGAGTGGACTGCCAAAATCAGTGATGTTGCTTTCATAACCTAACATTGCCGCCCCTTCAACATCCAACTTTGCGGCTGGGGTGGTTGTGCCAATGCCTACCTTGCCATCGGAGCCTTTAATCGTGAGAAGATTGCCTTCCGATGCCCCCCGTCCAATTCGAACATCAGAAGTGGAACCAGAATCGCGATTCAGGTAGAGATGTTTGCCATCGGTTTTAGCGTTAATATTCCATCCCTCTGCCCAGGCCAGCATTTCTAGCGTCCCTGCTCCTTTGTTTTGACTGTTCATTTCCACCAGATCGGATTGGTTGAAGGCAACTTTTAGGAGATTACTAAGTCCAGTACCGGCACTACCGCTGATATTGCCAATTACCACATTGCCTGTTAAGGTGCTGGTTCCTGTGACCGAGAGGGTGCCGGTTAAGGTCGCGTTGGTTGCTTTGATGTTGCCGCTGACCTCCAGTCTCTCAGTTGGACTGATTGTGCCAATGCCCACATTGCCCGTTAAGGTGCTTGTGCCTGAAACTGTGAGGTTCTGAGTAATGCTCAAACTGCCAGAGAGAACAGCGCGATCGCTGGCTCCGTTTTGCGATCGCAAAGTAACGCCGTTTCCATCCTTGGCAGGTAGTTTGAGGCCAGAATATTGGCGGCTTTTTAAGTCTAGCTTAAAAGGATTATTAGCCCCTTTACCTTCTAAGACAGCCAATAAAACTGTAGACGATGATAATGTTTCTGAAACTTCTTTTATAACAATTGTTGAACGCTCATAGGCGCGGGTGGCTTGAGAACCTCCTCCATCTGTCTGCTGATCGGATCCCTCTTCATTCCAATCAATCGACAAGTTGTAAGTTTTTGTTAGATCTAGTGTTGACAAATCAATTTCAAACGTCTGTGCTGTTACTTTCAATATCGTTTTTTCATAGGCTGCTTCATTCGTGAGCAGTATTTGCCTCCCTTCGTTGTCGATCGCAGCTCCGGGTGTGATCTGTAAGCGGTTGTTTGAGGTAACCGTGACCTGCAAACCTTCTAAAATTCCAGACACATGCAAAAATTGACTGATGCGGCGCTGGCGATCAATGTGATATTCTTGCTCATCTGCAAAGTCATCAACTGACAGGTATTGACCATCAAAATAGCGGGGGCGTTTTTCAACATATTTGGGTTGAGGCTTCAACTCATTTGACATGATTCGTGACTCCAGTTCAAGAATAGTTAGGGATTATTTAGAGGTTGAGGGGGAGGAATCAGCAGATTTGGGGCGTTCGGCTGTTGTGCCCAAGGCAGTCTTGTTTTGATGGGTCTTATAACCTCGGCTACGAGAGTTTGCAAAAAGCCGCAGTCTTTGTTTAGGAATATCCTCACTTTTTACACCCTCTGCCTCAAGCTTTTCTGGCGAAACCAACCGCATTGTTGGCATTAAAATTTGCAGCGCATAGACAGTGTGAGCTGGCTTTTCTTGATCAATAATGGCGCGGGCAACGGTTTCCTTGCGGCGATACTCGGTCAAGTCCTGGCTATCGAGGCGAAGCTGCACCTGAAAGTAATGCGGGATTTGATCAAACTCAAAAATTTCCACATACTCTGTGACCGATTTATCCTGCGGGTTTACTTGCTTTTGCAGGTAGATCTGAAGCATTTTCTTCATTGCTGTCTTTGTGCCCCGCTGCTGGTATAAGGGCACAATACGCTGAATAAAGTCGCGCTTAACTTGTTCATCCCAGTCATCGCGTAGGCTTAGGGCAACCCAGCCAGCTAACCAGGGTAAGAACTCTGGCGGCGTTTTTTGGGCTGAAAACCGGGTATGAATATCAGCTAAGGTTTTCTCAAACCCAGCCGGAGTTGATACATCCTCGACTGAGACACCGCTAAGAATGGCTTCAAATGCCAGAAGAAATTGCCCCAAAAACGGGTCTTCGTGAAGCGCGGCTGGAAGATAGTCAAGATAGTGGCTGGGGGGGGAGTTAGAGGGTAAAGTCATACCTAATTATGTGTCCCCGCATGGGTAAACTCAACCTGATCAAGCTGCACAAGTTGGTGCGCCTTTAACGAGACTTTGTTCTGGCCTGGTGGCTTCACCGTCACAGTTACGTCTTCCACATAGTCAACCCCGTCTAGCTGATCTAGCTGCTGGTAAATCTCAGAAATATAGACGGCTCGGCCAAACGGCCAACCCTGTTTATCTTCTCCCCCTGATAGAGGATGGAAAAACTGTTGTAATTGAGCAACGCCTGCCGCTTTGACCTGCTCAAACACGCGACCCGCCTCTAAATTTAGGTTAGCTTTAATAGAAATGTTCACATATTCAGGAGAGACAACGTGCTGCTTTGTCCCTAACAAGCGTCGTTCTTCCAAAAAGTCTCGGATCTTTGTCTGTAACGATGGGTTGAGGACAGTAAACGGTTCTTGGGGCACGACCACCAGGCTGATATGACCCGCGACTGGCTCAGGGGGCTGTGATTTTAATGTTAGATTCCGGTTTTCAAACACCTTAACCCGCCCAACCGCAAAATTCTCCATCACCAGAGCCTCATAATCTGCGGCTGTGACAGCTCGATAGCGCTTTCGCAGTGCCAAAATCGTTTTCTGGGTTGCTGCCTGAAGTGATTGATTTGGAGGCATCGTCCAGGTGGCATAACCCTTGAGTAGTTTAAGAAATTCCTCCTGAGATTGGTCAGGTACCTGGTTCACCTGGTATAGCAGCAGTTCCGTTAACCAGGCAAATAGCTCAAGTAGGATAATGCCTGTGTCAGAAGGATTGTGATCTGTCCATTCTGGATACTCACTGGGGATGAGCGATCGCGCCATTTCTACCAGGTCGGCGTAATCATGGTCATCGAGATTGGGTAACGGTAGGGGCATAAGGCATTCAACGGAACAGTCAGGAAGAAACAAGCTGGGCAAACAACTTACGGCGGCGAACTAATTGTGATCTGGTGCTGCCCTGAGTAGATTAGGAAGCGATCACGATTATCCGTAGCAAGATTGGCGATTGGTGAGGCGATACTGAGAGACTCGACATGGCTCACTCCAGGAATGCGCTCAATCCGGGCATAGAGGTCTGACTCATGCGGATTACGACCAAAAGACCAACCTCGTCCCCTCGTATCTCCAGTAAGTGGATGCAGGAAGTCTGTGAGAGCAGCTTTGACGGCAGCCTCCAGCGAGTTGGCAGCCTGAAACGAAACTGGTGCAATGGTAGCTGTGACGGTAACTTTAACCCAAAACGGCTCAGTCACCTGTAATTTGAGGCTGGGGCTGGTGCGATCGCCCAAGTAGCGTTTGACCTGTTCAATTAGTGCCAGACTGGGAGTAGGCTGGAGTGCTGGGCTGTGGGGCACAATTAGCACGGTTGCAGTGCCTGCTTGCTGCAATGCTTCGGCTAAACCTTCAGGTGGCAACGGCTGCTCATCTGCATTCGGTATCCAGGGCAGCACCACTGGATCGAATTTAGGAGTAATCACTTTTACACGAGCAATTTCGCTAGAGGCCGCGTAAGTCAAGTCTTCGATGTCTTGCCAGGTGACAGCGCGATCGCGGTGGCGCAGTTGCTTCGGGGCTGATTCTTGCACAACGGCGATCGATTCCAGATCGGCTCCCCCGTTGGCGGGTTCGTGGTTCGTTACCCGATTGACATAGGGCACCGTGGTTTTAAGTGCAGTCAATGTTCCTACCCCACAATTGCCCTGCCTGCCCCCACCCGACTGGTAACGAGCCATGCGAATGTTGTTGCGCCCTATTGGCGGAGCCATACCTTGCCCTTCACCGCCGAAGCGAATTTCGCCAATCATGCGATCGAGTATGTAGTGGCGATCGCGGCTGCCAGAAGCGTAAAAATCGCTGACCTCGTGCCAGCGCACCCAAATGTCTTCAGGCTGCCCTGAAGCATCGGTGGAAATGGCGATCGCGTTATTGCCTTCCAGTTTTTTTATCGCAATCTGTTCTTCAGCGGAGGGTAGTTCTGGTTCTCGCACAAGCAATTGCTGCCCCAACAGAATGGGTGTATGTAGTATGCGTAATACCAGGCTCGGATTACCTGTGCCACTGCCTAAAACTTCGTCTTGGTAAGTCGTTGCCTGAATCGCCCAAACCGTATTTGTGAGCACCTGCTGCAAACGAGGCTGAATCTGAAAATCACCTTCCTGCAATCGCAGCCGCAACCAGTATCCCGACCGACCAAACAGCGCTTGCGAGGCAAAATCTGATGGACCAACAAACTGCACCATGCCACGCTGACTCAAGTTTTGAGTGCCGTCTTGCACACTGAGCGATCGCCAGGCCTCAACACCGTAATACTCCCATTTCAGTTTTGCGGGCGTTTCTGCAGGATTAGATTTCAATAACTCACCGGGGCTTGATGGAGCGATTTGTAAGTAGAGGGCAATCGATTGATTAGGAAAGGGACGATCAAATCCTAAATACAAGCCATCTTCCTGGTGAAGAGGAAAAGTATCAGCATCAGGGTGAACAAAAGCTCCTGATGGTAAAGCATTCAATACTTCTTTAGGCGCAATGTTTTTGATTTCACTGCGGCTAAGGGTAAGGGATTTCAGACTGGGTGGGAAATAGCCTGCAACTTGTTCTAGGATCGTCGTTGTGGTCTTTGTTGCGTCCTCGGCTGACTTGGTCTTTGTTGCGTCCTCGGTTGGCTGGGTCTTTGTTTCAAAGCGAGGTTCACTGCCGTAGTTGCCTGCAATTAGCCTTGCTCGTAGCCAGTAATTTTCTTCGCCATTTACCTCCACTGGGGCGACCTGATCTGGCAAAGTAATAACGGCAACCAAATCATTTAGATTAGATGGATTTGGTTGAGATATTTTTTCCCAAGCAGTTCCATTCCAGGCTTCCCATTGGAGCTGAACGTCCTCACTAGGCTGAGGAGTACTAATCTTTTTTTTACTTATAGTTGCCGTAAACGGATAAGGATCACTTTTAGAGAGGTTGATCGTAATAGTAGATTTTCCAATTGACAAAAGACTCTGACTAGCAATGTAAAAGGTGTCGTTGAAGCGAGGGGTTTCCCCAAGGGGAAAAAAGTCTTTGCTCAGATCAATTTCATCGGTATTAAAAAAAGCCTGATCAGGAACGATTGCTCCTGTTTCGGCACGTATTAGGCGAATTTCAGCTGGTGATAGCAAAGTTCCAGGCGCAATCCCTCGTAGCCATTGGGCTTCTGTGCCTTCAATTATTTTATATTTAGGAGGTTTCCATTCTTTAGGCGCAGACTCGGGCTGTGTAAGTTGTAGCTTATCATCCACACCCTTAGTACTTAATATTTGCCAGATTTCACCATTCCAATAGCTCCAGTTCCACCCTTTCAAGTTGCCTGAATTAGAGATCGCCAATTGAATCTCTTGAGAATCTATCTTAGTAGTTAGTTGATCGGCAGCGATATAGAGGGTATTGGGTTGCTCAATCTCAAAGACCGAAAAGTCTCCAGTAGCGGTAGTTGCTGTCACACGGTGATCGCAGTATTGCTTACCCCGATGCACAATCGCCGCTTGCAATTGCGATCGCATCACTACCAGATCCTCTTGAGTTTCAAACAAAACTTCCTCAGTTTCACCAGGTTGAGATACTGCTGTAATCTGAGTATGGGCCGGGACAATGGCACCGACCGGGCTATTATCCACCAGATAAGCTGTCAGCGGCACACGGGCAGGTTGTGGGGGTTGCTGTTGAGCGCCAATTAGGTTGAGGAATGCCAGAAAGTGCTTTTCAGGAACGCGGTTGAGGCGATCGGTGACCATTGATGCCATGCGTCCAAAGATCCGAATCAGGGCACGTCCAGCATCGGTTTTGTCTTCTGGAGGAATCCACTGAAAATCAAGAGTTAAACCTACACTGGCCTGAATTAGTTTTAGAAGTTTACTTTTTGTCTGATCATCTATTGATTGATTATTTAATTGGCAATCAAACGAATCTTGCAATTGTTTGCGGAGAATTGTGTTATGTGTAGATTCATCTTTCCCCTCATCAACAATCTTCTTATCAACAACCTGTTTTCCAGCCCAATCGAAAATACGAAGATGATACGAGTCTCGGTCTTTTCCAACGATTACTAATCCCTTTCCTTCCTTAGGAAAAGCAAGCTGCCTTAGAAGGTCTTTGACCGTGCTATCAGTTGGTATAGACTGATTGTTAGCTTTACGGTGAAAAACATTCTCCAGAAACTTACGCAAGCTCTCGCCAGGTGAAAATTCTCCCTTTCCTACATCAAAAATTTGTTTTTTATCTTTATCAAAAATACGAATGTGGTAAGAGTCTCCAATCTTGCCAACAATTACCTTATTCGGTTCTTCATTAGGAGGAAGGTCGTCAGCACTACTGATAGTTATAAACTCAATCTTGAGAGGTTCTAAAGCCTTGATAGAGAGCGATTCCCAATCAGGGGGTAGTTCCCAAAGAGGAGATTTCAAGATTAGAAATCCATAGCCGGTAAAACATTGAGCTAGCCACTCAGCACTAGCCACCAGTTCTGTATAGGTACGGGGATCAACTTTGGGCGAGGGAAGAGGCATGGAGAATAGAAAAGTTAGGTGACGTAGAACGGATAAACGAGGTTGAAGAGATTGTTGGTGGTACGCACTAAATAACGAATGTCAATTAACAATCGATTGGGTTCATCCGCATCGGGAATCGCGGTTACATTCAACACATCAATGCGAGGTTCCCACTGAATCAAAGACTCCTGCACCGCACTGATTACCTGACCGATCGCCGCTACACTGTTGGTAGAAAACACTAGATCGTGCAGGCTACAGCCAAAGTCAGGACGCATTAACCGTTCGCCTCTGGCAGTGCTCAAGATCATGCGAATTGATTGGCGCACGGCTTCTTCATAACGAGCGGGCTGAATTTGCCCTTTACCATCCAGCGTTACTGGAGAAGTCCATCCAACTCCTAAAAAGTCGCTATCCATCGCTCACTTCACCTCCATTTGACTGGCTTTAACGTCTACCTTGCTACCCTGGGCGTCAATTTCTACCCCTTTGCCCGATAGAGTCAGCTTGCCTTTGGCTTTGATCGTGATTTCACCCTCACCTTCAATCACCAGGCTATTATCTTTGCTGGTGATGACAATGCGATTTTTGCCCGTGCGATCGCGAATCTCGATCTGCTCAGAACCCTCAGTGTCATCCAGCACGATCGCGTGACCACTGCGGGATACCAGTTGGCGCTGACTCACCTCGGCTGTGGGAGGGATAGCACTAGCACTCCAGAGGGCACCTAAAACATAGGGGTGTTGAGGATCGCCCTGCTCAAAAGCGACTAACACTTCGTCGCCTACTTGCGGGAGGCAATATAGCCCCTGCTCGTTACCCGCAAGGGGGGTTAGCATCCGTGCCCAGTCACTCTCATCGGTCATCGAAAGCAGCGGCAGTTTAATCTTCATCCGACCCAGTTTTTGGGGATCTTGGATGTTAGTGACGATCGCAATCATGACTCCATAAATGCGATCGCTTGCTTCTAACGGTGTCAATAAACTGACTAAATCTCCTAAGGGCATCGGGTTGCATTCCTCCTCACGCTAAACTCGGTGCGATAGCCTTCTCCAACGGCATAGCGATGGTTGGTAGCAGTCACGTAGTAGTTTCCACTAAAACGCTGTCCCAGCCCCACAATTTTGATTACCTGACCGGCTTGTAGGGCTGCGTTGCCCTTGCAAGCCCCTTCCCCGGTGATGTAGCTCAACGCCATCCGGTTGATTTGCCCCTGGGCAATCGTTTGGGCCGCTTGAGGACTCGCTGCCGCTTGGTCAATCACGGCATAGGCCGTCTTGCCAAATTCACTGGCGGTGGCACGGATACCACTGGTTGTGTCTTTGCCCATTGCGACCACATTGCTATCGCTGGCTTTTCCTACTACAGTAGGCTCTTTTTGCCGAGCATCCCAGCCCCGAACTTCCACTTCATTTACCTGCCCTAAGGTGTTCAAGCGGGGAGAGAATTCCAACAGGTCGGTTCGGTCTAGCGTCAGTTTTGCTTCACCCTGAGGCTGCAAGGGGCGAAAGATTAACACGGTGCCTTCAACCAGGATCTCGTACCCAATCCGAGAGGCGCGATCGCGAATAAACGCCAGATCTGTTTGATTCCGTTGCAGCACATATTCTAGCTGTTCTGAGGTAGGACTAGCGCTCACAGATAAGTTGGCATCTCCGGCAACCTGCGCCACAATATCGCTGTCTCGCATTCCAGTGAACGATCGAGTTTTGGTGCCTCGCATCAGGCGATGGCTTAAGTCATGCCCACGCACGATTAATCGAGGAGCCTGGTCAGAAAAAAACTCGGGTTCCAACCCGGTAATTTCTCCCACCATAACCACTTTTATTTGGTTGCCGTAGCCAAACTTGATCTCGACTTTGTTACCTGGCTTAAACTGATCATCGTCGGACAATACAACCTTTTGATCCTCTAGATTCTCATTGTTGAGTTCTAGAGTAAACATGCCCACGGCCTCAACATCTTCCGCAACTTCTACAGCCAGTACACTGGTCTTTGCCTTGGTTTCTAGAAGACGACTGTTAATCAGAATTTCGACTTTTGGAGCTAGCCTATCTGAACCAGATTTGACTTGTGGCATCGCTAACGTCCTCCTTGAGAAGGCAATGGCGGCACAGTCAGAAAACTACCAACCTCTAACGTACGAGGATTATTCAACCGATTGGCATTGGCAATGATTCGCCACAGAGAAGAGTCACCATATTCTTCCTGGGCAATGCTGCTGAGGGTTTCTCCTTGCTTAATAATGCGAATCGGATCATCAACGGGATTTGTCTTCTTCTGCTGTTGTTCAGGTTCTTCCCACTCTAGAAACGTACAGTTGAGAGTGGCTCGGACTGGCATACCCTCAGCAGTGAAGTGGGTAAAGGTTTGAATGACCTGCTGAAGAACCCCTTTAAACAGCACGGAGCCATTAAAATGTCTAATATTAGGCTTGCCTCCCCACACCAACCGGCAAAGAGGAGGCCGACCAAGATTGAAGCGGGCATTTATGAAACTGAGGTTATAGATGGGGAGAGTATATATCCTGACATCTATGGCTTGCGTACTAGGAGTGGTTAACAAGTCTGTAGCTTTTTGAAAGATCGACGAAGCAGTGTTATCTTTATCGGGAGCACTGGTATCAAAGAAAAGCTCAACTGTGAGGCTAGCAGGATCGTCCTTTGGCACTAGACCATTGGCACTAGCTTTCCAGCCAGACTTTACAATCGTTAGCTTATTGGGGTTGTAGAGAACAGGTATCTCTTTACTAAATTTATTTCTGCTTTCTTCAACTTGAATTGTGAGTCTTTCTAATGCCATGTCCGTTGTCCTCTACGCTCGCGCTCTACAGCGAGTTTCCGTATCAGTTTTCGTTCCACTTGCTGGGTTAGGCGGCTAACATCTACCGACGGTTGGGTGGGAGAGACTGTTGGGGTAGATAGAGTTTGGTTAGCAGGTTGACCGTTGACAATAGGTGATCGGTCAGTTGACTGATGACTAAAAGCGGTCGTCATGGGTAATTCCTGCTTACTGGAAGAAACCTGGGTTAGCGCATGGGCAAATACCATCGGTTGAGTTTGCTGTCGGAGCGCCTGAGATGGAGATAATGCAGCCGCATTTTCTACCTTCACGAGGGGCAGTTCCCCTAAAGGTTGGGATCCAGTCGTTGGGGCTGCGATCGCGGTGTTTAGATCTGAACCAGTTGGTGGCGATGTTGCACTTGAAAGCGGTAGCTGATTGGCCGCTGGCGATCGCATTAGAGGTTTCTGTTCTGGTAATTGGGATGAAGTTGGCAGCTCAGGTTGATTGTCTGCTTTAACCACCAATTGCACTTTTTCTGCTTTGGTGAGGGGCAGTTCTTCTAGAGGTTGGGATTCAGTCGTTAGGGCCGCGATCGCGGTGTTTAGATCTGAACCAGTTGGTGGCGATGTTGCACTTGAAAGCGGTAGCTGATTGGCCGCTGGCGATCGCATTAGAGGTTTCTGTTCTGGTAATTGGGATGAAGTTGGCAGCTCAGGTTGATTGTCTGCTTTAACCACCAATTGCACTTTTTCTGCTTTGGTGAGGGGCAGTTCTTCTAGAGGTTGGGATTCAGTCGTTAGGGCCGCGATTGCAGTGGTTAGCTCTGAACCAATTGGTTGCGATGTTGCACTTGCAAGGGGTAGCTGATTGACCGCTGGCGATCGCAGTAGAGGTTTCTGTTCTGGTAATTGGGATGAAGTTGGCAGCGCAGGTTGATTGTCTGCTTTAACCACCAAGGCTTGCTCTTCTACAGAAGACATTCCCCTATTGAGTTCTGGCTCCAATAAGGGCGATCGCGGTGATGCAGTCACGATCGGAAGTTGGGAAGACTTGGGTATGGAAGCTGCACTCACACTTAGCCTTGGCAAGGCTGATTCTCTACCCTCAGTTTCTCTATCCTTAATTGAAGACTGAAGAGACGTTGAATTAGATGGGGTTGGCAGCAGATGTGAGGTAGCTGTCGAAGCGGCAGGATCCACAAATTTAGCTTGAATTACTAGTGGCAGGGAGGGGGAAGCTGAATCTGTTGCTCCATCGACGGGCTGCTGGATCACGGTTTGAGTTGAAATAGTGTGTTCCCGCTCTATCCGTACCGATTCACTAGAACCTTCCTGATTGCGATCAGAAAGATTGTCAGAGACAACGCTTTGTGTTGCGGGAGCAGCCCAATGAGCATAGACAATGGGTATGTCCGGTACCTGGAGATCAAATTGTTTGTTCCAGCGCTGTTGAAAGTGATGCAGCAAACTAAGGCGTTGCTTGAACTGGCGCGATCGCTCAAAAATTGCCACTGCCAGTGTGTCGGGAATGACACCAGGACGAATGAGGGGACGCAGTAGGCGCTGAGCTAGCTGTAGATTAAGGGCATCTTGCCAGAGGGACTGAACCATACATTTTAGGAATTAATCACGTTTGTAGCGCTGTTAGTTACGTTACTCAAGCCTGTTGCTACCGGATTCCTCACTATACCAATGCCTTTGCTATCCTCTCTACCAGCGCGATCGACCGACGCACCGCAAATATTGCCTACTGCTTAAGAAGTCTCTAAACGATCAAGTTGATTGGCTCTGCGAAGCCCTTTACTTGCTATTGGGATTGTGATGCCTCGATGCACCAGTTCGATTTTTTCTACCGCAATATCCTGAGCACTGCTATTAAATTGAGGCCCCGTCCACTTCACTGGATAAGCATCTCTAAAGTTCCACCATCTCACGGGCAATCGCTGGTGATCGAGCAGCATAATCGTGCCGTTGCGGCGGCAGATTTTGCCGTGACAAGCATCGTCATACCAACTCCACAGAGTCCAAGCATCAGTCAGTCCCTTACTCAGTACTAAATTAGGATAGGTTGTCCGAGTGGGAAATTGATGGACGTAATCGTTTTGACCGCCTTCTTCGTAGGATTCAAGTTTAATTTCACTCTCTAGCCCAAAAACCTCCATGAATCCGCCCGTCACTAGCCCGTCTAGCTCCACCAGAAAGTTGTAAGGTATGTAAGGATTTAGCCTTACGCCTAATACATCGGAGGCGATCGCCGATATTCCCGTCAATCCACGCATAATGTTTTATATCTCCTGTTTCTCATCTACCTCTCCTCATTCAACTGCTGGTTAATACGGGCAATTTCGGCTACCCATTGCTGCCGCTCCCAGTGTTCCATTCCCATCACCTGCCCATAGGACCAATGAAAATGGTAAGCCAAGTAGGCAATTTCCTCCCGCAATCGATCCGCTGGATAGCCTACGACTCCCCCAAAGGAACGGTCTCCACTTGAAACTCACCCTGACAGTGGGGGCAGGTTACCTGTAGACGACTGTGACCGTTTTGGTTAATTCGTTGATAAAAGTCTTGCAAGAAAATTAGGTCGCCCGAGAACAAACCTTCAATCAGTTTGGGCGTAATGGGATGCACTGTTCCCAATTGGGTAATCACCCGCGATAGCAGAATAATAACCAGGTAACCAGGGTTGGACTGCACTCTCGGATCGCGCATCGGGGCAATTTCATCGTAGGCCGTAGACAGACGCATGATTCCTTCTCGGTGCAGCGTGCCTTCACTATCGACATAACCCTGGGGTAGCACGAAGGGAAATTCAGTTTGCTGCATTGTTGGTTGCACAGCCTCTTGCATAGACATTACGACCATGTATCAACGGTTAAGCCTTCATGCACCAGCTCCAAAGCTTCGATCGCCACTTCTTCAGAGGTGGCATTAAATCCAGGTGCAGTCCAGGTGGTGGGCCAGCAATGGGTCAGATTCCAGCGAATTTTTTCCTCCCCGGTATGGTCAAGCATCACAATAGAAATATCCCGACGCATTTCAACTCCTTCGGCGTTGGTTTGCCACCAGTCCCATAGCTCCCGATTATTGGTAGTCCCGCGACGCAGGGTGATATTGGGGTAGGTCTTCATTCCTCCAAGCTTTCGCATCGTAGATGGGTCAGTGCCTTCTCGATAGTCGTGGGAGGTGCGGGTGGCTGCTAAGCCGCTACACTCTCGGAATCCCGCATGAATAATACCGTTCCATTCCACGAAGAAGTTATACCCCATGTAGGGATCAGGCTGATGCGGAGCTTTAGCATTCGGCATTGTTGGTCTCCTTAAATTTTGAGATTAGAAAAACCGGTCAAGAGGCAGCGATCGCAACCCCTGTGTCACCGTGAATCAGCCGCAGTTGAATAAATTCATTAGGAATTGTTGGAGCAAATTCAATGAATGTTATGAGTTCACCGCGATCGCGCATTTCTAGAGGATTTGTCTCTCCATTGCAGCGTACTCTAAAGGCTTCATCAGGTGTTGCGCCCTGGAGATGCCCTTGCTGCCATAGAGTTTGCAGATAGGCATTTAACTCTCGCTCGATTCGTACCCATAGGCGAAAGTCGTTTGTCTCAAAGGCAACATCCGCCAAATTGAGGGCAATCCAACGGTGGATGGTGATCGCCAATCGGCGCACATTCACATAGCGCCATTGAGGATCAGAACTCAGCGTGCGGGCACCCCAAATACGCACTCCCCGTCCTCGCAGACTGCGAATGCCATTAATTGGAGTCTCAGAAAGTTGGGCTAACTGAGTTTGTTGCTCTCGGGATAAGGCTGCAACATCTAAGACTCCTTCCAAGGCAATGTTGGCAGGAGCACGGGGAGTATTGGCGCGATCGCAGGCTGCATACACTCCCGCTACATGACCACAGGGCGGTACAGCGTCTTCTCTGTGTGGTGTTTTGAGCCAGGGACCATAGATGGCTCCGTAGTCATTATCAGGTCTTTTTTTTAGCTCTTCTCCATTTGCCTTCAGGGTTGCTAAATCAGATGAGTAAGGCGTATCCAGAATGGCGAAGCGATCGCCCATCTTTGCACAATGCTCTAAGATTTTGGCTTGTATTTTCTGATCAGTAATATCTGGTGCACAGATCAGGTCTGCTGTGTCCATAACAGAATCTGCCGTTAAACATTTTTCCAGTGCTTCCTTAACTTTTTCCAGTGCTTCCTTAATATCTGGTGCACAGAGCAGGTCTGCTGGGTCTATAACAGAATCTGCCGTTAAACATTTTTCCAGTGCTTCCTTTGATATGTCTAGCCAGACCACAATGCAATCACGGCCACCGTTTTCAAAAAAGCCTCGTACTGCGGCGGCTATGTAACTGCCCGGTGTTTCAGGCCCAAATTTTTCTTGAAACTGAGTCCAAAGATGAAAAACCTGCGGCTGATTGACCTCATATACAGATTTCCCGTCTTTTTGAAGGCATACCCCTAAAAAAGCAGGTACTCCTGTTAGGGGCAGAACGGGTTTAGGTGGAAATACATCCTGCCAGTAAAGCCCTGGTAGCGAAGGAAGTTCGGTTTGCATTACTTCCCTCCAGACCACTGACTCAGCTCAAAAATGACAAATTCGGCAGGCTTAACTACGGCAACTCCAATCTTGACGTTCAGTTGCCCTGCATCCCGTGCTTCCGGTGGATTGGTTTCTGCATCGCACTGCACAAAAAAGGCTTCTTCCGGTGTTGCACCAAACAAGGCTCCACTGCGCCAAACCATCGTCAAAAATGCCGTGACGCTGCGACGAACCCTGGCCCAGAGTTCAGGACTATTTGGCTCAAAAACCACCCATTGAGTCCCTTCGTCAATCGATTCTCGCAGGTAGTTAAACAAACGCCGAATGTTGATGTATTTAAACTCACCGTTGTCATCGCCTCCCCAAGTGCGAGCACCCCAAACCGTAATGTTGCCATTGAGATTGCGAATGCAGTTTACCCCTTTAGGATTTAGCCCATCTTGTTTAGCGCGGGTGAGAGCAGTCTCTAAGCCAATAGCTCCTAGAACGACTTCATTGGCAGGAGCTTTGTGAACACCCCGCTGAGCATCCACTCGGGCATAAACTCCAGCAATATGACCGCTAGGTGGGACATACTTATTTTGATTCGTAGCAGGGTCAAGAACTTGAATCCAGGGGTAGTAGAGTGCAGCGTAACCAGATTCCCCTGGATTCCCATCTTGACCAGGTTCTGCAGATTTCAAAACCCGGAGAGCATCGAAGATGGCGACGCGATCGCCCAGAGCCTGGCAATGATCAGAGAGCTTTCCTAATGTTGCTAGATCAGTAGAGCCAGGAGCCGCCACAATCGCAATTTCATCAATAGCGGCAAAGTCTTCTAGTGCAGTGTCAATGTTTTTTGTAGCAACCCAAGTTACAAAACAGCGGGTACCACCATTCCGGAAAAAACCATAAACGGCATGAGCCAGATTGGATTGTCCTTCAACAGTTGAAAAATCACCAAAGGACTTTTTGAACTCGGTAAAGTTGGTACACAACTGCACTTCTCCACCAGCAACGGATAGCGGATAGTAATCGACGGTAATTTGTGCATCAGCTGAAGGAGGCGAGTTAAGTGTAATGGTGGAAACCTGCTTCTCCAGATCATTATTAACTGTGACAGTGGGCTGATTGCCTGTTCCTACTGTGACAGCTACACCTTGGTTACCAACCGGGTAGCGACTGAGAGCAAATTTTGTCTTTGTGCCATCCCCCTTACCAACGACTTCGCCAATCACCTTTTGCAATACATATCTAGGATTTGTTGAGGTTTGCGGGGCAGGTGTAGGCGGAGCTGGAGGTGTAGGCTGAGATGGAAGTGTGTAAGTCGCTAGCAGCTTTTTCCCGGCAGGAATTGCTGTTGTGAATGTAATAGTCGCTGTTTTATCCGTAATCTTAAACGAATCTCCTTCAACCTCTAAAGAATTTGGTGCAGTGTTCCTTTCGTCGCCCTCCGGAAAGAATGTATACTTTGATGTCTCACCCCCGAAGGGAGATTTTACGTCAAAGGTAAAGGACTTTCGCTCAATAGCACTACCCTTGGCTGTGACTTCAGCCCCTCCAGAACTGACTGGAGTGGGCTTATCTGTCCCAAGAGGCTCAGGTGAAGGATTACTATCGCCTGAGCCTCTTGGGACAGTAGGATTTGAATCTGGAGAGTCAGCAGAGTCAAGAACGCCAATAAAACCCGCAGTACTGGTGCCCACTCCGGCGATCGAGACAGCACCAGACGATACTTCTTTAACGTAGATACCAGGGGAGAGATAAGTCGTCATTGTGGGTGATTCCTCAAGTAATAATTAGGCTGGAGTACCATTGACTTTGGCTGGCACTTTTTTGGTGAGTTGAATACCAGGCAAGGAGTAAACAGCGCCTCGCAAAAGATCAACATTCTGTGTGCAAGTGTTATATCCAGGAGCAGAAATCTGAAGTTGAAGGTTGCGGGCAGGAGGGGGCTCTGGAGCTTCTAAGTTCAGAAGTTGGAAGTCGCCTTTGCCATCGCATCGCGTCTGTTCGCTGCCATTCACAACCTGAACTCGTGCGTGCAATACTGGAACAAACTCATTTGGATTTGATGATTTAGTCTTGACCTAACCTACGATACCAGTGGTGGCCAGTATTAACTCTTTCCACTCTAATTTTTCTTCATTGTCGATCTTCACATCTGCTTCAACTCCTTGAAGACAAGTTGACTGTCGAGGACAAGTTGCCTTTAGTGCGTACTTGCCGGGGGGGTAAATCTATGAAGTAAAAGGAGCCATCTTCTGCGGCATGAGTGCGATCGGGGCGATCGGATAAAGAGCCCCAGTTCGGTCCGTGGCTGAGAGACTTGAGAGATAACTGACGCTGAAAAGTTGGAGGCGCGCTAATAGCTTCTACTTGAGCTTGTCGGACTGGTTGGGGTAGAAGTGTCCAATTATCCTCATCCTGCAACTTGAACCCAATCGAAACTCTACCGCAAATTGTAACTCGATGATGAATAGGAGGACTAATTGGCAGTGTTTTAGTCATTACTTTCCACCGAAACCTGAAAATTCGTCACCAATGGCAGATTTTGTATCTCTGTATTTACAGTCATGGGAATAGTGACAGTGTAGTTAAGGGTTGCTTTAGGCTTCCCTCCCATGGCCTGCCAAAACTCACCTAAGCTTTGCAACTTTGCTTGTTCCAACACCGACGCCCTCAAAGGCAAATCGCTGCCCACCAGTCTTCCCTGCAATACAGTTGGCGGCAATGTAAAGTTATTCATCAATGCTTGTATTACCTCGCCCAAAATCTGGTGCTCTGTTGCGAAATCTTTAGAATCACTCGTCCACATCGTGATTAGATATGAACAGTCGATTCGTACCAGGGGGGGTTCTCGCGTTGCTGTTCCATCGCTTTGTCGAGCCACAGACCAACTGCTACTGCGGAGTTCCTGGTTTTGTCGAATATCGTAAAGAAATAAATTGAGTGCTGGAAGCGTAACTATAAATTCTGGACTAGGTGTCACGAAAGTGACTGCTATCGGCGTTGTAGAAACACTATCTCCAAATCGATCTGGCAATTCAATCTTTAGAAGTTCTTCGATCGTCAGATCTAGATCATGAAGCATTTTAAATGTCTATATGTAAATAAGCTTAAATCTAGGTAGAAAGCTATTGCTAGCCAAGAAATACTTGTGTCTATTCAAACCCCCTCGATTATATACCGAAATAAATAAAAATCCGAGATTCAAAGGGTTATAAAATCTAGGCAATTTTTCACATTTCTTAATATTATCCTGAACTTGTCAATGTTGTTTGCTAGGTTTGGATCTTAATATTTGATGCCTACTCAAGATAAATCTTCAAAAGCTTCATTCGTCATCGGTTTGCCCATCTTTTGATACTCGCGGCGGATCGCCTGTTGGATATGGGAAATGGTTACTTTGTCTCCTTCGTTAGCGGCTAGAAATGCAGTCGCCAAGGCAATGTTGCGAATGTTTCCTCCAGTCAGATCAAACTGTTTAGCCACAACAATCCAATTGATTTCTGAGTCGAGGGGTAGAGACTGAGGCCAAATATGCTGCCAAATTCGGTACCGTTCTTGAACCGATGGAAGAGGAAAGTCTATGATGAACCGCAAACGTCGGATAAAGGCCTCGTCTAGATTACTCTTCAGATTTGTCGTGAGAATGGCTAAGCCTTCATAGGCTTCCATTTGCTGCAATAAGTAGCCCACTTCGATGTTGGCATAGCGATCGTGGGAGTCTTTGATTTCAGTGCGTTTGCCAAACAAAGAATCGGCTTCATCAAATAGAAGAATAGCATTGGTGCTTGCTGCAGCCGTGAAGATTTGGCTGAGGTTTTTTTCGGTTTCACCGATGTATTTACTTACGACTTGGGACAGATCGATACGGTAAAGGTCGAGTTGCAGGGATTTGGCGATGACTTCTGCTGCCATTGTCTTACCTGTACCCGAAGGCCCGGCAAATAGGGCGTTAACGCCTTTTCCTAGGGATAGTTTGTGATCAAAGCCCCAGGTTTCAAATACAGTGTGCCGATGTTGTAGATGGGTACAGACTTCTTGAAGCTGCTCAAACTGCACCGCTGGCAGCACCAAATCTGACCAAACATAGCGGGGCTGAATAGGCTGGGTCAACCTGTTGAGATGGTGGCCCGACTGATTCCGGGCAGCCTGAAACAACACTGCCTCGATTGATGCAGGCTCCAGTTCATAAGCTAGCTGGTTTTGAGTAGTGGCGATCGCACCTTGAATTTGTGTGGGAGTTAGCTGAAAGCGATCGGCTAGAGCCTCAATGGTGCCTTGCTCAACCGTTAGTCCTACGCTGGCTAAACGGGTCTTCCAGCATTTAAGGCGATCGCCAAAGCCCGGAACCGTGAGGGAAATTGTCACTATGCCTAAACCCCAATCGGCGGAAGGCTGCCAGGATTGACGACCCGCAACGACGATGGGGGCATTAGTCTCTGCCAGGAGATTGATTAAGAAGGGATACAAATGGTTAGTGGTGTCTTGATGCAGGCTATCAACTGAGTGCAGATAGAGAACTGTGTTTTGCAACCAGGCATTTCGTCCTAGTCGCTTTAACCGTTGCCGAAATTGTTCTGGTTGCCGAATCAAGTCATCTAAATCGACGATTAGTAAGGGACGACTTAATTGGTGGGCAAGTACCTGAGCAAATTGATGAGATGTGACGGCATCGGGACCTTGTAGGTAGAGCCGGATCGGTTGGGTAGAGGAAGAGTTTTGAGCAATGGCACTGATTTGCTGCACCAGGGGGGCAGGTAAGTCTGTCTGTTCTGCGGGAACCGTTGCCAGAATGAGTGAACGACTGGGGCTGAAGTCGGCATCTAATCCCGTTTCATGCAGGAGATAGCGAACGATCGCTGGGTCAAGGCTAATCTCCTGCGCCAGCAGGGAAGACTGGTTGGTGGGTTGGGGTGGGGAAAGTTGCAGCAGATCATTATGCCGCAATGGGGCAATGGGGGCAAAATGCGATCGCCGTTGTAGTTTCTCCGCTGCATCCGCACATAGCAAATTCAGCACCAGGTTAACGCTGGGCCGAACGCTGCGCCCATCCTGCTGTAAATAGGCGTAGATTTGCTCATAGCGGCGATCGAGTTCTGGAGCTAGAGCAATCAGGATTACGTCCAGGTCAAATATAGGTAAGTCAAACTGCTGTTGCAGCAACCCTAGCCGGGAGGAAGGCTGGATTTGACTCGATGGCATTTCAGTAGATTGTGCGGGGCTATAGCGGGGATAGCCAGGAGGAAGGGCGAGTTCAGGTTGACGGAGACTGCCTGCATTCTGCGGCGTTGCTGCTCTTTCTCCGCCGCTGTGCAAAGCTTCTGCCAACTGTGAGCTGCGCTCTAGCAGACCGTCGAGCACATGGAGAGCAGGCAGCAACTCGTCTAGAGGCGACTTGAAAACAGACGTCATTATACGAGTTGTGGTTGATGAAGTTTGCAGGCTAGACTAAAACTTTCGTTTCATCCTGACATAGTTTTGTCTCACCGTGAGTATAGTGAGGGCTGATTTCGATGCAATAGCTTGGGTATCGCCAGTGCAGGTGTCGAGGATAAACAACTGGCTTCAGTAAAAGGTTCAAATCATGGGAAAGGCGATCGCTCTTCAAGGAACCGTGGTTGCTGTACCAGGTGCAATGCCCTACTCACCTGCACAGACTGGGGCCTGGACGGCCTTGCCAGTACAGGTGAAGGCATACCCCAAGCTGAAGGTGGGGGGGCAATCTGTGATTTATGAGGCGGAATGCAAGTTTATGTTTACGGGGGTTCAGACTCCCCCTTCTGGACCACCAGTGCCGGTAACGGGGCAGGAAACGGTGAAGCTGACGGCAAAGAGTACCAAGTTGCAAAAGAAGGTACTGGTGCAGGGGGATATGATGCAAAGTTCCTATGGCAACCAGTTGAAGATTGTAACAACGAGCAAAGTGAAAACGGCTTAGAAGTTTAGCGAATCTTTGTTTTTGCTGGGGCGCTCGAACCTAAGATTGGAAAGATTGCCGCTATGGGGCGGGGCAGTTTTTAGTCACCTTTATTGAGGGCTGTAATGACGGGAGTTTTGCACCAGAGCCGGTTAAAGGGACACGCAGCAGCGAGAACGCTAGGAAGAACGACAGCTGCCTCGCGGGTAGCAAAACAGCCCGAGGACAGTGTTGCAATTGAGCCGATTTATGACATCTCTCAACGACCCCAGTTTTTGGGGTTATCGGGTGAGTTGGGGGGAGCATCGTCGCTGTTTCCAATTCAGGCAAAGCTGACAATCGGTCAACCGAATGACAAGTACGAACAGGAAGCTGATCGGGTAGCATCCCAGGTGGTACAACAAATTAATGCCCCCGTTTCTCCCCAACCATCTCAGGGTCAGTCTGTACAGCGAACCGAAGCCCCGGAAGAGGAAGAAATTCAGGCAAAACCAGAGAATAGCTCACTATTACGAATGGACGAGATCGCAATAGGGGAAGCTTCAATGGATCTGGACAAGGATATAAATAGTGCTAAAGGAAATGGCAAGGCTTTAGATGCAGGTCTGCAACAGTCAATGGGGCAGGCAATGGGGGCGGATTTTAGTGGGGTGAAGGTTCATACAGATACAAAGGCAGACAAGTTGAATCGGTCGATTCAGGCGAGGGCATTTACGACGAGGCAGGATGTGTTCTTCCGGCAGGGGGCGTATGATCCGGGGAGTAAAGGGGGGCAGGAGTTAATTGCCCATGAGTTGACTCATGTGGTGCAGCAAAGCGGAGAAGAGGTACAGAACAAGGGGGCAGATGGACGGAAGGAGAGCATGCAAGCCAGGGTGAGCGCTAAGGTGCAGTGCACACGGCGCATCCAGGCGGGGGACATGTCGAGGGAGGTGCGCTTCGAGTCGTTAGGAAAAGAACAGTTAGAAGGATTAATAAACTATCTGGAAACAGGGAAAGGCTATTACGTTATAGATTATGGGAACGAAGCTGGGGGAGCAGAAAAGCTGAAAAAGGACGCGTTGGCCAGATTGGCCGAGCTAGGGAGCGAAACGAAAAATTTCAATGTGCGGAGCCGAGCGGTATCGAACGGCGTGGGGTTTGTGTTCTCAGACGATGCCATGATAAGGAATCTGGCAGAGGACAATGATATCTGGGCATATCCGAGTGAGAAAGAGGCAGATGTAAAGAAGGTACATGCGGACAAGTTCAAGGGACTAGAATTGTTGCTCGACCAGCCAATGCTAGCCATGACTAGGTACTATGGAAAACGAACGGCCATGAGAGGTGTCCGTGAAAACGCGGCCGCAGGTACTGGGAAACCAGCGATCAAGGAAAGTGATAGTCGCGAAGTGACGAGTATGTTGCAGCTTACTGCGCCATGCAGACGGGGCGATGAGTCAGTGACTAGGGACGTCGCGATGGGCGGAATGTCAGCATACAATTATGCGAGGACTGTAGGAATAGAGGATGCAGAGAATAATACATGGGAGTGGCTGCATCTGGTGGGAAGCGCCATAGGAGGCGCGAACAAGGTGGGGAATCTGGTGGCAGGAACATATGACATGAACACGCAGATGATTCCCCTGGAGAAAACGATCGTGGAATACTGTTCACAGCAAGGTATCTTCGCCCACAACCCGGTAAATGTCACCGCGAAAGCGACGCTAACGCCAGACGGAAGAGGAAAGTACTTATGGGTTGCGGAGAAGATCGTATTAACGATACAGCATGAGGCAAAGAAAACGAGCTTGACGGTGCAGAACGAGCAGGAGATGATGAGCAAGTTTGAGTACGACTTCTACGCCCATGTATTCAAGCCCATGGTAGGAGTTAGAAAGTCGGCGGTACCACAAGAATTTGATGAAGATTACGTGATGGGAGAATAGCGAAAGAGAGGTAAGTAGCAGTGTAGCAGGACGGGGGTATTAAGAACCGAGTGTACAAGGCGTAAAAAGTATCTATCCGAGTGCGATCAATCACCTTTTAAAGCGGTTGGCTTTTTTTGGTGTGCGTTATCGAAGTAACGCACCAACCCAGAGGGAAAGAGAGTGATCACTTGTGCATATCGGTCGCATAAGCGGCAGCATACCCCGCACCCTAACCGACAACTGCCATCACCGAAGTACGAATCAACCCCACTCTTCACCCACCGCCACCAACGCCGAACGTATTCCTCAATGCGCTTCTCCCCCGCACCTTACTCATAAAGCTGAGAAACCCGTTCAGCAAACCTTTCCACTGTCTTCAGTGCAATCCCCAATCCCTCCGGAGTAACCAATACCCAAAAAATCGAATCCTCGCCTAATCATGCCGATGAACGTTTTATCGGGGTGGTGCTCAACCCGGAGCTCAGCCATCACCTCAGTCACCAAAATTTAGTCACTTTTATCGAGGGCTGTAATGATGAGAGTTTTGCACCAGAGCCGGGGAAAGAGGCACGCAGCAGCGAGAACGCTGGGAGGACCGATGTCTGCTTCGCGGTTGGCAAAACAACCGGAAGACAGTGCTGCAATTGAGCAGATTCATGACATCTCTCAACGACCGCAATTTTCGGGGTTGTCAGGAGAGTTAGGAGTAGCATCGTCGCAGTTTCCAATTCAGGCAAAGCTGACGATCGGGGCGGCTGGGGATAGGTATGAGCAAGAAGTAGAAATCCCCAATAAAACAGGATTACCAGATAATCTAAAAGTCGGGGTAGAAAATCTATCGGGATATTCCCTTGATGATATCAGAGTTCATTACAATTCGCCCAAACCTGCCCCGTTACAGGCACTAGCTTACACCCAAGGGACAGAGATTCATGTAGCTCCTGGACAAGAGAAACATTTACTCCACGAAGCATGGCACGTTGTCCAACAGAAGCAGGGAAGGGTAAAACCGACAAAGCAGATGAAGGGGGAACAGATAAATGAAGACCGCATTTTAGAAGGGGAGGCGGACCGGATGGCAGAAAAAGCAGAAGAGTACAAGCAACCTAAAACCCCAACAAAAAGAATGGGGATAGACGGCACGAAAACAACAGAAGCAAACAAAGGGCGAACTCAACATGTAGTTAGCCCGATCATCCAACGATGGAAATCTGAAACTTTAGAAAACGAAGCACGAAAACAAAATCAACAGGAACTTGAAAAGGTAAATAAACGAATAGCAGCGATTAGAGGCCAGGCACTGGCAACAATGCGAGAGGTCGAAGACCCGAAGAGAGATGGTGATGCAGCGATAGATGAGTTATGGGAATATATATCGCCAGCGGAGCGAGAAGAGTATGAACATTTACAACATGTAATAGAACTAGAGAGAATGCGTAAGCGGGGAATTGCAGACGACATCCACCATATTTTATCCCGAACAAAAATTGAAAGTTTTTACCAACTACTAGAAACAGAAGGCCAGGAAGCATATAAAAAGATATTTTCAAGGGAAGAAACAGAAGTAGGCGACAACGGTTTAAACGATCAAAAAAATAGAAATAGTTTGTTCAGTTTGCGCTCAAATTTGGTATGGGGGCCGGAAGGTAAAAAACGTACAGACGATCCGGCACATAAAAAAAAGGAAGCATCGCCACAGGGCAAGAAGGGAGAAAGTGACATTGATCCGGTATATAACGAAGATGGATCGTTGAATGAAATCTCTGCGATCTACTATCAGGTAGATAAAAAGATTGTGGAGATTATAGGAAAACCAAAAAGAGGAAAAGACCCGCTAGACGATGAGGAGCAAAAAGGCGATATAAGTAGAGCAAAAGGAGAACGACAGGGAGGGACATGGACGAATTACGAGGAGGACGTTAATGAGATAATGAATCTCCTATTAGATGCAGAATTCGCATTAGCAAGGGAGCAAAAGAAGGACAGTATATGGAAGACTAGGGTGAATAAAAAGGGAGAGGTGTGGACAGGCAACAAAGTGGGAGAACAAGGGGAATCATGGAGGAAGACAAATAAAAAGCGTGAAGACGAGGGGTAAAGGAGTGAAAAGGAGTGAAAAGGAAGAGAGAGGGAAAGAGGGGAGAGAACGCAGGTAGTGATTGAATGTCAAAAGAGCGGAATTGAAAGTATAAAAAGGAAAGAAATCGAGAATAAAAAAATCCTCAGAGGAGTTGTGCGATCACTAACACACTACGGGGCTAGCTACCACCAAACAAATTGCAGAGTGTGCGCTCGCATCGTAGGTTAGGCTTCGTGCCTCAACCCAACTTCTAGAATTGATTTCTCCCCAACTATTCGGGTTACTACCCCCAACAGCAAACCCACCCTACTCCTCACCCACCGCCACCAACGCCGAACATATTCCTCAATGCGGTTCTCCCCCACACCTTGCTGATAAAGCTGAGAAACCCGTTCGCAAACCTCTCCACCGTCTTCGACGCAATCCCCAACCCCATCGGAGTAAACCAATACCCCAAAGAATCAAACCCTCGTTTAATCCGTTCAATAAACGTCTTATCGGGGTGTTGCTCAACCCGGAGGTCAGCCATCACCTCATTCACCAAAATTTAGTCACTTTTATAGAAGGCGGTAATAATGGTTTTTTTGCACCAGAGCCGGGGAAAGGGGAACGCAGCAAAGAGAACGCTGGGAGGACCGATGTCTGCTTCGCGGTTGGCAAAACAACCGGAAGACAGTGCTGCAATTGAGCAGATTCATGACATCCTGAAACGACCGCAATTTTCGGGGTTGTCAAGAGAGTTAGGAGTAGCATCGACCCTGCTTCAAACTCAGGAAAAGCCGAAGACCGGGGCCCCGAAAGATAACTATGAGCAGGAAGCCGATCGAGTGGCGAAACAGGTTTTTCCTCGACTTCAAGCTCCTCAGTCCCATCCATTAAACCTTCTTCACCCCCGGCCACAGGTAGGAGACGCCCTGAGCGCGAAACCGAGGGTGAAACCGGAGATAGAAGGCAGCGTCAAGGAACCCTTGGCTTTATCTCGTTTGCTTGAGAAAATTCGCGGTCCGCGGAAGGTGAGTAAGGCGCACAATGATAACGAAAGAGACCTTAGTAAACCCGAGTTGGTAAGGGTCGAACCCAAGAAACCAATCGAACCCCTCAAACTACCACCCATTCGTGCGCACGACCAGGGACCAGAGCAGCCAAGGTTTTCACCCCAGGGACAAGAAGCGGGCTTCGGGCAAGTTTCGGCCGTCCGGGCGGAGAGATTCCGTCTCATGAAGGCTGAGACAGAGCCCAAAGCTTACGAAAGAGACCTTAGTAAACCCGAGTCGGTAAAGGTCGAACCCAAGAAACTAATCGGACTCCCCAAACTACCCCCCAACCGAGGAAGCGCCGCAAACCGAGGGGGAGGGGACCATAAGATCCACCGAGTACAGGCTGCGGATGCGGGAAAGAGGACGGCGGGACAATTCCCGAGGACTGCGCCGGAAGGAGAGGACCGGGGGGCGGGGTGCACAGCCTACACTTCAGACGCATTATACTCAACGGCAGAAGAAGGGTGGGCGATACAGGAGCAAGACAAACCACCGCGCGAGCACACCTTCGAGATTGTTAACCGGGGTGGGGTCGTAGAGTTCCTGTTTTACCAGCACGCAGCAGGAAGCGTTGGACAACGGATCGAAGCAAGTGACAGCCGAGGGCAAATTACCCCCCCGCTTACCAGGGACGAGGCTTGGAGGATGATTCGAAACAGCAATGACAGATCGCTGGATATGGACCCACACAGGCCATCGTTACCCGTAGCAGATCAAACCCAGATGGAAGCGCTAGTGGAGGACCTGATAGGTCTTGCATGCCGATCGACCACGACGGAGGGAGCGACTGACAGTAATTTAATAGCAAAAGTGATAGTGGAGTGGTACAAAGGGTTGTTACAAGATCTGTAGATCCTCGCGGGGGTAATGCGAACTCTGCGGAAACCGAGGGAGCTAGGTTGCAGTAGTGATCGCCATCTTGTAGGGTGCATTCCTCTCCAATCGGACAGTGACCCACTCAACCCCTTCTAAGGGACGCAAGATCGCAAAGCCAAGACCAATCGCAGCCAACCCTCCAAAACCCGTCCACCCCCGTTCTCACCCACCGCTACCAACGTCGAACGTATTCCTCAATGCGGTTCTCCCCCGCACCTTGCTCATAAAGCTGAGGGTAGTGTTCTAGACCTGTGTATTGGAACAAAATATGAAGAGTCCCAAACCCGTTCTCTACTCATGGTTCTCGAACCCATTGACTGCCCGACGTATCATACCCTTGATGTCGTCAAAAATGGCAAAAGCAATAAAGGCAAGCAGCGCTATCGCTGCAGCAACACCAAGTGTTCGCGTGCCTCTTTCATCCGCAACTACACCTACCGAGGCTACTTGCCTGAGGTCAAACGACAAATCAGTGACATGGCGATGAATGGCAGCGGTATTCGCGATACGGCTTGGGTGCTGAAGGTTAGCCCAACGACCGTGATTGAGAAACTAAAAAAAACATCGGCATCTGGAGCCGGTTAACCGGGCCTTGTTAGAGCAGACGCCAACGCCTCCCACCGCAGCCCTGATCGTGCGGGTAGACGACGTGGAAATGGACGAGATGTGGAGCTTCGTGCGAGCAAAGCGGCAGCAACGATAGCTCTGGCATGCCATCGACCATCAAACAGGTGTTGTGCTGGCCTATGTTCTAGCACCGCACGAAGATGTCTCCCTCTCAGCGCTCATGACGTTGCTCACACCCTTTGGCATCCAGCAGTTTTACACCGATAGATGGGGGACTTACTTACGGTTGCTTAAGCCTGAACACCATACGGTTAGTAAAATGAACACTCAGCGCATTGAACGAAAACACTTAACCTTGAGGACTCGGATCAAGCGGCTGGCGCGCAAAACTATTTGCTTCTCTAAGTCTGTCTTGATGCATGACACCGTGATTGGACTGTTCATCAACCGCTTTGAATTCGGGCGACCTATCTAACAACCAATACACAGGTCTAGAACACTACCAGCTGAGAAACCCGTTCAGCAAACCTCTCCACCGTCTTCGTCGCAAGCCCCAACCCCTCCGTCGTAAACCAATACCCCAAAAAATCACCCCCCCGTGCAACCCTCCCAATAAACGTCTTATCCGGGTGTTGCTCAACCCGGAGATCCGCCATCACTTCATTCACCGCCTTGATCACCTTCCGTAGCCTCCACCGCGTCGGCGCAAGCACAACCCAGTCATTCATAAAGCGGACATAAAAGCAGCCCAACTCCGCCATCCAGTCATCGACCGGCTTCAGATACAGCGCCCCCATCAACGGCGACCAAGGACACCCCAAGGAGATCCCCTTAATATCGATGAACTTTCTCCCATCATTGACATACCGCCGTAAATAGCCCCAGAGCAACGCCAAAACCGCCTCATCTCGCACATAACGCCCCACAATTCCCATAAGAATCTTGTGATGAATACTGGCATAGTAGCCCTTCACATCAGTGCGAAACACAAATGGGTGATCTGCAACATTTGTCGCCACCTCTCGCACCGCCGCCTTCATCCCCCCACTCCCCGCCCAATGAAAACACCGCCGAGAGAGATGAGGTTTGAGGTGTACGGTTAAAACAATCGCCATCGCCTTCAACACCATGACTTCAACCCAATACAATTGCGAGAATGGTCTCTAAAAAAGTGCGATCGCACTCAACGCATCAGCATGGTTGCAGGCTGGCGAAATCGAACCGTGGTGACCCCGATGACCTTTGAAGGCTATTGCAACACCGATTTATTTGACGCTTGGGGCGAGCGGTACTTGGTGCCCGAGTTAAGCCCGGGGCAGGTCGTGGTGATGGACAATGCCAGTTTCCACAAGTCTCATCGCACCCAAGCGTTGACTGAACAGGCCGGATGCACCTTCCTCTTTCTGCCGCCTTACTCCCCCGACTTCAACAAGATTGAGAAGTTCTGGGCCCGCTTGAAACATCACCTACGTAAAACCCTAAGTACCTTTGACCATCTCTGGGATGCCGTCGACGATGCCTTCAAAACACTGTCCTAACCAACTCGTTGTCTGCAATAGCACGCTGAGGCAGCGAATTTCTCGGTCGATGAGGAAGACGTTGTCCTTCTCCATGAAGCTAGAGAATCACATCGGGGCCATCTGGACGTTCATCCATGCTTACAATCGCCGAGTCAGAGAGAAGCTGTCAGAACGGGAAGACCCTACCTTTTTCCCTGTCCTTTACTAAAATGCACCACCAAATTTGGTATTGGAAAAGTTCGCAAAATCTTTGTCGCAATGGCTAGCCATTGCGAAAGCATGATGGTACTCTTGTACCAAACTGCTGGTTCTTGAGTACTTCGTATGGATAAAGGTCAATTTGAAGTCACAGATCCTGACTCTCAATTTCTAGATGAAGTTCTTTTGAGCGATCAGGCCTTCAGCACGGATCCTTCTCGCGTCCTCATTGAAGCCTCGGATCTTCATCGGTTGCGATATAGGTTGGTTGAGTGGTTGGCTGAGTCGCCTAACCCAAAGGTAAAGTCCGATAGGAAGAAGAAATTAGCAGAAACGCTTCAGATGTCAATTCGCCAAGTTGAGCGATTACTAAATCAGTACTTTGAAGATAAGCTTCAGGAAGAGGGGGGAGTTCAGCGCGCCGACAAGGGAACTCATAGGGTCGAAGAGTATTGGCAGGACTATATTCCGGAAGTGTATGAGAAAAGCCTAAAGGATAAGCATCCGCTCAAACCTGCTGACATTGTGCGTGAGGTTCAAAGACATGCTGTAGTCGATTTAGGAAAGGAAGAAGGTGACTATCCGCACCCAGCAACTATTTACCGAATTTTGAAGCCTCTCGTCGAACGACAAAAAAGGAAAAAGAAAATCCGCAACCCCGGCTCTGGCTCTTGGCTTGTGGTTGAAACGCGAAATGGTCAATTTATTAGAGCCAATTTCAGTAACCAAATTATTCAGTGTGATCACACAAAGTTAGACATTCGGATTGTAGGGACTGATGGCAAAACTCTACAGTGGAGACCTTGGTTAACCACAGTTGTAGACACTTTTTCTGGCTGCTTGGTCGGCTATCATCTTTGGCATAAGCAGCCAGGGGCTTATGAAGTGGGACTTGCCCTTAGGCATGCTAGTCTTCCTAAAGACTATCCTAAAGAGTATAAGTTAGAGAAAGAATGGAATATTTATGGTCCTCCCCTACAATATTTCTTTACGGATGGTGGTAAAGATTTAAGTGCTTCAAAACATGTTAAGGCTATTGGCAAAAAACTAGGGTTCCAGTGTGAATTGCGAGATAGACCTAATCAAGGAGCAATTGTTGAGCGCCTATTTGGGACGATTAATACGCAAGTCTTAGCGGCATTACTAGGATATCAACCCAGCAGGGCCGGTAAAGAGCAAATAGAGAAGGCAGAAAAAGAGGCTTGCTTAACCATTGATGATCTGGATAAGATACTAGCAGGTTATTTTTGTGACGATTATAACCATCAAACTTATCCCGACGATAAGCGCTTTACCCGCTATGAACGTTGGTTCATAGGTATGGGCAGTAAACTGCCGGAGCCCCTCGACGAGCGAGAGCTTGATATTTGTTTAATGAAGCAGGCACAAGTAACTGTCCAAGAACACGGAACTGTTACCTTCAAAACATACAGTTATCGTTGTGAGGAGCTAAGGCCGTGGAGAGGTAAATACGTTAATCTACATTATGATCCCGACCATGTGCTTACTATGCTTGTTTATAGCCTAGATGAGGAATTTATTGGTCATGCTCATGCTATCAACATGGATATGCAGGATTTGAGTTTGGACGAATTGGAGCAGCTAAATAAAGAGAAGAACAAAGCTAAGCGCAGCCATTCAAATTATGATGCCTTACTAGCTTTAGACAAACGCAAAAAGCTGGTTGAGGAACGAAAGCAGGATAAAAAACAGCAGCAGCGTTCAGAACAGAAAAAGTTAAGAGAAAAAGGAAAAAAGAATTCAAAAGTAGTTGAGCTAAGAAAGGCGCGGAAGACTAAGTCTTCTAACGCTGCAAGCCTGCCTGAGCTTCTGCCTGAACGCATTGATTATTCTCAGGATAAGCCAGCTCAGGCTATGCAGACTTCTCAAGTGAATAAAACATCTGCCATCCCTGAGGCTAGTGAAAAAAGAGACATAGACGAAGGCAAGCGTCACAGACTAATTATTCCCAAAGATAAAAAGCTAAAGAAGATCTGGTAACATGACAAACTCGCAGCTCGTAACACATGTCCCTGTAGAGGTGCTGCCTTCAGCCCTCGATATAACCGATTTTCTTGCTAAGACTGCGGAGATTGAGGAGCTATTTAGAACGGCGTTTATCCCCACACACCGAGCATCTCAATATTTCAGATGGCTCGATGAACTTCGCTTGGTCAAGCAGTGTGGGCGGGTAATTGGCCCTCGGGATATAGGGAAAAGCCGATCATCGTCGTGTTACCGAGAGGAAGATTACAAACGAGTCTCTTGCATTAAAGCATGGTCAAACTCAAGTTCTAAGAGACTATTCTCTCAGATATTGAAAGATATTAATCATGCAGCATCCAAAGGTAAACGACAAGATTTGCGACCTCGATTAGTAGGTTGTATCGAACCTTTTGGTGTTGAGCTGATCATTATTGACAATGCAGAAAACTTGCAGAAAGAAGCTTTTTTGGATCTAAAGCAACTTCACGAGGAGTCGGGCGTCCCTATAGCTTTGGTCGGTAGTAGTGAGCTTGATGACAGTTTAGAGTTGTATGATCTCATATCTACTTTTCCATCTCTCTTTGAGTTTGATAAACTTGAAGAAGATGACTTTAAGATGACATTGCGCACAATAGAATTAGATATTCTCGCGTTACCTGAAGAATCTAATCTGGAAAGTGACTTATTTGCAAATCTGGCTTCAAGCACCGGAGCTAGAATGGGCTCTCTCATTAAAATTTTAACTAAGGCCGTTCTTCACTCTCTGAAAAGTGGGCATAGAAAAGTTGATCCTGAAATTTTGCGGAAGATAACTGATCGATACGGACAAAAGTGTTTATCCCGAAAAGAGGGATAAGGTAGAGGTGGTAAGTTGACGAGATGCAGAGATTTTGATTCTTTACCAAGGCTAGTTCCTGTACAGCCCTACAAAAATGAAAGCATAAGCCATTTTCTTGGACGTCTTCGTCACCTTAAAGCTAATACTCTGTCATCGGGATATGCCCTTGGACAATTAATTGGGGTAGGTGCGGCTGTTTCCCGTTGGGAGAAGCTTTACTTTAATCCTTTTCCTGAAAACGAATCGCTAGAGATGCTTGCCGCTTTATGCAGAATGGATTTTACCCTATTGGAAGCAATGCTGCCTCAGAAAGGCAGATCTATGCAGCCTAGACCTATCTTGCTCTGTGGGGCTTGTTATTCCGAAGTTCCTTGCCATCGCATAGATTGGCAGTATAAGGCAGAGACTCCAGTATGCGATCGCCATCATCTACAGCTTTTGAATAAGTGTCCTTGCTGCAAGAAACCCTTTCAAATCCCATCCCTTTGGGCAAAAGGTGAATGTCATCACTGTGGAATGCCCTTTAGGTCTATGGGCAAGAAGCAAAAGCAAGTTAAAACACTAGGTTAGACACCTCAGAAATGCCGAGGTGAACGTGAGGTGGTTTTCTCCTTGAGAATAAACGTCTCACTAACCAGGCTTCAGCGGCGCATCTCAAGCTGCAATGCTATCTGCCAATGGATCAGCGCCTTCAATGTCTAATCTGCCTCAGTAAGGACTGTGGACGCTGACCCCTATATTCGTGTTCTCCGGCAACATGCATTGAATTTCCAGTGCATGATTATTTCTGACTCAATTGGATCCATCCACCACGTTTTTTGTTAGCGATCCTTTTGGTCTCACTTTCTTGATGCAGAGTACTGTACATACTCTGCATCAGTAGGAGTATATAGGATTAATCGCTATGCGCCCATATTTATTTAATAGCGCTTTTAGTAGATAAATAACTAGCTTTTGAGCAACGCAGCAAGCGCCTCTTGAGCGACTGTTTCAGCTCGCTGCGATGTTACCTTTTGATAGCGCAAGGTGGTCTGAATATTCTGGTGCCCCATTAACGCTCTCAATTCCTCGATTCCCATCAGTCCTACTCGTTCGGTGGCGAAGGTATGACGCAGGTCATGCATCCGAATACCCTCTAGCTCTGAGCTTTGGGCGATTAAATCCGTCCAATCCTGGTGAGCCGTGCGATAGCCCATCCGGCTTACTTCCAGCGTAAAGGGCTGCTGAGCCGTAAACAGGGCTAAACAACCTGAGTGTCGTTCGTATCTTAAATAGTGCTCTAGAACCCGAGCCGCGTCTTCGCTATAGAAGCACCACCGCCGTTTGTTGCCTTTGCCAACCACCTGAAACTTTCGCTGGTCTAGGTTCATGATCTCCAAATCAAGAGCCAGTACCTCAGCGATCCTGGCCCCTGTTCGGTGCAGCAGATGAACCAACGCATTCATCCGCAAATTTGGCGCTACCACTTGATACAAGACCTTAAGCTGCTCCGGGGTCAGGTAGCGGATCACGTCATCCGTACCATGCTCACCTTTCTCCCGGTCAGGCTTCCGCCGCTTCAATCGAGCGATTGGGTTAGCTTTGATGTAGCCTTGCTCGACCGCGAAGTTGAACAACGCCTGGATAGTGGCTTGGTGCCGTTGGTGGGTGGTGTAAGCCAGGTTAGGCAACTCGCTGAGATAGTCCTGCAACGTTTGCCGGGTCATGATCTCAATCGGCATCTGCCCGTACTCCTCCAAGAGGGGCATCAAAGCGGACTCATAGGAGCGCTGGGTACTCTTTTCTAGTCCTGGGCGTTGTAAGAACTCTACCGAAACACCAGCTAAGGTAATGACCGTTTTCATTTCAATTAATCACCTTTACTTTGCGGTTAAGATAGCTTTTAGGTAAACCCTTTTATCTATACCTCAATGCATTTTTTATCTCAAAACCTGGCTCCAACCCCTGGAGAAACCCTTGCAGCGTATGTGCAGCGGGTGCGGATGAGCCTGGGCCTGAGCCAAAAAGAGTTAGCGGAGAAGGCTGGGATTCATCCTCAAAGTGTAGGCAAGATGGAGCGCGGCCAAACCACACGGCTAAAGCAGAAGCCTAAAAGCGGTCTGGCCCATGCTCTGGGTATTTCAGTGGAGTATCTAGATGCGGTCTGTCAGGGAAGGACTGTGGAGGAAATAGCAGTCCTCAAGTTCTGCCCCCAGTGTTGGGTGCCCGGAACCTCACCCGATCCGATGTGGACGACGCCACGCTCAAAGCACTGCTTCGCCTGTGGAAGCAAGTTGCAGGATCGTTGCTCAGGTTGTCATGAACCTATCGCCTCTCTCAAGTTCCGGTTCTGTCCCTATTGTGGGAAGTCGTATAAGGGTGGTGGCAGTGAGTAAGCTTCGACCACTCGGTGTGTTCCAAACGGTTGATTCTCAAATGGAGGCATAGTCCCTGGAATCAGCCTTCCAAATCCTCAGGTTTGATTAACTCTCCCAGGTAGAGCTTCACAAACTCCTGAGCCGCTTCAGGATTTACAGAATTTAGCGCCTTCACGATCTCAGAGACCGTCTCCGCCGTAGGGTCACGCTGCTCGTGAAACCACCGAAACACAACCGACCGACGCACGCCCAGCAGGGTCGCCAATTTGTTTTGGCTGATGTCGTAGGTCTCTAGAACCGTTTTCAAGGCATAACCTGCTCTTCCCATGCTCTGAATGATCTCAGAGGGAAGAAATGTCGTAAATGGACACTTAATGGCGTACATCGGATATAGGATGGGCAAATGTAAGCCAATGAGTGTCCACTATGATCTCTAGTTTCCAGGCCACTGATGCAAAATCCGAAGTTATACACCCCCTTGAGCATCCTGCTCCCGAAATCCAGCCCCATCAGGAAACCGTTCGCATTACCGTTACCAGCTCTCCCGAAGGGGTAAAAGCCGTCATCCATGATTTACACAGCCGCCGCTTTGCTGAAGCTAACGACTGGTGTCCACCAGTACCCACCGGCAAAGTGGGTGAAGTCATGACAGTTCTGATGAAGCGAGTGTGGATCGATTAATCGTCGCTAGCAGCCCTTACCGTGTTAGCTGTAAGGGCTGCTAGTCGCTGGAAACAGTCAAATAATATATAGAGGGGGCTGCCTCGCCGTATCTCACACCCACACGGTACAACTCGGCTAAGTTATTCAAGCCGGTAGCCACTTCGGGCGATCGGCCCCAAATTATTGCTCTCGGTGTTGACCGGCGTTGCGGTAAGCAACCTCAGCATTGGTATAGCGAAATTGGCGTTCGCAGACTTGCCCCAAGCTGTTATACAAGCTAGCGATCAGGGGAGAGTCTGAGTCTTGGGCCAGTGGGTCATCAATTTGCTGCTACAAATCAGTAGGATTGGCGGTGAGCAGTTTTTACTCTGGGGCTGAACTCTGGTTACACTCGAAGGGAAGCACAGGACTCGATGAGATTGGCCGCTGGCAGGCCTCGCGAAGCTACATAAATTCAACGGCATTGAGCAAGACGGAGTAACCCACTCTCAATCAGGGTTTGAAATTGGCAAAGGATTTCATCTGCTAGCACTCGATTGTAAATCAGGGCACCCATCTCCAGATTAAGCATTAGGGCATAGTGGGTCAGGTTGGCACTTGAGATGAAAACCCATTCTTTGTCGGCAACAGCACATTTTGCATGAAGTGATCCGTGTTTGCCTTTGCTATCTTTCGGGCGCTGCTCCATAGGCCACACCAGAATCTGTGCGCGACTTAATATGTCTGATCCAAAAGTAGTCGTCAGTCCATAGGAAATCTTACCTTCGCTGTCACCTGGGGTTTCAGCAACAATTTGAAGCGATACGCCACGATTTAAGGCTTTGATCAAGGCATCGGCGATCTCTGGCACTTTATAAACCGCAAAGCTGACAATTAACAGATGTTCTTTAGCCGAGCGAATCAATTGCAGCAAAGCCTGGTCTGTACGCCTCAACGGAGATTCTTGAGGATTGGGACCTGTCCAAACCAGTTCCAGGGATAACTCTCGGCGCGATTCTGTTTTGCAATGGGCTGCGGCAGAAAGAGCTGCAGCTAGGGCGAAGGAGTCTGAAGATTGGTAGTCTGCTTGCCATAGGACAAGGAGGTCAACAACTCCCTGCCGCCAGTGAGTATTGGGTAGCTTCTGGCATAGCTGTTTGCTTAAACCATTGCCGTTCGTCCCCATATCTATGCCAGTCAAATCCTCGATGAGAGTGCTCAGCATCGCCGGGGGTAGCTCCTGGGCTACCTTACGAATTTGGGTCAGCAGTTGTGGGGATAACTGTTTCACTGGGAAATCATGCCTTGGAAGAAGGCGAAGGAATCTGTTTTTGAGTTGATAGTAGGCACCAGGAGAGATCGGTCTAAATACTTGTTCCCCCGTTCGCAGGAGGTCTCCGGACTAAAGAGGCAGGCGTGGCATGCTGCCCAATGCAGCTCCGTCGTGGGCTCGTGATCGGCGCAGAGGGGGTCTGAGGCACAGAGGCGCATTTGCTCTAGGGCCTGGTCCATGTGGCGACCCAATACCTCTGGACGTCCCAGATTGACCAAGCCCCCGAGGGTGCCTTCACTATCAGGGGCGGCGGTGTAGATCAAGACTCCGGCCATAGCAATATCGTCTTCGGGGCAGCTAGAGTAGATCCGCTCTCGCAGGCTGGCGGCAGCGTAGCCGCACTCGATTGCCAACTGTCTCATCAAGGCATGGGCGAAGGAGTGAAGCAGCATGTAGCGCAAGCCAGGAAAGTGCTCTTCTGGGTTCTCGATGTTGCGGACTTTGCGCCATTGGGTGTGGGCCTGATGGCTACGCTTTTCGTACTCTTGCAGGGCCGGGTGACGCTTTGCCCAGGCAGAGATGGCAGCTTCTTGGAACTGAAGGAAGACACCCTCGCCGCGAATTTCGGTGGCGGGAACCCACCGGGGGTGCACACTACGGCTGAGGGGCACCATAGGCATCTCGGCCCGAGTTCCCACTTCGCTTAACTCTCCTGGGGACTCAATGCGGGTAAAGCCAATTAAGGCGCGGACTTCCCTAAGCCGTTCGACTAGCACTACTTTGCTGATATAGCTCTCGTAACCTACGGGCGGAGCAACTGGCTTGAGGCGAAAGTCGTCGGTATTGAGGGCCGGGTCGGCAGCGGAGAAGACCAACCATTCAGGCAGTTTTAGATTCTTGGTGTCTTCGTCTTCAGCATCCTCGGGATGGGCCTGTTTTTGGATGGCGGGCCATAGATCGTTATCGGTATAGGTAGAGAATGGTTTTAACTGCCCGATGCGCCGTAACAAAGAGAGTTCACTGATGTCGGCTACCTCTTTAAGTACGGCCCAGTGCTTCTCGACCAGCTGCCCTAGTTCGTCTCGGGTGCCGGGAATGGAGAGCACGGCTAACGTCATTGGAAACCAGCTGTTGGATGCACCTAGCAGAATCGATTTCATCTGCTCTTCGCAGCCGTCGTCGTCGAAGTTGCGCAGGTGGGGATTTCGCCCTCGACACTGGGGCATATTCTGGGTGCCAGGGGTGCCAAAGGCATCGGAGAGCGATCGCGACTGGTTACAGCGATCGCAGCGCACCACCACATCTGCCGCTGAGCCAGAAACGCCCACCTCTAACAGGCGCAGGGCTCCGGGACAGTCGGTTGCACCTCGGTGGACGTAGTAGAGCCAGGGAAAGTCATCTAGGTGGCCCTGGCGGCAGGCGACCAGGAACCGGGCGGGGATGACAGTAGGTGCATATTTGCTCCGAGATCGCTGGCAGTTGCTGTGGATATAGCGGTTGCGATCGGCCCGGTAGGGATCGGGCTTAAATTCAAACATGCCCTTGCTGAAGGGAGCCAGCAGACGGCAGGCGGGGCACACCCCCCACCCCGGAAACGGCGACACGGGAATGCCAACCCGAGCATTTTTGTCGAAGGGGCTGGTGGGGCCAAGGTCATCCTCGGGTGGGGTTGGTGGCGGCACCAGGCGCTGAACCTGTGGCCCCAGTTCTTCTCGCACCGCCGCTAGCAGTCGTTCCTCCGCCAGGGGATTGGACTGGGTGGTATCCCACTCGTCGAGCCCCATCACCATGGCCGAGAGGTTGGGCAGATCTACGATGGAGCCCACCCCAAAGGAAAACATAATTTGGCTAGGGCGTAGTTCGCCCACTCTGTAATGGTTACTCATGGTTCCCCGTTGGCATCGGTTTCGGTGCTCGACTGAAGTCATCATCGGGCACCTGGTCGTTCAAAATCAGGCCGATGGTAGGCTCCACATTGCGCAGGGAGTTTAGGCAGGTAAAGCGTTCCCAGTCTAGAGTGCCGGGAGATTTGAGTAGCCCCTGGGTCAAACCGTCTTTCTGGGTTTTGTAGCCCAAAATCTTGCCGCCTGTGGTGTCTTCGGCCTCGTGGAGCCAGTAGTCTAGGCGCGACTCCAGTTCCTTTTTGACCAAGTCTCGGACTTCTGAAGACCCAGACACCATCCAGGCACGATCGACAATAGTTTGAACCGCGTCCTGCACATAGGGGTCATCTCGGCGAATGCGTCCGGCGCGATTGTTAAGGTTAAACTCACTCTTCGCCAAGCGGATCAGCGCCACCAGCAAGGCCGACAGCCCCCGATCCATGGCTCCTGACGAAAAGGGGGTCAGCGATAGGCTCTCCACATGCTGGTAGAAGGTGGCGTGGTAATGCTCAAACCGCTCGTAGTGGGAGAGGTCTCGGGGTCTAGCCCAGTTGAAAATGGTGATGACCAGCCCTGGGTGACGTCTCCCGACCCGTGAGGTGGACTGAATGTACTCCGCCGTGGTCTTCGGTTGCCCTGTAACGGCCATCACCGCCAAGCGGCTGACATCGACGCCCACAGAAATCATGTTGGTGGCCAGCAGCACGTCTAGGGGTCGACGGCGTTTGCCTTTAGCGTCTTGAGCCCCATCCGGCTGGTTCTCAAAGGAAGTTTCTAGCTGATCCAACACAAGGGGAATATCCGTTGAAGACTTGCGGGATGTCAATTCTTCGATATTTCTCAGCTGTCGTCGAGCTAATCCCCGGCGATCCATCTTTTTTAGACGTTGCTGAATGTCGTCGTCTACCAAGCGGCGGGTACCACCCAGTTCTCGCATGGAGTTGAAATAGCCCACCAGGGTCATCCAGGGATCGACGCGATCGCCATACTCCTCAAAGAGCGACTGAGCTGCGGCCAAGATAGCAGTGTAGGTGCGAATGGTGGCGGCTTTGAGCCGTCGCCCGGTGGCGCAGATACCGAGATAGAGGCGGCCTGGGTGCTCTTCGCTGGGGGCACGCTGGCGGGAGAAGAAGTTGTCGCCCACCTCTAGCCCCTGGGGTGGAAACACCTCGACTTTGCGGACAAAGAGGCTGTGAACCTGGTCTTGGGCTTGGCGAATGGTAGCGGTAGAGGCGATCACCTTGGGGCGTACCCGCTGGCCATCGACTTCCCAGGAGGCAAGTCGGTCAATGGCGGTTTCGTAGAGGCCCACCAGGGTGCCCAGGGGGCCGCTGATCAGGTGCAGCTCATCCTGAATAATCAGGTCGGGCGGGCGCAGGGGATTCATCGGCTGGGTCTTAGCCTTGGGCAGGCCGTAGCGGGCCGGATGGGAGTTAGAATCGTCAACTTCGGGGGAACGGTAGCCGTGGCGATCGCAGTAGCCATCCACCTGCCCAAACAGCATCTGGGTCTCCCCTTTCCAGGGCATTTGGGCAAACTTATCTACAGTGGCAATCAGCAGAGTGGGCAGTCGTCGGTAAATTTCTTCATCCACGACAATGATCGGTAGCCCCTCGTCCTTGGCCTGCTTTTTGCTGAAGGGGCAGCGGCCCAGGGCATCGCCGCAGTGTACTAGGGTGCGCCCAGTCCCCTTTTTGACGGAACTCACCGATAGGTGCTTGCCCTTGTCGATGGCTGAGCCGCACCAGGGGCAGGCGGTGAGCTGGTAGGGCGATCCGCTGCTGGGGGGTGGCCGATGGCCGCGCAGGGCATCGATCACGGCTTCGCTGTCGTCGGTGCGGTTGGGGGTCGTTTTCATGCCCACCCAGAGGCCAATGCGGAAGGGTTCTTGGCCCCAGGTGCCGGGGTCTTCACGGCGAATGACTTCGCAGGCGCAGATCAGCGCTGTGGCCCGCTGAAATTGTTGGAGGGTCAGCAGCCGGAGGGTATAGCGCATCAGCACGGCCACCCCAGCGGCCCCAGAGCGGCCAGCAACGGTACCCTGGAGCCGCCGTAGACCCATGGTGTAGGCAGCTAGGCCCAGGTAGGCCTCGGTCTTGCCGCCGCCCGTGGGGAACCAGAGCAGGTCGGCGATCGCATCGGTTTCATGGCTGCGATCGCGGTGGTGCAGATCGGTAGAGCTAGGCAGGTTCAGCAGAATGAAGGCCAGCTGAAAGGGAAACCAGGTCGGGCTCTCGATAATGTCACTATCGGCGGCTTCTCCCTGGCGTACCTTCGCGGCGTAGAGTGACTGCCACCGCTGGAGGTACATAGCCCGGTTCATAAACTGAAAGGCCTGGGCCGCCTGGGGATTTTGCCGGAGCATCTCAATGCCCTCGCGGATGCGGTTGAGGGCAGTTTCGCACCGCTCTAGGGCTCGGTTGGCGGCTTCTCGATGTTCTTCGAGGGATTCAGCCGGATTCTCAATCAAAGCGGTCTGGTCGGCAATCCACTGAGCGTAGGCCATAGGCAGGGCCGCCAACTTATCTGGCAGATCTGCGGCGGAGGTCTCTGCCAGGGCTTTCATGTCCAGCTCTAGCTCGGCGAGTGCTGGAATTTCTTTTTGGGTGGGTGGGGTTGTCTTAGGCACCTCGTAAGCCGGAACGACGCGGGTTTCTAAAGCGATCGCTCGCATTGGTGTCTGATCGGCAACCGTGGCGTGGACGCCCACCCCGTGGCCCACAGCAAACTCCACCTGCTTGCGGTAGAGCATTTTCATGTCCTGCTCTTCGGCGTGGAAGAGGAGGTCAAGCTTGTGATCGGTGTGACGAACAGGGGCGCGTTTGATAAAAACTTCGGGGTCGCTGGCGTCCCCAGATTTGACCTTTAGCTCGGGCTGAAACAGCCAGCTTTGGTCAGGGTTGGTTTCATATTCAGTCTGACCGTTGACTAAAAACAAACTGACAATCCAGTCGTTATCTTGCCGCCGGATCTGCCCTCGGACAAAAACGCCGTAGTCAGGGTGGATTTGCCAGTCTTCTATGGGGCCAGGCTGGAGGGGAATGGGCTGAGACTGGCTACGAATCGGTATGCGCTTCCAGACAGTTTTGGCGTTGCCTGCTTCGGTGGTGAGGGTCTGACTGCGATCGCGCTCGTACTGTCCCCATCCAGCCGTCACCTGAATGGTCTTCGCTTCCCCGCTGACACAGAATGTCAGACCCAGTGAAGAGGGAAACATGCTCTCAGCCACAGCGTTACCAGCTTCGGTGCTGCCATCCTCTGCGGTGTCGTTACCGGCAATGGGTAGGCCATCCCGCTGCTCGGGGCCTTCATCGACGGTGCCGGGGCGACCCGTGAGATCTTGGGCTGAGTCAGTGGCAGTGGTAGCGGCATCCTGACGCTTGCGGCGGTGGAGGGGAGCGACCAGACCGACCAAGTAGCGATCGCTCACCCGGCCTTCGTCAATTTCCTCGTACTCGCCTCCAGCAGGGCCAAGTAAATCCTTAAGAATGCGCTCCTCTAGCTCCTGGCGAATCTCAAAGGACGTTGCGGTTTTAAGCACGCGATAGTCACCCTGACTGGCCTTGGCTTCTGGGGAATCGTCTGCTTCGTCTTCGGTCGTATAGAAACCGCTTTCTTCCCCTGGATCAGGAACTTCTGGCGAGTCTGGGGATGCTTCAGGCTGTTCCCAAACTTCAGGCTGCTGGGCCTGAGGCTTTTTTTGAGAAGACTTTTGGGACTTAGGCAAAGCTGGACGCTGGTTGAAGTAGGCGATGATGTCTTGGATGATGGTATCGGCGATCGCCCCCTCAAACCCTAGGGTCTCGGCATCGTCCGACGGATCGAGACCATCGAGTAGAATCGACAGCGCCACTGCCGGGGCAGAAACGACAGCGCTCCAGTCGAGCTGAGCCGTGCGGTCTTGCAGCTGCTGGTTAATCACTTTCAGGTCGAGATCGCCAGGAAGCACAGATGGAAGCTTGATGACCGTCATGCTGTCGTCTTACCTAAATTCCAGAGCGATTCGTCAAAGCCTTGTAGCAAAACTGAGGGTTTCTTTTCAGGGACTACTACCAGTAAAGCCCGCATGGCGCGGGTCATGCCCACAAATAGAGTACGGCGTTCGCGGGTGAGAATTTCCTGAACGGCCTCTTCGGGGGTGGCTTTGGGCATGTAGGGGAAGCGACTGCCGATGAAACCGGCGATCGCCACAATCGGAAACTCTAGCCCCTTAGCTCCTTTCAGCGTCAGCACTTTGACGCCGGTCTTGTTTAGGTCTAGTTCTTTGCTGCCCATGAAAGTCGCTTCGAGACCTAGATAGCTAAGTTGCCCAGCAATGTCTTTCCCGGAGCGCTCGCTAGGGGTGAGAATAGCGCAGGCGTCGATGCCCAGGCGAAATTCCCTGGCGGCCATGCGGCAAAACTGGGCCAGGAGCTGACCTTCGGCAGCGGTGTCTGCCACCGCTCGCACCGCTGGGGGTGGGCCGTAGTTGATGTACTGCCGCTCAATGAGTTCGTCGTCGAGTAGCCCAGCTTGGAGGTAGTGGTGGGCAGCGGTGTCAATTTCTGCGGTGGTGCGGTGGTTCGTGCGTAGGATGCCAGTGCGGCCCACAAACCTGAGGTCGCTATGAACGTCGCCCCAGCGGAAGCTGCTGCCGTAGATCGATTGGTTGGCATCGGCAGTGATGAATAGCCGATTGGGTGCTTGGCAGAGCTGCACCAAAAAGCGCAGGGTGTTGGGGGGCAAATCCTGGGCTTCATCCACAATCACGGCATCGTAAACGGGTGGATTTTCCAGCGTGCGCAGTAGTTCTGCGCCCCGGCTACGGAGCTGCTCCCAGGTTTCCCACCCCTGGGCGGCAAGGTGCTGGTTGAGGTGTTCTCTCAGATGCCAGATGGCCTGCCGCTGCACCCGGTTCAGGGGCACCATGCGCCCGGCCCGTGAGGTGGCCTGGTAGTCTTCCAGGGTGGTTAGCTCCCGGCTCTCGATGATGCTGCCGATTTCTTCGAGCAGATAGTCAGAGGGTAGCCGCTCTAGAATGAGTCTCTGGGCCTGCTGCTGGAGTAGGTTGCCGGGTAAGGACGCCATCACAGCATCCATCACCTTTGCCAGAATTTGCTTCAGATCCCGGTCATCGACAATGTTTGGTTTTCCAGTCACACTATGGATTAAGGCCCCAATCTTCTTATCGGCAGTTTTGACTTCCACATAGCGCAGGTCATCGCCCAGAAGCTGTTTCAGCAGTTGCTCACTGAAGGTAACCAGGGCATTGGTATAGGTGGTGAAGAGAATGCGGGGAGACTCAACCCCAGCAGCTTTGAGCCGGTGAAGAATTTCGCGGGTGCGGTAGAGGGCGACGGTGCTTTTGCCGGTGCCGGGGCTACCTTTGAGCAGGGTGGGACCTTTGGCGTTGGCGGCCCAGGTGACAAATTTTTCTTGCTCGGGGTTGAGCTTCAGCAAGAAACCCAGCAAGTCGCCTGCTTTGAAGCGCAGTAGGTCGGCGGTGTCATGGGCAATAAAGTCGGGCTGTTGGAGCACTTCTATCAAGGGGCGCTCAAACAGGTATTCGTCAAGTTTGAGGATGATATCGTCGGGGATGCCGGGACAGTCGAATAGGGTCTCGCGGTCTTGAATGGGTAGTAGGCGAGGGTGGCAGACTTTGGGGATGCGCAGGCGCTCCAGCAGGTCGGCAGTGATCGGCTCGGGCAACGGGGTTTTAGGGGTTTCTTGAGGTGCAAAGATTTTTTCCCAGTTGGGCTGCTGGGGTTGGGAACCGCCGGTTAAGTCGGGGTCGAGCCCGCCTAGAAATTCTGCGTCGATATTGTCGTCGTAGGTGTCGTCGTCGCGTTTGCGGAGGGCGAGCAGGCTAACGTAGGGATGCTCAAAGGTGTAGAAGATGCGGTAGCGACCGGCCCGCAGGCGGTGGAGCTTGCCCCCCATGTATTTGAGCTGCTTTTTGACTTTGGCGTCGGGGGTGGGGTCTTGCAGCAGCAGGTTGATTTTTTCGAGTACCTGGTGGCTTTCTTTGGGGGGTAGCCCCATCCATTCAGTTATGAAGGAGGGCTTTTGGGTGATGAGCCAGGTATCTGCCATGGAATCTTGGGGCCGTGTTGGTGGGAAGCCTCGATCAAGCCGTCGGTGGCCATTATGCTTAAGGTTCCCAGGGTGGAGCGGAGATCCCTGGTCTTCTTTATCTAGCCTTTATTAGGGGTTCAGCGCGATCGCTCAAGTGAATGAGACGCCATCAGACCACGATAGCCCCATCATCTCGGCGTAGTCGTCGGAGGTGACTAACGTTGGGTCTTCGTCATCATCGAATTCATAGCCTTCGTTATCTCCCTTATTCCTATGAACCTCATGGGCTGTGACGGCATCGCGAAGGAAGCGATCGCACAACCACTGCGCAACTTTGTTAAAATCCCGGTCGGCGTCCAAAAACAGCACGCCCACCACGGCCTCGAACATTTCGCCCCATGTTCGAGGCTCGTTCTTCGGAAGTTTGCGGTTTTTGCGCTTCCAGGAAGAGCTGTAGTCAGGCAAGCCTAACTTTATAGCAAACTCAGTAAGGCCATGTTTATTGACAAGTGCCTTCCTCCAATCATCAAAATCAGCTTTGGTGAGATCATGATCTGTACGGTAGAGGTAATCAGCGAGAACTGAGTCTATTAGAGCATCGCCAAGATAAGCGAGGCGACGATATTCACGCTCGCGCTGCTCTTGTTCTGGCTTAGAAAGATCAATCTCATTGAGGGTGCAGGGGTCGGTGAGGGCAATTTCAAGCAGGTCGTCACTGTGGAATCGGGGAAAGGCGATCGCACGCTTAGCCACTTCAAGTTTGATAGACAGATAGCTCATAACCAATTACCGATAAATGCGTATTTGTGGGATAACGACATAGTGATCTTCTAAAATCTCGTCAGAGTCTTCAGCGGTTTTGACAAAACGGTATATAAATCGGACTTGCACTTCTCCAGAATGAAAATGGAACTGATCTGGATTAAGTCCTTTATCTATGAGAAGTTTATTGCAATCTTTAGACAATGAGCCAATTTCAATTAGGTCTTTGGTCAGAATGTTCCAGCCATTGCGATAGCGATTACGCCTTAGATTTAGTAAATCACCTTCGCGCATCTTTTCGATGATGTTCTGCTGTTTTCGCGTTGCTGAATACCCTAAATTAATATCTCCAATGGCCTTAGGCTTGCTAGGAACAAAGTCAAAATAATGAATTCGGCCAGGCAGCACAACCGAATCCATGCGCTCAATTTTTGGCTCAATTGAGGTTTCTTTCAAAAACTGCACAGATCTAGTGCTGCACAAGATCAGCTCTTCCTTAGCGCGGGTTGTGGCAACATAAAACAGCCGCCTTTCATCCTCAAGCTGATGCTCAGCCTCAGAAAATTTGTCAGTCAGCAAGATCACCTTCGAGAATTCCAGCCCCTTCGCCCCATGGCAACTGGTGACTAAAATAGCGTCTTCATCGGTGAGGGAGTTGTTGGGGCTTTCGCTGAATTCATAGATAGATGTGGCAATTTCCTCAGTAGTAATGGGCGTTGCCAGATCTTCGGAACCGTACCCTCGCTCTTTATCTAAGTCATCGGCTATTTTCAGTAGGGTCTTAACGGTTGGCTCTGTAAGGCTGCGCCCCTTGCGCTCAAAGAAATTTTGAAACCGTTGTCGCACTGACTCAGCCTCAGTTAGGGTTAGGGTTGGATTTGCTTGCAGCTGCTTCAAAAGCTGATGGGTCACCGAATGGCGAATCAGCTTAACGTCGCGCCCCTTTAGGGCATAGGTAGGAATGCCCGCTAACCGCTCCAGCAGGGCTCTGATTTCGCTGAGCTGATCCCATTCCTTAGCCAAGATGGCAATTTCGTTTGGCAGTGTGCCCTGGTCTAGCCACTGGCGCACCTGCTTGGTGACCCAAATTGCCTGGGCTGTTAGCGTAGCAAACAGCCGTGCTTTCACCGGCTCTCCTACTTGCCCAATTCTGGCACTATCAATACAGACCTGCTCTTCTGGCGTTTGCTTACAGCGGTAGCGGTTGTTTTGAATCACCCGATTGCCTACGGCAATGATGGATTCTGTTGAGCGATAGTTCTCCGTCAGCAAAAACTGTTTAGCCTGGTATTCAGCCTTAAACTGGAGGATGAATTTGGCGTCTGCTCCGCGAAAGCCGTAAATATTTTGATCGTCGTCGCCAATCACACAGAGGTTGATTTGCACCGACTGGCTTTGGTCTTCTTTGTCGTCTAATCCTGAAATCAGCCGGATCAGGCGATACTCCTGCTCGGTCACATCCTGGTACTCATCCACAAAAATGTGCTCGGTGTTCCCCAAAAGCCGGATACGGCGGAGCTGGATGTCATCATCGTCGTCCTCTCGGCTCTCCAGCAGGTCGCAGGCATCCTTCAGTAAGTTGTCGAATCGTTTTTCGATGTCTTGGCGCTTGTGGGTCGGGGTAGTAGTCTCTTCAAGCGTGCGACCCAGTAGAGCTAGGGCCAAGCCGTGGAAAGTGTAGACCCGCAGTCGAGAGGCTAGGTTGCCGATTAGATCCTGCAATCGCAGGCGCAGTTCTCGCACGGCATTGCGGTTGTAGGCCAGCACCACGATGCGATCGGGAGCCACCCGCTTTACCTTAATCAGGTAGGCAATGCGATGAACGATGGTGCGGGTCTTCCCTGAGCCAGGGCCAGCAATGACCGAGATTGCAGCAGAGTCTGCTTCTACAATCACCTTTTGGGAGGCATTAAGCGGCCCCATAATGGCGTCGTAGTCGGCCTGGGTAACCGGGCGCTGACTCAGACCAGGGTAGGCCGCCGTGAAGTCTTCGCGGGTGAGGGTAAAGTAGTCGTCTACGAGCTGATGACGTGCTTGGTCATTCTCTGCCAGCTCGCCGTACTTCGCCATCAGGTGAGTCTTGCAGGCCTGTTCTTTGTAGTGCTCTTCTAGGGTTGGGTAACGGCTGTAGATCGTTTTGAGGTTGGCCCCTTTGAAGACTCTCACCTTTAGGGCCTGGTGGAACAGGGTAAGCCCATCCGTCAACCGCACAATTTCTCGCTCATGGAGCCAGATCAGCGTGCGCCGGAGCTGCTGGGCCTCTATTTCTGTCGGGATAGAGCGCTCGCACACCGTCTCCAACAGCGTCTCAAAGTCGCACTGCACCACTAATCGAGCCCCGGTCTTGGTCTCTAGGGTGTTGTCAATTTCGGCATACAGGGCGTCTAGCAACTTGGTGCAGAGCTTTTGGTGGCGAGGCAGCCAGCCGATCACCTGCGATAGAGGGCCAGAGTCTGCATGGGGAGTGCTGATCTGTATCAGCCCCCCGCTGAGTCGTTTTAGTCTGACCCAGCCCAGCGCTTGCCATCCTTCTAGCAGGGTAGTCAGGTTGGTATCTCTGAGCTTTTGGCTGCGATCGGCATCTAGAAAGGTAGCCAGTTTGCGGGGGTTAACCACATGGCTAGGTTTGTCGCCCACCTTATCGGCCAAATAGCTCAGGAGCTGTTCTTCTAGGGTGCAGTAGCGCCCATAGGTGAGTTTGGCATCGCCTTTTACGGCTTTAGTCACCAACAGCGTTAGCGGCAGCTGAGAGGTACAAACCCCGGCCCGTTGCAGTTCTCGAATGCGAGCAGGCAACTCCAGCACTGGAATGCCCGCCTCATCGCTGAGACGCTCTAACGATATTCGTTCGCCTTCTTGCTGGTGCTGCTGTTGTACCAAATACATGCTGTAGATCAGCCGCTCGAAAGACTTGATCTCACCCTGTTTAAGTCCTTTTTGGCGGCTATAGGTTAGAAACATCTGCCAAGACTGAGCTGAGGTAGACTGCTTCAGATGAAACTGCACCACCGTAGACAAATTCTCAGCCCGCTCGATCAACCCAAAATCTTCCAGGTGGTGCAGGGCCACCCGCATTTTGGTTTCTCGCTGGTCGTCGTCGGTGGCAAAGCGGTCATCCAGGTCGCTGGTTTGGTAGATCTCGTCGGTGGTGACCCAGAACCAGTCTTCTGTAACGGTGCCAGAAGGATTTAGGCGATCGCGCACCCCCCGCAGTGCCGCAAAGATATTTCTTAAGTCAGTGGTAGACAGATGATTCAGACTCTTCAAAAAGAAAAGCATCTCTAAATCTTGCGGGTCAAACAGCAGCACGCAGTTGGCGGGGTCACCATCTCGACCGGCTCGGCCCGCTTCTTGGATGTAGCCTTCCAGGCTGCCGCTAGGGGTGTTGTGAACGACAGCTCGTACATCTTTGCGGTTAATGCCCATACCAAAGGCACAGGTGGCCGTCACCACGTTTAGATCGCCATTCTTAAAGGCATTGAGCAGCTCGCTCTTTTTCTCTTTGGGCACTTTGCCGTGGTAGTGCTGGGCCTGAATATCGTGCCGCTGAAGCATGGTGGCCAAACGCTCGGCATCGCGGCGCAGGGCGGTGTAGACCAGGGCGCAGCCCCCCTGGTCAAGCGCCCGCTGCACGGCTTCCACAATGAGCGGGTCTTTATTGCCGTTGACCGGGAGCACTTGGTAGTTGAGGTTGTCGCGATGAATGCCCGCCGCAATTTGGCGGTGGACGGTGAGTGACTGCTGCTGAAAAAGCTGGCAGATATCGTCACGTACCTGGGCAGTAGCGGTGGCCGTGAGCAGAGCTAGAGCGGGTAGAGGGCGGCCCAGGGCATCGTAGAGATCGTGAATGAACTTGGGAATGTAGCGGTAGTCGGGACGGAAGTCTTGCCCCCACTGGCTGACGCAGTGGACCTCATCAATTACCCATAGGGCAGGCGGACGCTCTCGTAAAAGGTTACGGATGCTGACGGAGCGGAGCTGTTCTGGGCTGATGTAGAGCAGGCCTTTTTGGCCATTGCGTAGAGCTTCTAGCCGTTCGGCCCGCACCGCTGCTGGTAAGTTGCCGTTGATGAAGGTAGCGAAGTCGAGCCCTTGAGATTCTAGATCTACCACCTGGTCTTCCATCAAGGCCTGGAGGGGTGAAATGCAGACCGTTAGCCCCCACTGGCAGCGGTAATACATCAGGGCGGGTAGTTGGTAGCAGAGGGATTTGCCGCCCCCAGTGGGCATCAGAATCAGCGGGTTTTGTTGGGCGATAATGGCCTGAACGGCTTCTTCTTGAACGCCTCGAAAGCTTAGAATGTCAAAGGCTTCTAGGAATGGTTGATAGGTAAACCCCGCTGGCGTAACTGGGAACAGCTGATCTAAGGTGTCTTGAAACTGGGGCAGATGGTTGAGCCAGGCCGAGGGAGCTTGCTTGGACTGGTGCTGGTTGCGCTCAAAGTTCCAGACCAGTAGGGCAGCGATGATGAAACGACGGTCGAAGTCGGCCTCGCGCTGCAGAATGCCCCAGATGTAGTCAAGAGCGTCAGACGAGAGGGCCGTGAGAACGTTCGGGGATAGAGCGCTCAGGGCTGGGGGCGCTTCAGGAAGCCAGCCTAGGGGCTCAAACAAGCTGCGGTAGGCGGCATCGGCGGTGGTTTCTCCGTGGGTGAGCAGCCAGGTGTAGAGCTGTCTTACGGACGCTGGGTGTTGGCCCAGGTTTTTCAGGCATTGTTCGAGCAGTAGGCGGGTGGCTCTGACATCTTCGAGGGGGTCGTTGCTGGCGTAGTCGCTGAGCTTGTAGTCTTTTTGCAGCCGATGGGAGGGCTCTAGGGCAAAGGCCAGCAGCGAGAGTTCTAGGGTATCGATGATTTGTAAAGGGTCTAGCTCAGGCCATTGACGGGTGAGGTGAACCTGGTCAAAGCGGCGGAAGTTGTGGCCGCAGAGGGTGCCCTGGGTCTGGAGCGCGTGAATGAGCTGGCTGTGAACATCCTGCGCTTGTTCTTGAGAGGCCTGAAAGGTATGGGCAGACGACAGCAGACCGTAGCTGAAGATCTGGCCTTTTAAGTCCACCTCCAGATCTAAGTAAATATAGCTGTCTAGGATGTCGCTCAGCTCCATACCAATTCCTGCTTCAGAACCTGAGAAGCTTGAATGGTGCTTCTAACGTCCCCATGGTACCCAGGAGCTGAAGTGCCGATGACACTTGATTTTGAGTCTTCTTCAAGACCTGAGACTATCTGAAGCGAAGAACAAGCTCATTGCTCGCCCAAACGTTTTTCGTAAAGTTTGTAGACGCTGGTGTCAGAAAATCCATAGCCACCCGTTTTTAGAAGAGTGGCCAAGGTTTCGGACTGGGGCAGGAACCCGCCTATGGCCTTGCAACCCAGTGAGTGGGCCAGATGTCGCATGTCATTTAATGCTGTTTGAACTCCAGAGGTTGTGCCGCCTAGCCAGCCAATCCAGAGGGTGCCGTCGGGGGTTTCCATTTGGCTGCGGATGAACAGTCCGACGAGGGTATCGCCCTCGAAGCTGCCCCAGACCCAGCCTTGAGCTAGGCGCTGGGCGAGGTTAGCTGGGGTGAGGGTTTGCCATTTTGCGCCACGAGCGACAAGGAGCAGATCCCACTCCTCAGCTATAAAGCAGTTAATAGCGGCCCAGGCGCGATCGCAGTCATCTACCCCCAGCAACCGTAGGGCCGTAGGTACACCCTCGCTGGCTGTAGCGCTGTAGACGGCGTAGTCCCCCAAGGGGCTGAAGCCCTGGTGCTGCATGAAGGGATGCATTGAGGCATTGGTGACGCTGACGCAGGTGCGGAGGGTGGTGAGGCCCAGGGATTGGGCTAGGGACAGGGCCGCCTGGGTAAGCTGGTGGCCAATACTCTGACGGCGAAAGGTGCGATCGACCCGCAGCGCTTCCCACCAGCCTTCGGTGTCAGAGAGTTGCACGAGGCGGGTCATGCCGACAGGCTGGCCATCGCGGTCGGCGACCAGAATGTGGCCTGTAGGGGCGGCGAACCAAACATCCCATACATCGGGGATATAGTCGGTTTCGTCATCCCAGGTGTGCTGGCAAAAGTCGAGGATCGGTGCTTTGTCGCTCGGTTGGGCCGGGCGAATATGGTCTTTTGTCATCGCTTTGGTTGGAGAATTGCTGATGGATGCGTAGCGAAGTTCATCGGGCAGAAAACTCCCGAACCTATGGGATATTAGGCTGTCAAGGTTGTTATACCCTCAACTCTTGCGGCTAGATAACTGTTTGTGCTGAGAGGGACACAACTCAGTAGGATTAAGGCGTAGTCTCCAACGCAGGCCCTAATAGAGATGGGAGCCTTGCCCAATTTGCTGATTCCTCCATGGCACGAGCGGATGTCCTCAAAAAGCTGTTGCTAACCTACCAAAGGCGGGACGATCGCGCCTTTCGGGAGGTTGTGGCGCTGATTATTGAGGAGGAGCGGCGGAAGCATCACTCGGTCTTGGCCAACGAGCTAGAGCAAATTATCAACAATGGGCAAGGCGAAGTCCCCGCTCGCAATGGGTTTACCGCTTTTGACCGTCCCCCAGTTGACGCTGATAAGGGGGTACCGCTGCTGGAGGTACGGCATCCTGACCGTTATTTCGATGACTTGGTGCTAGAGCCTGCCATTACCAAGCTGCTGGAGCGGGTAGTGTACGAGTTCCGGTCTTGGGAGGTATTGGAGGCGAACGGGCTGAGCCCTACCCGGCGGGTGCTGTTTTGTGGCCCCTCTGGCTGTGGCAAGACGGTGGCAGCCGAGGCGATCGCATCTGAACTAGGCCTACCCATGCTCTATGTTCGCTTTGACGCGGTGGTATCGTCGCTGCTGGGGGAAACAGCCTCGAACCTGCGTAAGGTGTTTGACTACGCCCAGCGGGGGCAGTGGGTGATGTTTTTTGATGAGTTTGATGCCATTGGCCGATCGCGGGATGACCCAACGGAGCATGGCGAAATTAAGCGGGTGGTCAACTCGTTTTTGCAGATTTTGGATAACTTTAAGGGGCGATCGCTAGTGATTGCCGCAACCAATTTTGAACGGGCCATTGACCCGGCGATTTGGCGGCGGTTTGACGATATGGTGCGGTTTGAGAAGCCCTCCTCAGATCAGCTCAGGCGGCTGCTTGAAAAGCGGCTGAAGCCTGCTCAGTTCACTACGACTCAGGTTAAAGAGCTGGTCGCTGGTCTAGAAAATGCAACCTATGCCGATGCTGAGCGGGTCTGCCTCGATATCCGCAAGCTGGGTACCCTAGAGGGGCGGCGCAAGGTAGAGCCGCAGGATATTTCTGACGCCTTAGAGCGCTACGCCTATCGTCAGAGCATTTTTGAGCGATCGGTCGGCGATGCTGTGCCGATGGTGGATAAGGAGTAAGAGGTTTCATGCCAATTGAACGGGGTGATGGGCAGTTTTCACACATTCGGTTTCAGCGTGTTCCCAATTTTCAGCCTGATCGTCGTCGTCGTCCTTTTACGCCACGTAGGCCACCATCTCCAAGCGATCGAACCTCCCATGCCCAGTCCGTCAGCTTTGGCTTTTCCCAGGCCAGTGAGCAGGTAACTGAAACCCGCCAGCGTATTGGCATTGACCCTAATCGTCTGTTTGTGCTGGAGTTTAGCAGCCTCAATCTGGATATTCGAGACGCCATTGAGCGCTATCAGGCCTGGATTGTGGATGAATACGACGAGCGCGATGGAGATGACCGAAATTATCGATTTCTGATCCAGTTCCCCACAGAGACTTCTCGTCAGCTTTTCGTAAGGGATTTGCAGCTCTACCGAGAGGAGTCTGATAGCACTGAGACTTTGCCTCCTGGGATGCGTCGAGATTTCTTTGATGCCTTACAAATGCCCATCCGTACCCCATCTAGGGAAGAGCGGATGGGCATTCGATTAAGGCAAGAGGGGCTGCCTGAACAAGACCTGTTTTATCTAGATGTGGATTTTTGGCACCCGCCTACTCAAGCGGAAACCCGAGAGTTGAGGGATGCAATTCGGGGACTCTGTGAGCGCCTGGGCGGTAGACGGATCGAGGAGGTGCAAACCTCAAGCCTGCTGCTGGCCAAGATTCAGGCGAACCGGCGGCTGGCAGAGGCTCTGCTAGATCTAGACCTGGTTGCTCGGGTCGATCTACCTCCTCGACTAGCCCCAGCCTACTCGGCTGTTTTCAATACTGACTCGCCCCTGACGCTGCCCATGCCCAGTGACGATGACCCCATGGTCTGCGTGGTGGATAGTGGCGTGCTGTCGGGTCATCCGTTTTTGGTCAACTGGGTGATTGAAGAGCGAGACTTTGGCACTGGGGAAGATACCCCCACCGACCTCAATGGGCATGGCACTTCGGTGGCGGGCCTGGTGGTCTACGGGCGAGTAGCCGATTGCTTGGAGTCACAAACCTGGCAACCTCAGGTCAAAATCTGTAGTGCCAAGGTGCTGCTTAACGATGCCTTTGGCACTCCGGTATTTCCAGACGATCGCCGGGTAGAGGCCATTACTGAGGAAGCAATTCGTTACTTTGCGGCAGAGCGGCAGTGTAAAATCTTCAACCTTTCCGTGGGCATTTCCTACGAGGTTTATGGAGACGGACGGCAGTTTGCCTGGGCCGAGAAGCTCGATGAGCTAACCAGGGAGCTGGATGTGGTGATTGTGGTGTCGTCTGGCAATCACTCTGACCCGCCAATGCCAGAGGAGGGGTTGACCCGTGAGCAGTTTCAGGCCGCTGTGAGGGATCAACTGATCTCTGACCCAGCTCAGCGGCTGTGTAACCCGGCAACGGCGGCGCTGGCTCTAACGGTGGGGGCGATCGCCAGTTCAGATGCTTTGGGGTGTGAGGATACAGACGGTGGGGTCAGGCTACGAGATGCGTTTGCGGCGGCCCCTGCGAATGCGCCGCCGCCTTTTACTCGGGTTGGGCCAGGGTATGCTAGCAGTGCCAGTTACCCGCCAGTCAAGCCGGATCTGGTGGGTCATGGCGGCAACTATGCCCTGCAAACCATTGCTGGGGGAGCACCGAGATGGAATCGCCTGACTGTAAATTTGGGTGAGCCTACGCTTTGCTTAGAGAATAACGGGCAGTTTGTCAGCAGCCAGGTAGGGACTTCGTTTGCTGCGCCCCATGTAGCCCATGCGGCGGCGATGGCGATGGCCAGTTTGACAGCTACCCTGGGACGGCAGCCTTCGGCTAATCTAATTCGGGCTTTGGTGGGGAGCAGTGCCGCTACGCCTAATTGCCCTGAGGGATGGCTAGGAGGGGAGGATGAGAAGCTGCGGCTGGTAGGCTACGGTCTGTGTAATGTGAATGAGCTGATTTGGTCGCGACAGAATGCGGTGCGGCTGATTGCCATGGATGTGCTGGAGGAGGATAAGCTGCATGTCTACCGGGTACCGATTCCGGATGTATTTATGACAACGAGGGGGCGGCGGGGCATTTCGGTGGCGCTGGCCTATGACCCGCCAGTGCGGGCAAGTCGTCGGGAGTATTTGGCGAGAACGCTACAGGTTGAGGTGTTGCAGGGGCTAACCACGAATGAGGTTGAGACTTACCGGGCTAAGCAGGATAACCAGGGTGATTTGAGCTTGCCTGCGAGAGCAAAGCTTGATTTGAGGCCGCCGCGAGAGCGTTTGCAGTGGTCTACGCTGCAAGTGAGGCATAGAAGCTGGCCTCGGAAGCAGTTTCCTGTAGCAGAGGGGGAATCTGAGCCTGCGGTGCATGTGGTGGTGCGGTGCCAGCAGCGATTTCCAACGGATGACTTACCCCAGGGGTATGGCTTAGTGGCGACGTTTTGGCATGAGTCCCAGCAAGTTGAGCTTTATCAGGCGTTGCGGAATCGGATTACAGTTGAGCCCACTAAAATTCGAGTCCGAGGGTAAAAGTTAGGAAAAACTCATTTAAGAAAAGTGGTAATGAATATTGAATCCCAATTTATACCTGTTTAATGGGTGTGGATAAGGTAGGTCGTTACTCACTGATTAATTTAGCTCGAATTGATCCTCTTTATCGTTTCCAGGAACTGATACAGAGTTCTCCTTTAGAAAAGACGAGCCCTGATAAAGAGTTTTTTGAATGTAGTCGACAATTTTATCAACTGTCTCCTCCTTACTTAATTTTTTGGAGAGGTTTTTAAGACCCTCTTGTTTGGCAATCTGAACTAAATCTGCTTCATCCTGTTCTAGAAGGTAATTCTTAAGCTGTTCAGAACTGTGACTACTTAGATAATCAACAGCGTTAAATTTGATCTTTTTCCGTCGTCTACTAGTCTTTCCAAAACCGCCGGAATCGCCAAGGCTAAGAACTTCATCAAGCTGAGTTAAAAATTCCGAATCCTGTTCGGCATACTTGACAATAACATCGACTATACTAAGCAGTCTGGCCCGCAGCTCCTCGACACCTTGCGACTTATTGTCCGGCATATTCCATCAGCTCCTCTGTTAGTTTCATGACGTACTGGTAGAGATACTGACCACCAGACTGACTATTGCCATACTTTTTCTTAAAAGTAGTATGACTAGAATCATGAAAATTGACAGCCTCAGCTGTAGCATTGGCCTGAGGTATTATTGTCCTAAAAACCGGGGCCAGAGGTAAGTTAAGAGCACGAAATATTTCTTTGAAGCGAGGTTCCAGAGTTTGTTTTCCTCGTTGATGAGCTGTTGAAATAGAGATATATTTAGTGATTACTAAGCCTAGGCAGCAAATCTTTATATTTCTATCTTGTGAGAATTGATGAATGGTTTTTATGATTTGAGGAATGCCATAAGTTGAAAGAGAATCGGGAATAGTTGGAATCAAAAAATAATCACTGATTTCAATGCCGTTACGAGTGATAGTTCCGAGGTTGGGTGGGCAGTCTATCAATACATAGTCATAGTCCAAAAGCACATCTTTTAGGCATAGCTTAATTACTTCATATGGTGCAAGAGCATAGTTGGTTTTCTGGGCCACATCAGAAATTCGGTCTTGAATGTCAATAAGCCGAATGCTGGAAGAGAGTAAATGAAGATCTTCCATCCCTTCTAAGTTTGAAGCATTCCTTTGAATTGCCTTTTCGAGATTAAAAGTATGTTTATGTTCAAGCTTATCCTCGAAAAGATGGAAGATGGTTTGTCCCTGACGGTCTAAGTGTTCCCACTTTTCTTCCCCAATAAGAGCAACAGTGGCATTCGTCTGAGGATCGAGATCGATGACAAGAACTTTTTGGCCAAACTCAGACACTAGGCACTCAGCTAATTGAACAGTAGTCGTAGTTTTGCCGACGCCACCCTTCAAATTAATAAGACTAATAACTTTAGTCATATTCACCTTACATTCACTATTTTCTATACAAGGCCTACAATTGGAAATTTAAGGCTAGAGCAACTTTAGTTGCCCATAATTTTGTCTATCCTTCTTCGTTGAGGCACTCTTCCTTTTAGCCTTACGCTTAGTTTTCCCTTTTTTCCTATTGTATAAACCTTGGGCGGCTTCTTCAGCGTAGCGGTGGTGTTTGAGAGCAATTCAGCAATATAGAATATTAAGCAAGTGAGTCGTTGAGGTAATAGGGAGCAGGACACTATGTGATTGCTACAATTCCGTTGTTACTCAGTGTCAAAAGACGGTCTCAGAAATCCTTTAACAAATAATTGGTTGTACAAGGAGGCTATTCTCAGTAAATTGCAGAGGGGAAAGCATTGCTAGCCTGAATCAGCTTGCCGCAGAGTCAATAGTGGTAATTGTCTCGCTAAGAGCTTGGTGGCCCGGGCTTGAAAAGGGCTTAAAGCCTTTTAATCATGGTGTAATAAGGCTACACAGCAGGGACAAGATGGGCTCAAACCCGACTTCTTTAGTGGTGTCTAAGGCTCCTCCTAGATAACTAAAGCGGTACAACTAATGCTCACGAGTGAGCCGCTCTACGAAAAACTAGGTGCGGGAGTTGAGGTCTTGCCAAGCTAGAAACAGGGTTTTCAAGTCAGTTCCTTGTGCAAACGCAGCAGACCAAATCTATTATCTAGCCGGAAGACAGGACAAAACTGTACTAACTTGAAAATTCAAGAAAGGATTTTTTTTGAATGCCTCAATGAGAACAGTTATACTCAAAATAATCGAGCAGATCTTTTAACTCTTGATGATCTTCAGGAAAATCATATACTCTAGAATCGGAATCTCTAAAATTATAATACTGAGTCTCACAGTAGCCAAAAATATAGTCAATTAACCGCCTTTCAGCCTCAGGAAAGCAGTACAGTTCACAAAACTCGCGTATCCTCTCCCAGCAGAATATTACTTCATCCAGGAGATCAGATACTTCCGAGTAGAAATGCCTTTTCTCCACTGAAAGTAGTTCATAAATATATCCTATATGTGTTGACTCAAAGATCTGACAGTCTGTCTTCAAATATTTCTTGCTGGTTTTCTCGACTTCACACTTATTTTCTAGTTCGGTAAACTTGGCTTTCCAGTCATCAACTTTCAATCCAAGTGATTCATTTGTGGATTCAAGAGTGCCAATCTCTAGAATTTTACTGGCCACTGTGAACTCCAAATCTCTGACTTTAGTTTCTAGCGATTTGACAGTAAACTCTAATGTGAATATTTTTTTCTGATCAATAGTTGATCGTTGAAGTTGCTGTTTTAAGTTTGTTATTTTTACATCTTTGCTGTCTATCTGAATCGTTAAAGTATCGACCATTCCCTGGAGCAATGTTTTTGATTGCCGTACATCACTATTTTCTCTTTGCAAAATTCTTATTTTTTCACTTGATTCTTGCTGAAAAGCTTGAAGCTCCTCGTCTAAATCTCTATTTGCCTTAAGTAAATCCTCCCCATCCACACCGATTCCTTGACCACCGCTAAATGAGACTGCTGCATCCACCAACCTTAACAACCTCATTCTTTCTATAAAGAGGAATTCAATGGTTTGGCTCATGCTTTGATATATTTCAAACTCAAGATTTATGTAATCTGTTGTGCCGCCGGAGAGTTCCTCAATAAGTGCTTTCCGGGCTTTCTCTAAATCTTCTATCTTTTCTTTTAAGTAAGTGTTTTGCAGTTTGGTTTTTGCACTGTCAACTTGAGTTTTTTCAACGTATTGGCTAATTTCTTCCAGTGTCGTTGAAACTGAATTTCTAAATTTCTCTACGTCGGATGGATACAAGCTATTAGCTAAATGAATTGTTAGGCGCAAATACCTTGTCCGTAGGCCCTTGATAGCATCCTCTATTGCTGTGAATATCAAAGGAATCAGAAATAATCCAAGAGCTAGGATGCCAAGAAAAAACCAGACGGATAAATGCCAAGAAGTAGAGGAATTTTCCATGACCAGAAAATAGAGAGAACCTATAATTAGACTCTGTGATCACGTTGTCAATGAGTGCTTAATGTAGTTTTCCCTTTCACGTCTTGAGCTAACACGAAATTAGCTTATAGAACTCGGCAAAATCGGGAATTGCTTACTGTTTTCTGGTGAGAGCTGCTGCCGCAGGTACTCTACGAGAGTTGGTTCGAGGCCAGCCGTGCTTTGCAAGGAGAAATGGACATTCCCCTATAAGCGTAGATAGATCTATAGGCGTAGATAGATCAGCTTTAACTGGATTTTGGCAGATATAGCCCCAGACGGCTGCAAACTCTTAGTCGTTGCGAATGATGCGATCATAGCGCTCGGGCTGCCGTCTGCGCCGGTTTGGGAAGGGCTAGGTCAGCATATGAACGTAGTCGGACATGACGACCAAAGGAACAAGCTGATAGCGCTGATTCTCGAAAAATCGGCAGGCGTCGAAAACGACTTGGCGGGCCGTGGGGTGAGTTCTAGCCTTTCCCAGGTGTTGAAGGTGATGAAGCGGAGGCGAAAGAATAGCTGGTCTGAAGCTTGTCGCAGAGGTAATGGTGGTAGGAGCCTCGTTAGGAGTCTGATAGCTTGGGCTTGAAAAGAGCTTAAAACCTACTAGCCATGGCGCAGTAAGACTACACAGCAGGGACAGTATGAGCTTAAATCCGACTTCTTTGCTGGCATCTAAGGCTCCTCGGGTGTAGCTAAAGCGGTACAGCCTATACTACTGGGTAAATTGCCTCACAGGAAACCAGAGGCGGAAGTTGGGGGCTTGCCAAGCTAGAAGCAAGATTTTCGCGTCAGTTCTTCTCGCAAATGCAGCAGGTTGCTGCTATTTAACTTGCTACCCCATGGCTTCTTCAGCACAGGCAGCGTCGGTGGAGACTTCGATGCTGGGGAAGCGATCGTTCATCAGCGTAGACTATCAGGTATTAAGTAAGAAGTAGTATTTATCTACAAGATGCGTTGGCGATACGTGACGCATCAAATTGAGGTTTTAGGTATGCCCTATGGCGCTTAACATGACCCAAATCGCTGAAAAGAATTTACGACACTTCCTGCTATGCATAGGTAGGTACATGGAGCATGAAGAATATGATCGCGAAAGGATCCATTGGATCGTCCCTCGATCGCCTGTTTCTTATTACAATGCCGTACTGCAAACTCAGCTCCAGAGCCATGAGGTCTCAAGTGAGATCGAGAAGTTTATTGAGCGGTTGCAGTATTGGAAAGTTTTTGGGCATTGGTTCATCACTCCGTCAACCCAACCCTCTGGGCTGGACGCGCTATTGGTTCAACACGAATTTACCTTCATTGAGGAAGAACCACAACTTTTCTACGATCTAAATCAGACTGATTCTCTTCCTCCTCAACGAGCCGATTTGGAAGTTCAGCTAGTGAGGAATCAAGCATCGTTAGATGTCTATGCTGGTATCCTTGCCCATGGATTCGAGGACTCTGCTTGGGTAAGTGAAGTTTTCCAGCGTCTCGGCCTGAGTGATCAGGCTCCTTTCCAGCATTACGTGGGTTATTTTGAAGGTAGCCCAATAGCTACAGCCTCTCTACTCAATTGTGGAGATACTGCTGGCGTCTATTTTGTTTGTGTACATCCCAATTACCGTCGTCGGGGCTTTGGGATTGCAATTTTAATCGATGTCTTACGAAAGGCCTGGCAGCAAGGATATAAACACGTAACTCTAGGTGCAACTACTGAGGGTTATGACTTGTATTTGAAATTAGGTTTCCAAAAAGTTTGTGATTTCAGATTTTACGAGTTTAAGTACTAATATAAAATTCTTTCTTGGAGCAAGATCGCGGTCTTTTAGCTAAGAAATACACCAGAAGCTTGGGTCAGCGGCAAACTTGCCGGCTTTGCAATAGGGGCAAGTGCGATCTTCAAGCTGGAAGGTACTAGCAAATTGGGTAGAACTACACTCAGAGCATGATGTGATAGGGGCTTGGGAATCGATCTTAAACTCATGGCCGCAGGATAGGCAGAGATGGGGCGAGTCATTCCCTATGCAAAGGTCAAATAGAGCATCTGGATGATAGGCATATTGCTTTTTTCCCGTCTCGTCAATGTAGTAGGGGTTGCCATCTGACCAGGCTTCGATAGTGTGGTGGCAATGGTTGCAAACATAACATAGAGATTCAGCCATATTTATCTTTAGAGAGCAACTAATCTGTTGTTTTCTCGAATTCTTCAAATATTGCATTGCGAATTACTTTCAGGTCACCATTGATGTAAGTGAGCCAGAAATCTCGGATTTTATCTTGGAGTTCCTGTAAATTGCCTTCCTCATAGTCTGTAGGGTTAAGGACTTGAACACCATACGCTTGGGTGTAGCTGATCTCTCTGTTTTTGCAGCGCTTTAGACCACTGATGCCGAGTTCACACAGCTTTTGATAGATAGGCTGCTTGAATTTTTTATCACCAGGGCCAATGACTAATCGCAATTCAAGGCTTTGAGGATCATTCCAGAACTCTAATAGCAGTAGCCTTTGCTTTTTCGACCATCCGCTGCTGCAAGCGCTTTGAAATGCTAGGGTGTCCCACTCTTTAGGGGCGAAGCGAATCCATTTACCCTGAACAGAATCCAGATCGAGATTTGCGGGTTCGGCAAATTCTTGAATGAGCTGAGTGAGGCACGCCTCGACATCCGATCGCATATCAGGCCGATGTTCATAAATAAGGTCGATCGCTTGCCGATGCTCTTTGTAGATTTTTCGGCACAGTTCGGCGATGTCTGACTCGCTCATGAGGTGTCTCCTAATTAGATCGACGTAGTGGCGCATCGAGATTTCGATGTCGGGGCTGAGGCTAGATTGGCGTTCTTCGCAGATTTTTTCGATGATGTTGGCGATGGTGCCATAGCTCAAGGACAGCCACTCAGATTGGGATGCTGTGTCACCTTCTTTGGTGAGGTAGATGAACAGCTTTTTGCAGTAGGGAAACTCGCGATCAATGACGGATTGATAGGTTTGGAGCTGATTGAAGCCTTCGGTAGAATCAACTTTGTTTTCAATGACGCAGACAAAGTTGTTGCTGGGGGAGTGAATCAGCAGATCGATGTACCGCCATTCACGGCGAATATTGGCATCGTCGAAGCAGAAATTAGCGATGTCGAGATCGTCTGAAGAAGTAACCTCTGCATTACGTAGGACTTCGATGAGCAGCTTTTTGAGGAAGAGGTCGTCGAGTTGATGCTTTTCGAGAGGGTTGAGGAGGAATTGGAGAAAGTTAGAGTGCTTGATTTCTTGGCGCACCATACCTACGGCTTCAAAAACGTTGAAGCGAAAGATTTTAGCTTCCAGTTCATCAAAATCTCTGTTATCGATTATGAATCTTTTGAGAAGGTCTTCCTGTTCCTGATAGGGCTGCATATTATCTGGCAATAGTGTGATTTCTTGTGCGCACTTGAAATAATTAAACCAAAACAGGTCAAGTAAATACTATATTTCTCATTTTTTCCACTTTAGATATTAGAGTTAAAGTGAAAAAATGAGAATGGTTTTCATGAATTCATAAAGTAAGTTCTTTTAACTTCTGCAAGGCTTGAAATTCACTTAAATCTGGATATTCAGCCTTCAATGCCAATTGAGCTCCTTTCTCAGCGACGTTGTTAGAAATGAAGCCTACGCTCAACAGAGATGGGATTGAATATCGAGTACTCTTAAAAAAGATCTTTTGAATTCCATTTATCATTGCTTTTTCAAGCTTCTTTTCTATAGAGCCTTTAATATATAATTCACCTAAATCATTGATATACATCTCTAAAGAATCCTCCAAAAGATAGCCGAAAAGCCTTCCGTCTTTATTCTTCTGTTTCTGCTTTTTCTCTTCTTTGCGATACAAAGCGGTTCTAGAACTCTTTCCATAGACTGACATGATGCCAGAACCAGGTTTTAGCTTATCGTTTTCATTGCCAATAGTTTGCTTCTGCTCAAAATGCGATTCATCTTCTGTGTAATAAAACCAAAACCGATTTTCAAAACCTTTTTTGAAGCAAATATAATAACTAATTCCTTGAGATTTTTGTGCTCCTACCAAGATCGGAAGGCTTGAGAAAGTTATGAGGTGAATTACTGCGAATGAGCTTTGTCTTTTGAAGCGTATAGCTTTCGTGTTTTCGGGAAATTTGATATCGACAAATGTTCGAACAGCGGGAATGTCAATAGTGTTAGTTTCGCTTCCTTCACTTATTAGCTTACTCAAGCGATCAATTACGAGATACACAGCTGTTAAAGAGGTGAGGATTTCTTCTGAGATATTGGTGTCAGATAATCCAAATTTAAGTTTAAGCTCATCTGGTAGGCTTACATCCTTCTTGTAGATCGAAATAGAGTAAAATATAACTTTCTTAAAGATGCTTTCTCGATCGGATAAAATATGGAGACAGTCCATTATATAATTTGTCTCTTTCTGAATATTATTCCAATTGAGAAAGCTATTGTTTTTGCAGTAATGCTGAATCCACTTTTTCACTGAAGATCCCATATGAGCCAGAAGCCAGCTAGTGCTGCGGTCTGCAAAATCAGAATTTGCTATTAATCCTTCTGGTGTAAGAGATTGAAAATAAGATGGATTAATTCCATAAAATATTTGTTCAATAAAGGTTTCAATTTCTTCTAAGTCTTGATCATGAGATTCTAAAGAGTATGTCGCTCCACCTTTCTGAGAGTATTTGGTTCTTTCAGGGCAATTTTTATTTTCAAAGTCGTAGTGAGCAAAATAGCTTTTGATCTTTTTTGATTTTCTGAGGTGAACAGGTTGGTAGCATGTTGGACAATAAGGTTTCCATGCTTTGCAAGCTTCATAAGTTAATTCTTGTTGTGTAGCTTTAACCCACTCACCTGCTTTTTCTCCAGCTAACGCTTTTGCTCTATCCATATGATTGATCCTCTTCTCATGGTTGAAGTAGAGTCCTGATTCTGAAAATTGCTCATTTTATAAATCTGGAAACAAAGATCCTTGAGCTATGGTCTCTTTAGCATCCCCAGTCTTGTTGGCAGCTTTTTTTCTTCTGACCTTTGGCCCTCTTCTTATCGTGCAACCCTTGGGCGACTTCTTCGGCGTAGCGGTGGTGGTTGAGGGCGAGGAGGCGATCGCACCCCTCCTGTTTATCGCCTTCGCTGATTGTGAAGCGGAGGACTTATTTGGTGTCATGAAAGCTATGGCTTAAGAGGAAAAGTATTCCACTAGCGTCGAGTCATTTGAGCTAACTTGGCTGCGTTGAAGAAGACTCTTGAGACTTCTGTATTTCTAGCTGTGCTAGAAGAAGAGCATAATGCTGCGCCGATCTTTTATACTTGAATGGCAAAAGATATTGACGATTTCCACTTTCCGAATCGAGTTTGTAGACGTGATAGTATTTGCCATCAGTTTTTCGAGTTACAAAAACATGAGTTTCTTGGTCTTCCTTTGAACAAACAACAACCGCCTTATTCTCCTCTATGAGTTTAAATTTTAAGTTGTGTCCAGACATTAATTTGCGCTTGCCGCTTAACGGTATTGTGAAGTCATTAACATAAGATGTCCATTCCTGGTAAAGTTTACCTTCTTCACTAAGGTTCTTTTCGTTGCGTTGATCTAATTTTTCTTGAACTTCTTTTATCTTTCTACTATTTTCTAGAATATCACCCATTGAAATTTGATCCGAGCCAGAGTTCCTGCCTCCACCTCCTGTAAAATCTCCGCCAGAAAATCCCCTAAATGCTTTCCTGTGGAACCCTTGATTGGACATCGTATTATCTCCTTTAAGGTATAAATTGTCTAAAAAGAGAGCTGATTTTACATATTGTCTAGAAATTAAAAAAGATTGCCTTGGATAGAGCTTTCATTGGTTTGAGATTTTTTTGGGGCTTGTTTCTTCCCCTTCCCTTTACCCTTCTTCTTATCGTGCAGCCCTTGGGCGACTTCTTCGGCGTAGCGGTGGTGGTTGAGGGCTAGGAGTCTGTCGAGGACTTCGCGGCGTGCCTCTTCGCTGATGGTGAAGCGGAGGCCTTGTTTAGTGTCGTGGAAGTCGTGGTTGAGGGGGATGTCGTGCCAGCCGTAGGCGGCGGCGACGGCGGTGTCCATTTGGATGTGGAGGTGGCGGAGGGTTTGAATGTCGGGGTCGGTGCAGGTGGGGTCGTGGAAGTGGTTGTAGGTTTTGGTGAGCCCTTCTTGGCGGGTTTTCATGATGGTTTGGCGGTGGGTGTAGTAGGTTTCGCCAATGGTTTCTAGAGTGTCTGTGTTTTCGGGGAAGGGGAAGGTTTCAAAACAGTCTGACGGTGAATAATTCAAGAGAGACAGGTTTGTAGAAGAGTACTTCCAAGCCCAACAATAGTGAAATCCTGATTGTAGGACGGAAAAGCTTGCGAAGTCATCAATTGGGAAAACTGCTAACTTGTGAGCAAAAACTTGGTTGTTTGGCACAAACGTAAATGCTCCGGATCCGCTTATGATTGCGATTGCAAGAACTCTATCCATGTCTTGAATCGCCTTTTCCAAACCAATCGCATAATCTCCGTACAACCACCATTTCTCGCGACGGGCACGGCGCTTGTTGTTAGCCCTTTGAGGCTTTACCCTCTCTTCAACTATCTTCAATACTTCTCCATATTGTGAAGCCTCTTCATAAGTCCAATTGCGGAAGTTTATTACATACCTACTTGCAGGTTGACTAGAGCTAGAGTTAAGTTCTTCTCCATTCAAATATGGAAGTATTACTTCGTTATTGCGTTTATTTTTGTTTACAAGATTTTGAGCTTCTTCACTAGATAGAAAAAAGCCCATTCCATAAACATTATGTCCCTTGAAAACCCTGGCTCTGTTCACTGATAATTTGAATGGTTCTCCCGCGACCTTGCCCGGCAGGGTGAGAAATGTCGTAATTCCGTGAACAGGTTTTTCATCTAAATAGAATTTGTTTAACCACTGCTTTTTGCTAAGCCATATGGCAGAAATTCTAACGGTTGCGTTTCCGTACCATTGTCTATTTGCAATAGCACGATAAATTGTCAAACTGCTATTCGAAAGCTGCTCAAGTCCAACACTCCGAGTATCTCCTTCAGCGATGGTGCTTGTGGCAAGTAAACCAAGGTTCCCATGAACTTGAGTAGTTTGATTAGCTCTCAAGAAGAAATAAGCACATAAGTCAGCACTCCCTTTTTGCCTAGCGATAAAGTGAACGAGTAAGTCTCGGTAATTTGTCCCAAGAGTATCTGAAATTTTTCCACCCCCCTGAAATGGTGGATTCCCTACAATCGCCGAAAATCCTGTCGGTGCCCCTTCTTCCAAAAACACCTCAGGAAATTCCAACGCCCAATGAAACGGCTCCCTGGTTGGCTGCCCCTCCGGCTTGCCCGAATTCAACATCCGCTGCGCCTTCTCCCGTATCTGTCGCAGCTTATTCTCCCGTTGCTGCTCGTCCGGTTCCTCCAGGGCATCCGTCACCAGCCCCGATAGCACCCCCAAGTCTTCCCCCTTCAGGTTCCCCGTCTTGCCCGCCTGGGCCAGGGCCTCGCCAATCAAATAATCCGCCGCAATTTTGATGTTGCTCGTCAGCGCCTCCGCCTCCGCCTGCAACGCCTCCTTGCGAGCCAAGTCTTGAATATCATTCACCGTAAAGCTCTCTAGCTCCTGACGTTTAGCGATCGCCTGGGCCAGCAGCGGTCGCCAAATCTCCGACACCGTGCGCAACTGCACCGCCTCGTTATCTGGGTTCAGGTGCAAAAACTCGATCTGCTCTCGCCGCGTCACCCCCAGCAGCGAATCGCCACAGCGCAGGGCATGGTCGAGAAAGGTAAAGGGCCGATTCTTTTGCAGCGTAATCAACCACAGGGAGAGCTTCGCCATCTCTACCGCCATCGGGTTTTTGTCTACCCCATAGAGGCAGCGATCGGCCATAATGCGGCGGGCCACGGCTAGGCGCTCATCGGGGTCATTGGGTAGAATGGCCTCCCCCGGTTCGGCCATGGAGAGCGAGCCATCGGGCAAAATCCGTAGGATGGGCCTCTGGCTTGCCCCTGGGGTTTGAACAGCCGGGACGGCTATCCCACAAGAGGGTTCTTCCATTTCCCAGGCTTCCACCAGCCGCTCCGACAGGTAGCGACACACCTGCACCAAAAAGGCACCGCTGCCCATGGCCATGTCGCATACCTTCAGCGCCAGCAGCTCCGTCGCCGACTTCAGCCGCCAGTCTTCCTTCGGCTTGCCCTCGGCCACGCCCTCATACACCAGTGGCTCCAGAGTATATTTAACAATTTCTTCCGTCAGGGTTTTGGGGGTGTAGTGGGTGCCCGTCTCGCGGCGATCGCTGCCCTGGGTCACAAACACACTGCCCGCCGGAATCACCGTGGGGTAGTCAAAGGTATCGAGGCGAATTAGACCCACCCAGGGCAGCACGCGATGGCAGAGAGCCTGGTCGTTGTTGCAGGCGATTAGGAGCTTATTGCCTTGGGTGCCCACACTCCCCTCACCCTCACCCCCAGGGCTAGCGCTAGGGTGAGGGGCTGGGATGCGTTTTTTGAGGGCGGCGGGCGATCGCCCCGTCTGCTTAGCCAAAAACTCCACCAGGGCCGCTTCGCCCTTTTGCCACTGCTGCTCTAGGGCCGTCAGCGATACCTCCGGCTCCTTATTCTTAGACCCCTCCAGGCCCAAAATCGGCTCCGTGGCCCGCACGGCGGTATGGTCGAGCAAGCCCTCATACACATGGCCAATCTGCTCAATATCCAGCGCCCGAAACGACAGCTTGCGCGACTCCACACCGCCCCCCGGCACCCGCACCTGAAGCACTTGCAGCGCCTCTAGCAGGTGCAGCACCGTGCGGTTGTTCACCGGAATTGGGTCGGCGGCTACCTCCAGCCAGTGGGTGTCGGCTTTGCGCCCTTCTAAAAAGGGGAAGCGATCGGGGTTAAACAAACTGCCCCCATAAGCCGGAATGTACAGCGCATCGTGGTGGACGCCCCCGTGCACCGCTCGAAAGGTGGCCAGTAGCCGACACCAGGCATCGTGCTTGCGCTCTAGAATCTCTTCACCGTTTTGGTCGGCCTGCTCTCGCAGCTGCTCCCGCAGGGTGGTGACGGCGTAGAAGGTGTCGTAAAACTCCGTCTCCTGGGGCGGTATCAGCTGGTTCTCTTCGGCAAAGAACAAAAACACCAGCCGCATCATCACCGTCAGCGCCGCCTCGTATAGCCGCGTTTCGGTTGTGCCCCGCAGCAGATCTCGGTTGCGGTCTTGGTCGATGCGATCAATCGATTGCACCAGCACCTCCACGGCCCGGCGCACTTGGTAGCCCAGCTGGTCGGTCACCTCCTGCTGGCTGTTGACGCTTTGAGCCAGCAGCGCATCCAGGGTTTCCTCATCAGGCACGTTAAAGAACCGCTCCACCCCCAGCAGAGAGCGAAACGCCCGCAGGGTAACGTTCTCTTCTTGCCAGAGGGTGGCATACCAGGAGATGTAGCCGGTGGTTTCGCCCTTGGGGGCATTCACCAGCATCCAGTGGTCTCCATTGGTAATTAGCCCCAGCCGCACATCGCAGGCGTGCAGCAGCTCCATCATGCGGGTGGCGGGGCTAGCGGCCCAGCGAGAGCCTTTGACGCTCTTTTCGAGCGATTGGCTAGCGGGGTAGATCTGAACCAGGAGGCGACGTTTGTGGCCCTCATCCGGATTGACCACCACCCAGTCGGGACGAAGGGTTTCGCCTTGTTCTGCGATCGTCACCTGCAACCCGGCTGGAATGCTCTGGCCACTGAGCAGCACTTCCTCCGGTAGCTCCAGGGTCTCGGTCAGCACAAACTCTACCCAGGCCCGGTGAATGGCGGGGTCGTGGCGAGTGCCCTGCTGGTTGTCGTCCCACTCTTCGTGGGCCAGTTTCAGCCGCCGCATGGCGTCGGGGTCGTGGGCCTCTAACCCCTGGGGGAAGGCTTGCAGCAGCACCGGCAGGCTGACAAAGGGGCCAGAGGCTTCGACTAGGGATAACCATTCAGCATGGTGGTGGGCAGTGGACATGGGACAGGGTGGATGAATAGGGCAGTTGGTTGAGGGAGCGGCTTAGTCGGTTCTGTTGGGTTGGCTATCTTGACGCTGGTGATACAGCCGCGCAAATTCAGCCTTGGTTAGCAAAATCTTGCTGTCCTGAATTCTGGGGGCAAACTCTTCCCAAATTCCCTGGGCTAAGACATCAAAGGTTTGATCTGTCTTTTGACTGGCAATGCGAATGATGTTTCCCTGTCGTTCAATACAAAATTCTGATTTAGGAATTTGTGCCCAGGCCCTACTGAAAGCGAGTTCGTGATCAGAGGTTTTAGGATGCCAGTAGTTCCGATTACCGGAGACGTTGCGGATATATTCTTCAAACAGAATGGGATACCGCATGTGGTGATCAAAGTAGCCTGGACGAAACGGGTCGGGCGTACAGTTGTAAAGTTCTGCGGCCCCAATGATAGCCGAGACCATGTCAGGACTTTGTGGATCTCCATACTCTTTACTTTGAGAGACATGTAGCAACACCAGTCCCCGAAATTTTGTCGGCCAGGTGCGGCATTCCGATCGCTTCTCACCAATGGCAATCTCGTAGGCAAAGGGGCCAGCAATACTGATGGCCCGCAAAGTATCGGGAAACGCTGATATTTCTGTAGTTATCATACTGACGCTCCTAATATTGAAGATGGGTTTTCTGCCCTGTGGGTGAATGGAGGAATGTTTTTATCGCCCAGGATGCTCCACTAGCATTGGCCCTTCAGGAATAAATCGCGAGGGGTAGTCTGTCTTTTTGCCTAGCCCTCTGAAATCTTCCACAGGAATAGGTTTATCGAGCTTTGCTAAGTCCTGCACCAACCAGAAGATCGCCCAGGTTGGTGAGTCAGTGGCGGTTGAAGGAGGGCGATGGATTTTTTTGCCGGGATAGCGCCCCCGACGGGAATGTAACTGCTTGATATAGGTCGCCTGCCAAGTAGCGAAGGGCTTGAAGGTTGGGCTTTCTGGGTGTGAGGCGTAGAAAAACATATTTACCAGCAGCCCTTGGCGCAGTTCATCAGCTTTGTCAAAAACTTCAAAAGCTCCGCTCCCGTAGGCCACCACAGGTGGTATTTCGGGCGGGTCGGCATCAAGTTGAGATGCGATCGCATCAAGTCCGGTGATTAAATGCTGTTCGGGCACTGGGGCCAGAATTGCGAAACCATTGGTCGTTGTTTTTTCCATTGGGCGATGCTCCTGAGCAATAAAATTATTTTTAGGTATCTTCTTCTGTCTCGGGAATTTCATCCAGAAGAGCATCAATTTCAGTTACAGCCAGATCAATCTGACCATTCTGGATTCGAGGCATAAGTTTCTGCCAAAAACCATTCCCTAGAACGCCAATTTCAATATTGGCTTCATGGTTAAGCAGAATAATTAGATCGTCCTCGTACTCAATTTTGAAAGGATACTTGGGCATTTGTTCGAATGCCTGATTAAACGCCCGTACCCGCTCAGGAGTGCTGGCAGGCCAGAAGATTGATTGCTGGCCAGTAGCGGGAATTGCTTTTTCAAAGACTATTGGGCTTTCCAATTCATAGAAATAGCCCTCACCTTCAGGATCTTCAACACAATCCACTAGCTCCACAGCACCAATAATGGCTTTGCGAATAATTTGATCTTGGGGAATATTGTATTCCGCCATATATTCATCAGAGTCTTTCGTGCCGCTGGAATGAATGAGAAACATTCCCCGGTATTTTGTGGCCCTAGTTCGATATTCAAAATCCTTTTCGCCATGAACAATAGCCCAGGCAAAGGGAAAGTGAATCGACATCGCCCTCAACCTATCTGGAAACTGAGCAACCTCAGTAGTTAACATAGAATTTCCTCTACTTAGTGCAATAGTTTTTGCGGTATCAAATACGTCACGGCTAGGGGAAATAGCCGAGGGGTTGGGTCATGAAACCGCGATCGAATGATGGCGGACTCCTGCTCAATCTCTTGAGGAATTTGCTCAACCCGAAGCTGAAGGCTGCTGAGGTTGCGCTCAAACTGCTCCTTCTCGGTGGTGCTAAACAGAGTTAGCTGCTCTACCTCAGGTTGCTCTAGCTCTTTGAGGATCTGCTGCCGCAGTTCGGTCATGATGGCGGTAATGTCGGCAACCTCTTTGTCGCAGCGGTCTTGCAGGGCCTTTTGAAGACCATTGGTGCGCTCATCCATGCGAACTTCGAGCGATCGCAGTAATTGATCTTTATGGCCAGGCCACAGATCCATCAGCCGTTGCTGAAACGACTCTGGCACCTGCTCGGGCAGAGCTGCCGCTAACGCCTGCTGCACCTGGCCCACATTCAGCCGACTAAAGCGCCCTTCCTTGAGCATGCCCCCAGCGGTGATCACTTCCTCATGAAGGCGCTGTTGGTCACCGCCCAAAATTACCAGCCGCCCGTAGGCCACCACCACCGGATGCTCCAGAGCAGAACTGGGCACCAGCCGCGCCGTTACCCGATGCAAGCGCTTGCGCCCCTCCCGCGACCACACCTCCGCCCGCAGCAGCCGCAGGCACATCTGCACCAGCCGATGGTTGAGGTGTACCAGCACCACATCATCCCGCCCATGGGAGAGGTTGGGGTCAAACACAATCGGGCGAATCTCTTTAGTGTGGGGGTGATCCAGCCCATCGGAGCAGTCGGCCCAGCTCCCCTTCAGCGCCGGTAAGCTGTACACCGTTCCGTTGACATCGGGTACTTCAACCGGCATCAGGGCTGGCTGCTCCGCCAGCTCCAAACCAATGCTGACCACCGACTCAATGTGCTCTGGGGTAAGGCGCAGAGTGCGGCGGGTTTCACTAAGCTGTTCTTTGAGCTGTTCGATGCGATCGCGCACCGAGCGCTCAAACTTCAGCATGCGTCGCAGGGGTTCTGATTCCCGTTCTGCTAAGGCCGTATCCAACGTTACTCGCCGCCCCAGCATCGCCTCTTCTACCTGAGCAGCAATTACCGGCCCCACCTTACCTAGGTCTTCGCGAATAGCGTTTACCTTCAGCGCCGCCCGCATCAAAAACTCCAGATCTCCTTCTAGATCTCCCGGCTTCACCCCCGCCGTAGCCGTCTCGCGGTAGCCTTTACCGACAAAGTGATAGACCTGGACTGATGCGGCCCGCTGCCCGTGTCGATCGATGCGGCCATTGCGCTGCTCCATGCGGTTGGGGTTCCAGGGAATCTCGTAATGGATCAGCCGCGAGCAGTAGTTTTGCAAGTCCAAACCTTCCGAGGCGGCATCGGTGGCCAACAAAATCCGTACCGGAGACTTTTCAGGGTCGGTCTGGAATGCCGCTTTCACCTTTTCTCGCTCCAGGGACTCCATGCCGCCGTAGATAGTCATGAGGCGATCGCCCGCCACCAGGCCCTCGGCGGCCAGTAGGTTGTAGAGCCACTTCTGGGTCGCCCGATACTCGGTGAAGATAATCACCCGTTGATCTGACCACTCCCGCCCTTCACCCCCGATCCCTCTTTTGCTCTGGGAGATTGGAGCGATCACTGTCGTGATCCAGTCCAACAGTTCCTGGGCTTTCGAGTCGGGTTGGCGGGACGCAGCATCAGCCCACTGCTGCATAGTCTTTAGCAGTCGCTGCTCTTCTGAGCTGGGGGCACGGAATAGTCGGCTCGACGATGCGATCGCGTCTTCAGTCGCCTCTTCGTACACCCCATCGTCGGCAAACTCTTCCTCTACCTGCTCTAGCTGCCGCCGCAGAATGCCCACTGAGGGTTTTGTAAAGCGAGAGGCTTTCTTTCGGGTGGCAGACTCCAACGAGTGCCGGTGCTGCTCTAGGGTGCTCCGAAACGCCTCTGGGGAGGAAAATAGCCGCTTCTTCAGCAGCTTTAGCACAAACTCGGTGGCGTAGAGTTCGGTGGCATCATCCTTCGCCCCCTGCCGCCGCCGCTCGGTATATTGCTGAAGCTGTTGGTGTACCTCGCGCTCCTCGGTGCTGTAGTCCACTGCGATCGCCTCCAGTCGTCGCTCTGGAAACCGGGGGGTGCCATCCCAGTGGGGGGGCAATTCTCGCTTCAGCCGCCGCACCATTACCACCTGGAGCTGGTTGGGGTCTGCCTTCACGCCCCGAGCAAATCGCTGATTGTCCAACAGTTCCAGCAAGGCCGTAAAGCTCTCGGGATAGCCGTTGTGGGGGGTCGCCGTGAGAAACAGCTTGTGCTCAAAGTGGGGCTCTAGTAGCCGAATCGCCGCCGTCCGTTGCGAGTCGATGGCATACTTGCCGCTACCCGAGGGGGCCACATTGTGGGCCTCATCGACAATCATCAGGTCAAACCGGCGAGGGTAGATCGATTCTCCCTCTGCTGGCAACACCTCACGGAACAGGCGCAGGCTGCGATCGCGCTTCAAAAAGTCAATCGAGGTAATCAGCCGAGGAAAGTGAGTCCACGGGTTCACATGAATACCCCGCCTGCGCCGCAGGTCTTTCATCAGGGCGCTATCGACAATGCGAAAGTCCAGACCGAACTTGTCGCGCATTTGCTCCTTCCACTGCACCTGAAGCGACGAAGGGCACACCACCAAAATCCGTCGCACCCGCTGCCTTAGGATCAGCTCCTGAGCTACCAACCCCGCCTCAATGGTTTTACCCAAACCCACATCATCCGCCACCAGCAGGTTCACTCGGGGCATCTGAATGGCGCGCACCACCGGGTCGAGCTGGTAATCCTCAATATCAATGCCGCTGCGAAAGGGCGACTGTACATTGCGAATATCCGCCGATGAGGCCGCCCCCCAGCGCACTGCATCGAGAAAGGCATCTAGGCGATCGGGGGAATCAAACCCCATCGGCTCCGGCAACTCCGACTTCTCGTAGACGTGGGCACCCGCCTCTAGCTCCCAAATCACCTGTAGCTCATCGCCCAGCCCATCATCCTCTACCGAAGACAATGTCACCAGGTGCTGGGCCGTTGGCAGACCAGAAATAACCGGGCTTTGGGGTGGGACGGTCTGCTGGATGTCCGTCACCACAAAGCGGCTCTGACGTACATCTACTAGCTGCCCCTGTTCGGGAATAGAAATAAGGCGCACGAAAAACCCGCTAGATCTACATCACTATTCCAGTGTTCCCACGGTTATCAGGATTGCTGCCCTCGCCCGGGATTACGGCTCCTGAAGCTCTGTAAACGCTAGCCAGTCACTGGGGTTGCAAAACAACCCACCGGCATTGCGCCAAAGAACTCCCCTCAACGCAGCTTCAGCCGCGATCCAAGATTCAAACGTTAGGTCGCACCAGTACAGGCAGCCCTCGCGATCGCGCAGGAACAGCCCAAACTTACCTTCCATGGGCTCAATCCAGTAGAACCAGCCCTCTCGAACCTGGGGCGATCGGCGAGGTGCTCTACCCAGTAGGTGACTCCCCCCATCAGCGGCACAACAAGGCTCAAGATCCCCATCTGCCATTACTACCACCTCTTTCCGCAAAACACTTGCGGTCATAGTTCAGAAGAACTATAAAAGATTATGCTAAAAAATAGCAATTATTCCAGTGTGTCCAGATAGTCCTGGTGAAGCTGATGTTTCCTCAAAACTTGCTCAGCCTGCTTCAACACATCGATCTGGGCCAGGCGCTCCCGGTAAGCCTCTGGGCATTTCTCAAAGTCTGGAGCGGTGCCCCAGGTCCTTACCGTTTTGACCGAAATCCGGCAGCAGTGGGCCAGCAAACGCTCCCAGTTGCTCTTATAGCCCCAGTCAGATTCTGTCAAACGGGCATATTTCTGGCAAAACGCTTTTGGCTCCAAAGGCTGACCGTACCGATGTTTTCATCCTGTACTTTAGCCCTTCCTACCCAAGTCAATTCCGACATCCAGGGAAGGTTTACCGGCGATCGCCGGTAAACCTTCTAAAAAATAGAACACTTTCCCGTTTCTGCGTCACTACTAAATTCCCTATGAGCATCATCACCATCCAGTGCCGTTTAACGGCCTCTGAAACAACTCGCCGCTACCTATGGGAGCTGATGGCCAACTTCAATACCCCGCTAGTCACGGAACTCATGCAGGTCATCCAGCACCACGATGACTTTACAACCTGGCGACAGCGTAGAGAGCTGCCCATGCAGGTGGTTCGCAACCTCTGCACTTTGCTCAGACTAGATGAGCGCTTCTCTGGGCAACCGGGCCGCTTCTACAGCTCTGCCGCCATGATGGTGACCTATACCTACGATGCCTGGTTTGCCCTCCAAGCATCCCGCCAGCAACGGCTAGATGGTCTTAAACGCTGGCTCGGCATCCTGAAAAGCGATGCCGACATGCTGGAACTATGCGGTTTAGATTGGGACTCGTTTCAGTCCAGCGCTAGGGAAATCTTACAAAGCGTCACAGACCAGCTTCAAGCAGACCAGCCCAAACCTTCTCCGTCTCATAAAGGCAGCCAACAACGGCGCGAGCAGAGTGACAAAATCGTCTCAAAACGCCAGCTAGCAAATCGGCTCTTCCAACTTTACGACGAGTCTTCCTCTCTGCTAATCCGCTGTGTCGTTGTTCATGTACTCAAGCATGGCTGTGCAGTGTCAGAAAAGCCAGAGAAACCCGAACGCTATCAGCGTATGCTCTTGAGCAAGCAAAAAGCTGCTAAGCGCCTAGAAGAACAGCTAACGAGCAGCTTACCTAAGGGCCGAGACCTGACAGACGAAACCTTTTTGAAAGCCTTGGAATTGCTCACTTACCAAATTCCTGACAGCGCAGAAGAGCTAGCTCAATGGAAGGCCCAACTGCTAAGGAACCCCAATCCTCTCCCCTATCCCATCTTGTATGGCAGCAATAATGACCTGACCTGGTTTATTGAAGAAAGACCCCGAGGTAAAGCTAAACCGCCCAAGCAACAAATCTGCGTCAAGTTCAATGGGCTAGGCAAGCATGTGTTTAGGGTGCAGTGCGATCGCAGACAGCACCACCACTTCCAACGGTTTGTACAGGATTGGGATGTCTATAAACGTGGCAAAGGCCTCATCTCCGGTAGTCTTCTCCTCCTCCGTACTGCTAGCCTGCTCTGGAAACCAGCCAATCAGTCATCCCACCAACCTACAGGGCACCCTTGGGAAGATAATTACCTTTACCTTCACTGTCAGATCGATACCCAGCTTCTAACCCAAGAGGGCATCGAGCAGAAGCGGCAGAAAAAGCTTAAGAGCACTCAAAATCCCGACCTTTCACCCCCCGACCCTACCAGCAAAGTCGCCAAACAACGGCAAGGGAATGTAAATCGACTCCAATCTATCGAACAGTATCCTATTTCCCTGCCCAGTCGGGAGTCCTACCAGGGGCAATCCCACTTGATCCTAGGCGTTAGCTTTGCCTTACGGCACCCTGTTACCCTTGCCGTAGTCGATCTACAAAGCAAGCAAGCCCTCTATTATCGATCGACCCGGCAATTGCTCAAAACCACCGACGCCAAAACCGATCAGTCTCATCTCCTCCGACGGCGAAAGATCCAACAGCAGCGCCATGGCCATGAACGCCATAAAGCCCTTAAACAGGATCACTATGCTCCCTACCAAGAAGCCAATTTGGGGACCTACCTCAATCAAGTCTTGGCTAAACGAGTTGTAGATGCCGCTTATCGAGCCCAGGCGTCTGCTATCGCGCTGCCAGAGACCAAAGGGCTAAGGGACAAGCTAGAAGCCCAGCTCCGAGCCCGAGCAGCTATCAAAATTGTCGGTTCGGCAGCCGCCCAAAAGCGTTATGCCCGCGCCGCTAGCCTGCGCTTGCATCACTGGAGCTATAACCAGCTCACGGAGCAAATCAAAAGCAAAGCTGCCAAGCTGGGCATTCCAGTTGAGGTTGTTCCAACGCTGGTTGGAGACAGTCCCCAGGAGACTGCCCGCGATGTGGCCCTATTCGCTTACTACCGCCGTCAGGCAGCAGTAAAACCAAACTAACCAGTACCCCTATACCTTGAAAATAGAATATGATGACTCTAGCGCCGCAGTTCATGCTTTCTAAAGCCGCTGAACTGTGAAAAACGAGGGTCAGTTTGGCTGTTGAACAACAGCTTTTCTTTCCGGCCCTGGTAGCTGTCCGCTTCCAATGAGCGTGTTCTGAGACCTAGTCAAAGAATGTGCTCTGAAGCCGCCGCCCGCCTCAGCTATCTGAGAAAGGGTGGTTTGCTAAGTTAGTTGAGTGCTCTCTTCTAATGTAGCTTAGGTGCGCACTCGGCAAAGGAAGTAAAGCCTTCACCTCGTGAGGGTACAGGAAACCCCTACATTCTTAGTAATGTAGGGCAACTGGAGTGGTGGCTACCGAATCGCCTCCGATCAAGGAGGAACCCTCCCCAATATTTTCTGGCAAACCTAAGCAAGGGTAAAATTCCCAGCGGGTTTGCCAAAGTCCTGAAAGGCTTGTCTGAAACATCTTTGAGAGGTTACTAGCGAGATCTAGCACTCTCCAACCCCGTCAGAGTAAAGCCACAGCGAGTAGGTTAGTCAAAATATGGTCTAGAACCTGCTCACACTAAGGATTTTGAGCTGCGGAGTCGCATCAGCCCTCCCAGCAATGGGCGGGTTGAAAGGCGAACATTGTTTCATGTTTTGGCTAGTCGCGCACTGTTGAACAAGCCCTCCCAGCAATGGGTGGGTTGAGCAATTAAATCTACTCGCTGCTAGTCATACAAATCCTAGGACTCATAGACTAAGCTTACATGGAGGGTTGAAAGGAGCGCCTGCCTTACAACTAAGGGGGCTATGGCAGTTCATTTCAAAACCACTGCGAACAGAATTTTAAAAAGTCTATTTTTCAATAAGCGGATCCAATAAATATATTGAATCCGCTTTTTTAATGAGTTATCTGCGACACATAATTTGCGAATCGCAATTTTGCTTGTAGGATTACCAGGTTTCCCCTAAAGCGACATGATTGTGCGAAAAACGACGCTAATCTGCGAATCGCGACATTTAGCGTGCGAACGTACAACAGACATGGGCGATACTGGACTCGAACCAGTGACATCCTGCTTGTAAGGCAGGCGCTCTACCAACTGAGCTAATCGCCCGTTTTGCATTTGCAGTTTCATATCTTAGCAGAGTATAGGAGCGTTTCAACCCTTTTTGTGAAATATAGTCGATTAGGTGCGCTCACACCGAGTGCACTGAAGCTGGACTATTCCGTTAAACCCCGTGCCCCCACCTCCTACCTGTATCAAAGCCACTCTAGGGCTCAAAACCAAAGCAGTTCTGAAGCTCGTTGCGGTAAGGCATGGGGGCAGTCCCCAAGCGAACTGCTGTCTACAAGCGGTGGGTGCTCAGACTTGAGCCACAGGCTACTACCAGCGTCTATTGGGTTAGGACAGGTCGATGTAGGGGCGTTGCACTGCAACGCCCCTACCCGAGAATTCTGGTTGTCAAAGTGTCCTAATTAAATCAACTGCTGCAATAGGATGGCGGAGATTAGTAACGGTGCTGTTTTGTACGGAACGGGGCACTGTGGCAAGGCTGAAAGCCGTGGGGGTGCTGAAATCGAAACGATGATTGAGGGCAATAACTGATGGCAATGACCGCTAGCCCAGCGAATAAACATTCGATTGGCTAGAGTGCAGCATGGCCCACTCGGTGATGAGAAGAGAATCCGGCATCGCTACCCCTAGATGCAAAGCAGCCGGTCCCGCCGCCAACAAGCTGGCCCACGAGGTGAAACGACTAGCTAACAGCAGCGGCATGATGCCGGGTTGCGGCGTCAAAGATTGGTACCAAGCTATACCCCTCTGGTATCCACTGCCAGAGTTCTTTCAGTTCTTTTGACGTGGGTTGCTGGCCCAACCCTAGACGGGCCAAGATAACGCGAATAATGACCTGGTTAAAGTGTTTGGGAAATCGATACTGCTCTTGGGCATGGTCTAGAAAAAAAGTTTTGTAGTAGGTCTTTAAACTGCCTTCCAACTGGGAAATCTTCTCCAGAAAGGCCCTAACGTCCCCCAGCCGATGCTGGTGATGGGCTAACAGCAGTTCAGCCGCGTTGTTGAAATGCATACCCTCGTCTTTGACCAGATGGTGGCCGATCTTCTGAATATTTGGCCCGAAATGTTGGTAATATTCGGCCAAATCTCGTCGGTAGGAGTAGACGGAGCCAATTTCATCAAACATCAACGTTACCAGCAGCGTAAATTCGTCTTGCAGGGTGATTTGCAGCGGATCAAAGTCATGAACCCGTTCTGAAAAGCAGCGATCCATGTCAACAAAACTTACCCCTGACAGGCAGTGATAGGTGCGTCGCAGGGCTTCGTAGTGCTTAAGTTCATCGGCCAGCCAGAGCCCTAGCATGGCTAGAAAGTCTGCTGACATTTCTGCTTGGCGCGACATCACATAGTCGTACAACGACTGGGAGTCTCCTTCTGAATAGACGTCTCGACTGAGCAAGCTGCAAAAGTTTTGCCAAACCCCGTTGGGGGCGTGAGTAAAATACTGTTCTGCAATGGAGGAATTGAGGGGGAGAACTTGATCTAAAACCCAACGGTTTTGCCCCAGTTTGGGCTTGCGTGCCAATATCATCGACCTCACCCGTAAGAAAACTGCAGCCTGCCCTCGGTCTAAATACCGGCAATATAGAGCCCATCATCGGAGACAATGTGGGGAATGATCAGGCAGTGGCGTCCTGTAATGCGCGAGGTGTCTCCGCGCAGGATGATGCCCGCCGCCTCGCCGTTGATGACCCAGCTACCGACCATGTAGTGGTAGCCAAAGGCCTGGGGGAGTTCGATATAGTCTTGAATGACAAACCCTTCTGAACCGTAGCCCAGGGCGTCCCGTTTCTCCAGTTCACCAACTCCTGTCTCAATCGAGGTGCCCACCCCCTCTAGCCCCAGCATGGGCTTTTTGACGTGCATCTCCAACATCAGCTTTGTAGCTTCAGGGGAAACATCGCTGTCAAAGTAGGTTGCTAACAAATAGGGGCTATAGTCAGAAGCTTGGAACTGGTCCCACATCAGGGCCATGGCCCCTTTATTGGAGAGCACCTGCTTCCACAGGGGTTCGATCACCTTTATATCTCCAGCCTCTAAGCGATGGGCGAGGGCAGGGGTTGCTTGGGCATTGGCCATGTCGTTTTGAATGTCAGACCAGTCGTAGATTTTCCACAGCACTGGAATGCGATCGTTAACGTGATCGACGAAATAGCCTTCCTCATCTAGCCCCAGCCCCCGCTGCACCTCTTGGCCCTGCCCATCTTGGAGGCCCCGTAGGTAGACAATTTGGGTGTAGATGTCGCTATCCACCTCGTCGTGGAGGATCTGGATCAGCTGCATGGCCATTTCTAGATCTTCCTCTAGGTTCTCATCGACTAGGAAGGAGATGCCCGTTTGGCGCAGGTTGTAGGCCTCAGCAATGCGCCGCCATTGACCAGCCACCATATCCCAAAACTCGTTAAACTGGCTGGCGTCGTTGGGTAGGGGAAATGAGCCAGTTTGGTGGTTGCGCTTGTAGTCGACCAACCAGTTCCACTGATAAATAGTTTCTGCCCCCAGCAGCGGCGTTTCACCGTTGATTTCGATGAGTTTGATCTGGCCGTCTTCGGTGACTACCAGATCAAAGCGGGTGCAGAGGGAGAGGTCCTCTACCGGGTCGGTGCGATCCCAGCTGGCCCTGATCGCTGACCAGTAATCGGGACGAATTTGTAAGCTGGCTAAACGCCGATCGACATCCCCCGGCTCGTGGTCGGTGAAGAACCAGTCTAAAAACTCTACGCACATCTGCCACAGTTGCTCGGTGGCAGTCGCGATCCCAGTTTCTTCCTGCGTATCAAACTGGAGAGCAAAGGGCTGGGGCAGGGCCTCGACCCAATATTGCTGCTTTGGGTCGCTCAATACCTCAGTTTGGTATGCGTTGGCTTGGATGTGCTGCTGCCAGTTGCGACGTCGAACTACCTTGAAGGGTTTCATAAGCGACTACTTTCCACCCCTACCCGTACTTTTGAAGGTTGAGCCAAATCCCTGGCTGCTGCGACCGGTAATGGTGCCCCTAGCTGCGGTGCCGGTGGGTCGTTGGGGGGCGACTACACTGGTGTGGCGCGGCACCGACACCGGCCCGGGGCTGGTTTGGGGAACGGTGCGTCCGAGGGGGGTAACTACCTGCCCGGGCTGACTGCTGCGGAAGACGGTGTGGGGTTGATAGACGCTGCGGTTGGTGCCGCCAAAATTGAGATAGACAAAGCTGGGAGAACTATAGGGGTAAAGAAAGGTGCCGCCATAGGCCGGTCGGTAGCCACTAGTTTCAGCGTTGGCGGGCGTGGTTTCGCACTGTACCCCTTCGGCCTGGCAGTCTGCCAGGCTGGAATAGACCGGAGCGGTGCGATCGTGTTCCTGCTGAGCGGCCTGCATCTGTGGTGCGCAGTCTTCGACCTTCATCACTGGGGGAGTGGGGGGCTGGGCCAGTTGATTCTGCTGGTGGGCCTCAAGTAAGACCTGATACTCTTGCTGCTGTTTGGTAGTGTCGGCTTCGCATTGCTCCGTGGTTTCGTAGAACACCGCCGGAATCGCCTCCTCAGCATTTTGGTCGCTGATAGTGGTGCTGCTGCTGTCGCACCCAGCCAGCAGAGAAGCAAACACCGCCGCCAAAGCTAGACTGCTGTGGAGTTGCTGTCGATAGATAAAGTGGGTTTGCAGAGGCTGGGAATTTGGTTTTGGATATGCCATTAGAGTCTTGCTAAAGCCGTGAGCCCTCATCGAGCTTTCCCACTATAGCCAGCTCGTTTAAGGGAACCGGATAATAACAAATTCCCGCAACAAACCTAAAAAGTTAGTTCGATCGCCCTAACGCTTACCTTCAAAGTACTGATACCACACCCAGTTACCGGCTACGGTTAGCGCTAGAGTTATGCCGCCTCCGACCCAGCCAAGGGTCGGGTTGTAGCCGCTGCGAGCGAGATTGATCATCCACAGGTGGGTGAGATCGCTGCCCACCAGCCCATCGGCGATCGCTGGAAACAGATACATCATGGCCGCTCCCACCAGCAGCCAACCCACCATGGAGACTAGGAGGAAGACCGTTTTTGCGGTTGATTGAGTGCCGATCATGGTTTCACAAAGTCCTCAACGTTCCATATCTTTTAGTGTTTTGGGCACCGCAGCGGTTAGAACCTCGCAGCCGGTTTCGTTCACCAACACGTCGTCTTCGATGCGAATGCCGATGCCTCGCCAGCGATCGTCGATCTGGGGCTGCCCCTCTACCGGCTCATAGGTGGGGGAAATGTAGATACCCGGCTCGACCGTAACCACGTTGCCAACCTCAAACGGCTGCCAGGTTTTATCGGGGTTCCGCAAAATGCCCGCGTCATGCACGTCTAGCCCCAAAAAGTGGCCGGTGCCGTGCATAAAGAAGGCCTTGTGCTTCTTCTCTTCGATCAAGGTGTCCACGTTGCCCGCCAGCAAGTCCAGCTCCACCAGCCCCTCGGTGATCGTGCGGGTGGCGGCATCGTGGAATTCGTTGAAGGGGGCACCGGGTTTAACGGCGGCGATCGCCCGCAGCTGCGCCTCCAGTACCAGCTCATACAAAATTCGCTGCTCGTCGCTAAAGCGACCCCCTACTGGAAAAGTGCGGGTGATGTCGGCGTTGTAGTAGTCGTAGGCGCAGCCCGCGTCGATCAGCAGCAGGTCGCCCTCCTGCATCTGGCGGTTGTTCTCAACGTAGTGCAGAATGCAGGCGTTGGCCCCCGAGGCCACAATCGAGGTGTAGGCTGGCCCCATCGCTCCCTCCAGGCGAAAGATGTGCTCCATCTCGGCCTGAATTTCGTACTCAAAGCGACCGGGGCGGGTGATGTCGCGGGCGTGGTTGTGGGCTTTGGCGGCGATCGCGATCGCCCTTCTCAACAGATCCAGCTCCTCTGCCGACTTCACCCGCCGCAGGGCCTGCATCATTAAGCTGGCGTCTTCGATGGCGACCGGACCAGTGCCGCGCTTGTAGTAGGTGGCCAGCAGCCGCTGCCAGTGGCGCATCACCTGGTTGTTTAAGGCCTGGTCGTGGCCAAAGTGGTAGTAGAGGCGATCGGCCTTTTCTAAATACTTGGGCAGGTGCTCGTCGAGTTCGCCAATGGGGTAGACCTCATCGGCCCCAAAGCGCTCCTTGGCCAGATCTACCCCGACCCGATAGCCCGACCAGGTTTCTTTTTCAGGATCCTTTGGGCGCACAAACAGCACAAACCTGTGCTCATCGTGGTGGGGAGCCAGCACGGCCACCGCGCCCGGCTCGTTGAACCCCGTCAGGTAGTAAAAATTGCTGTCCTGGCGAAAGGGGTAGTCTACGTCGTTATGCATCACCGCCGGAGGGGCGCTGGCAAAAACGGCCGTGCCGCCACCAATGAGGTCCATAGCACGCTGACGACGGTGGGCGTAGGAAGAAGTCATAGCGGAGGGTCGATGGGTGGAAGGGTCGATGGGTGGAGGGTTTAGGTTACGAGGCTTAGGGGAAAACCTGCACCCTATACCTGATACCTTAAACCCCTAAGTCCCTTATAACAGCCTACGCTCTAGGGTACTGATAAACCTGAATCCGCGTTCCCTGGGTGGGCAGGTCGCTGGGGCGCAGGCTCAAAGAACCGTTGGCGGCACGGGTGACCGGAGTGCCCTGCATCAGACTCAAAAACTCGTCTACGGGAGAAAGTTCGCAGCTTTCGCCAGCAACCGTCGTCAAATAGTGAGTCGGAATCGCAATTTTAGGCTTTAGCACCTGCACAGCCTGTACCGCCTCGGCAGGGGTGTAGGCCTTGGGGCCACCACCCACGGGTACCAGCATAATGTCTGGGCGGCCCAGCAAAATCTGCTCCTCTACCCCCAGCGGTGCAGCGGCTCCGCCCATGTGAACAATGGTGACACCGCCCTGGGTCCACTTCCACACAGTGTTGTTGCCAAAGCGCCGTCCGCCCTGGCGATCGTGGGGTGTAAGAATGCCCTGCACTCTCAGGTTTTCAAAGTCATAGATGCCGGGGTCGGTGAGTACGCGAGGCTCATTGGGAAGGTCCTCCAGATAGCCTTCGTCAAACAGGCGGCTGCTGATCATCACCAGGTCGGCAGGCACGGCTGGGGAGGGGAAGCCAGCCGTGCAGCCAATGCGGCGAAAGGGGTTGACCAAAATGCGCCGCCCGCCGCCGGTGAAGAGAAAGGCCGTATGACCCAGGCTGCGAATGGTGACGCCTGCGGTCTGAGCCTGGGCTGCGGAGCCGACTAGACTTAGCCCCAGGGTGGACCCCAACCCTGCCCCTGCGTAACCCAGTAGTTGTCGCCGTTTCATTGCACTCTCACTCCCGCACGTATAGCTTTGGCTAGCCTAGTGTAGACCGCAAACCGCCGGTTTATCGCCTCATTTTGAGCCAGCCATAGAACTGGACGTACCAATTTCGGATTTTGGATTTGGCAGTTTTAGGTTTGCTAATCCCCAAGGGTGGGTAGGGTGCATTAGCGGGGCCCCAACCCTACGCTTTCCCCAGGTTAGTCCTGAACCGCAATGCACCGCTACTGCTGCGAGTATGTTGAGCAAACCCTCAGCAGTAGCGGGTGGGCACTGCCCACCCTACATTGGCCCTGATCTAGCGGATGCTTAGCTCGGGGCTTGCCTGACCACTGACGATCGCATCATCTACGCCATAATCCTCCGCCACTAGCCGCGCCGTCATCTTGGCCGACATCATCACGCTAGGGGTGCCAGCACCGGGCTGGGTGCCTGCCCCTACTAGGTAGAGGCCGTGGATGTCTTCGCTGCGGTTGTGGGGCCGGAAAAAGGCCGACTGCACCAGCAGGGGTTCGAGGCCAAAAGCATTGCCCGCGTAGGCGTCGAGGGTGTTTTCAAAGTAGTCAGGGGTGATGTAGCTGTGGCACACCAGCCGCTCTCTCAGGTTAGGCAAGTAGCCGCGCTCATCGAGGAAGTCGAAGACGATGTCGCGCAGGCGATCGCCCACCTCAGACCAGTCAATGCCCGACTTGTTGTTAGGCATGGGCACCAGGGTGTAAGCCGCATGATGTCCAGGAGGCGCTAGCGACGGGTCAGTGAGGGTCGGCAGGTGCAGGTACTGGGAGAAATCTTTAGGAAGGATCTTGCGACCAAAGATATCTTTGAGCAGCTCTTCGTAGCGGGGGCCAAGAATGATGCTGTGATGGCGCAGCTTCTCGGTTTCGTTGCCGTCAGCCTTGAAGCCAAAATAGATCACAAACACCGACATTGACTGCTGGGAGACCTTCACCCGCAGGTCACTGTTCCAAAAGCGGTACTGGGGCTCGATCAGCTTGCCGTAGGTGGTGGCCCAGTCGGCATTCGACACAACAGCATCGGCGGTCATCGTTAAGCCGTCGCCCAGAGTGACGCCCGTTGCGACCTTCTTGCCGTCTTTGCGGGTGACGTTGATTTTGCTGACCGGCGCGTTGTATTTGATCTTGCCGCCCAGATCCTCAAACTTTTTCACAAAGCCCTGCACTAGCGCCCCGGTGCCGCCCATGGCAAAGTGGATGCCCCAGGTTTTTTCGACAAAGTGAATCATGGCATAGATGGCGGGCACCGACAGGGGGTTGCCGCCCACCAGCAGCGGCTCGAAGGTGAACACCTGGCGCAGCTTGTCGCTTTTAAAGTAACGGCCGCTAAAGCGAAACAGGTTGCGCACGGCATCGAGCTTGAGCAGGTCGGGGGCGACCTTCAGCATGGTGCCGACATCGCCAAAGTGGGTGTAGCCCAGCTCTAAAAAGCCCCGCTCAAAGATAGCGCGAGCCTGCTCGTGGAAGCGCTTATAGCCCTCTAGATCGCCCGGTTCGCCCAGGGCCAGAATCTGCTCGTGGGTATGAGCTTCGTCGCCGTCATAGTCGAAGAAGGTGCCGTCGTCGAAGTAGATGCGATAGAAGGGCAGAATCGGGACGATCTGCACGTAGCGGCTGGTGTTGGGGCCGCCAGAAATCCCTTCTTTGATGCGCTTGTTCTCATCGACGATGGTGGAGGGGAAGTCTTCGGTGGTCAGGTTGGCGCGATCGCGCTCCAGCGAAAATAGCTCTTCAATAAAGTGGGGCACCGTGATCACCGTCGGCCCCATGTCGAAGGTAAAGCCCTGCTCGCGGCGCACATAGGCCCGCCCACCAGGGGCATCCAGTGCCTCAACGATGGTGGTGTCAAACCCCAGGCTTTGCAGACGAATACCCATGGATAGCCCGCCTACCCCAGCCCCAATCACGATCGCCTGTTTCCGGCCCATGCTTGACTCCTGAGAGATTCTGTTACAAACGTTAATACCGTGTTCGTATTCTACTACTGCTGGTTAACCTCGCGCTGCAAACAAGCGGGCTACCTCGCAGGCAAATCCCGGCAGCAGGTCTGAGGTAATCGTGTCCTGGGCTAAAAGGGTGGCAACTAAGACTAACTGAGCCTGCTCGCGACAGTAGATCTCGATGCGCTGCGCCGTGCGATCGACAATCCAATATTCCAAGACGCCTTGGATGGAGTAGAGCTTAAGCTTGGCGGAGCGATCGCGGTCTTCGTTAGCTTTGCCCGGCGATAACACTTCTACTACCAACTCCGGGGCACCCTGGAAGTGGCCGGCCTCGTCTTGGATTTGGGCTATTCGCTCGGTGCTTGCCCAGGCTACATCAGGAGAAACATTGTCGGCGTCGGAGAAAATCAGCCCTGGCATGATGGATGCCTCGCCTTGGCCGGAACTGAGAGCCCAGCTATCCAACGCGGCAAAAATACGGCCAGCTAGTTGCTGGTGCTTGTGGTGGGGCGACCTGGTCACAAACAGCTCTCCGTCGATAATCTCGTAGCGAACCCACTCATTCTCAGGGAGCGCTTCGATGTCTTTCGTGGTCCAGCGAACTGGGCTTTTGGCAACGCTCATGGCTGAGAACCCCGGAAAAGCTTTAGCTCTAATTGTAGCTGCGGGTCGGCTTGGAGGCGGATGGGAGACCCAACAGCAGAGGACTCAGCCAGATTCTGCTCAGTAATTCTTAGCCGCCATTGTCTTTACGCTACAACTAGGCTGCGACAGGCACCGGCAGCGATACCAAAAAATTCCGCAAGATTTGCAGACCCGACTCGGTGAGAATGCTCTCGGGGTGGAACTGCACCCCTTGCAGGTGGGGGTAGTCACGGTGCTGCACGCCCATGATGGTGCCGTCCTCAACCCAGGCGGTGATTTCGAGGGTCTCGGGGCAGGTGGGGCGATCGATCACCAGGCTGTGGTAGCGGGTAGCCAAAAAAGGATTTTCTAGACCGGCAAATACGCCTTGGCCGGTGTGAAAGACAGGCGAGGTTTTGCCGTGCATCAGTTCAGCGGCGCGCACCACGTCGCCGCCAAACACCTGCCCGATGCTCTGGTGGCCCAGACATACGCCGAGGATAGGCAGGGTGGGGCCAAGCTTTTCGATGATCTCCAGCGAAACCCCTGAGTCGTCGGGAGTGCCGGGGCCAGGGGAGATGACGATGCCGTCGGGTTTGAGAGCGGTAATGTCATCCACTGTGATCTCGTCGTTGCGAAACACCCGCAGGTCGCCTGCCACCGGTAGCTCGGCCCCCAGTTCGCCCAGATACTGCACCAGGTTGTAGGTGAAGCTGTCGTAGTTGTCGATGACCAAAATCATGGGCGCAGGCAGAATGGGGTTAAAAATCTGAGGCTAAAAAAACTGAGGCTGCAGGATTTGCCACAGCGGCGGCAGTAGCAGACAGGCGGCGACCGACACAGAAATCAGCGCCGAGATCAGCACGGCGGCGGCGGCGCAATCTTTGGCAATCTTAGCGAGTTCGTGGTAGGTCTGCTCGACGGTGAGGTCAACCACCGACTCTAGGGCGGTGTTGATCAGCTCCATGGTGAGCACGATGCCGCAGGTGAGAATGATCACTGCCAGTTCTACCGGAGCGAGGCTAAGGGCGATCGCCAAACTGACTGCAAAGCTGCCCACCACTACGTGAATGCGAAAGTTGCGTTGGGTGCGAAAGGCATAAGCCACCCCCTGCCAGGCATATCTGAAGCTCACTAGTAGATTTGTGGCTACCTTCCAAGAGAGCGAGCGGTCTACCGGACTGAGGTTAGCCTCAGGCACCGACACCGCTGTCTCAGATTTTTCGCTATAGAGGGTCATAGACAACTACTGATATAAGCCATTAGGCGATATGCCCCTATACCGTACCGTGGAGAACGAATCAGGGCTAATTTAGCCTACTTCTTCAGACTTTAACCCAGCAGTAGCGAGCAATTCACTTTGTTTGTCTAGCATTGCGACCAGGCTAGGGTCATCGGGATGATCCCAGCCCAGCAGGTGTAGGAAGCCGTGGGCAGCTAGCCAAGCTGTCTCCCAGCGCAGGGAGTGACCCGCTTCTGCTGCCTGACGAGCGGCAGTGTCTAGGGAGATAATAATGTCGCCCAAATAAAGGGGCTCGGTAGTTAAAATTTCGTCAATCTGAGGAAAATCGGTTTCGAGCGCGGCAAAGGAGAGCACGTCGGTGGGCTGGTCGAGCTGGCGAAACTGGTGGTTGAGGGCGGCGATCGCCTCGTCGGTCGTCAGTTTAAGCGATAGCTCGTAGGACCCGATCGGCGACCCCTCCACGGCCATCTGCTGACCCCACTGAGTGAACCAGGTCTCCCACTCGTCGGTAGATATCACCTCAGCCTCGGGATGCTCTGGGTCTAGGGCCACCTCTAGGGTAGGCACGGGGGAAAGAGTTGCGGCCATAGTTAACGGGTCAGGTAGGCTAAACCCACCAGCAGAGTCAGCAGAGCGGTTACGGTTAGCGAGAAGTGAAACAGTGACTTGCCGCCCTTCTTAACCATGTTGCGCATGGCCAATTTGACAAAGCTGGGGGGCGCTTCAGTAGAGGCGGTTGGCGAGGGCTGCGGGGTCGCAGTCGGGTCTAGGGTGGGTTGCTCTTGGCTCATAGGAAACGTCGCAGTGCTAGATAGCTTTAATGTACTGGGTTTTCTCGGTGGGTAGCGGGGCAGCACTATCAGGGGTCGCCCTAGTGGCTGACTTCATCAGACTACGCTTTACGCCCTAGACCGTCTGCTCTTGCAGCACCTGATTTTCCTGGCGCAAATAGGCTTGAATGAAGGCTTCAAGCTCCCCGGCCATGACATCTTCAATGGCAGTCGTTTCGACTCCGGTGCGCAGGTCTTTGACCAGCTGGTAGGGGTGAAACACGTAGTTGCGAATTTGAGCACCCCAGCTGGCTTCGACCATGTCACCGCGAATTTCGGCGATCGCCTTGGCCTGCTGTTCTTGAGCAATAATCAGCAGCTTGGCCTTGAGGATGATCATGGCCTTTTCGCGGTTTTGTAGCTGCGATCGCTCCTGGGTGCAGCGTACCGAAATGCCCGTAGGCAAGTGGGTAATACGCACCGCTGTCTCCACCTTGTTAACGTTTTGCCCACCGGCTCCACCCGATCGCGAAGTTTTGATCTCCAGATCTTTTTCGGGGATATCCAGCTCAATATTTTGATCGAGAATCGGCATAATCTCTACCCCGGCAAAGCTGGTCTGGCGCTTGCCGTTGGCGTTAAAAGGCGAAATTCGCACCAAGCGGTGGGTGCCTTTCTCAGACTTCAAATAGCCGTAGGCGTAGCGTCCGGTAATCTCTAAGGTGGCTGATTTCAGTCCGGCCTCTTCACCATCGGATATTTCTACCAAATGCACTTGGTAGCCCTGGCGCTCGGCCCAGCGGGTGTACATGCGCAGCAGCATCTCGGCCCAATCTTGGGCATCGGTGCCCCCTGCCCCGGCGTTGAGGGTGAGTACAGCTCCTTTCTTATCGTAGGGACCAGAGAGCAACTGCTGGAGCTCCCACTGATCGAGCTCTTGGCTAAGGCTGGTAACGGTGGCCTGAGCTTCTTGAAAAAGAGATTCATCCTGGTCCTCCTGCAGCAGCTCGAGAATGGCAACGGTGTCGTCGAGACTGCTTTGCCAGGTGGTGAGCTGGCTGAGGTTGGCCTTATAGTCGCTCAGCTCTTGCAGGGTGTCTTGGGCCTTGCTCTGGTCATCCCAAAACTCGGGCTGGGCAGCAACCTGTTCGAGGTCTTGAATGCGGGCTTCGAGGGCAGGAATGTCAAAGATACTCCTGGGTTTTACCCAGGCGATTGGTGAGTTCGTCCAGCTCGCGCTTGAGGTCGGTAGTGTCGATCATAGAAGTGAAGGTATTTCTGGCTCGGGAAATCACTATAGCGAATCTTGGGAGTGGGAATGCGTGATGGGGTGGATAGGTGAGGAGGAACTCTAGAGACTGTTTTTACTCCTCATACTCCATCACCCCATTACTTTCTCTTCTCTACGCCGCCTTAAAGAAGCGAATGATTTCGCGCACATGCTCTAAAAACTGACCATCGGCACTGAGTTGGGCGATCGCCTGCTGTCCTTCTAACGCCAATCGCTGGTGCTCCGTCTGATTGGTAGCGGTTAGGGTCATGACTTCCGTGGCGAGAACCGTGAGATCCTGCCTTAGGGCCTGGCGCTGGCGCTGCTCGGTGGCGGCCCAGGAGGCGGGATCGTTGGTATCGAGCTGGGTGGTGAGCTGTTCTAGCTTGGTTTCGGCTTGGGTGAGGCGATCGCGCAGCCACACCACATCTTCACGGGGATACTTAAACTGCTGCTGGATGGCGGCAATGCGGGCGGCAAAATACTGGTAGGTGCGCAGGGCGGGCCGCAAACCGCTGAGCAGCAGGGCGGCGGCCGAGCCCCAGTAGCCGAGCTGGCTGACGCCCGTGCTGGCAAGCAGGTAGAGGCCCATAGCCGTGAGCAGGTGCAGCCCGAGAACGAGCCGTAGGGACCAGCGGGCCAGCGATCGCACGTAGTCAACTTGGCGATCATCCACCGCAATGCCATTTTCTGTCGATAGGGTTGCTTCGCTCAGCGCTCCCTTGGCCTCAAAGTAGATATTCCAAGGCACGGTGGTAATCGTCAGCAGCCAGCCAAAGCTGGCCAAACCCACAACCCAGTCGGCGAAGTTGCCCACAGGAATTTGCCACCACTGGGCCAGACCAAAAATGCCCAGCAAAATTACCACCAACACCAGGCTGAAAAAGCTTGCCACCATCGCTAGGCTCCAAACGCAATCAAGGGGCAGATAGATGAGGGAAACATCCCCGTCTATCTGCCCCCATGGTGGCCGCTGTATTTTGGCTAAGCGTGACCGCTATACCGGTTTTTCAGCTGTTCCTGACTAGCCCCAAAATTGGGTAATTGATTGGGAAACACCTGGCTTGTTGCTGAGCAAATCCAGGTCCCTGAGTTTTTCCAAAACCCAGGAATCTTGGTAGCTACACTGCTAGGTGCTGGGTGACGGCCTGCACAATATGCTGAGTCCAGCGATCGACTAAGCTTGCGTCTGCAGCCTCGACCATGACTCGAATCAGCGGCTCGGTGCCGGAGGGGCGTACCAGCACTCGACCCACGTCACCCATGGCTTGCTCAGCGGCCTCAACAGCCTGGCAAACGGGGGCACAGTCTTGCCAGTTGAGGCGGCGATCGCGATCGGCCACCATCACATTTTGAAGCTTCTGCGGGTAGGTCTGGAAACTGTCATCCACAAGAGCCGCCAACGAGCCACCCAGCGTTTGCACTAGAGTCGCCAGGTGCAGAGCGGTGAGAATGCCGTCGCCGGTCAGGCTGTAGTGGTGGCAGAGAATGTGGCCCGACTGTTCGCCCCCGAGCTTAGCCCCCCGGAGCACCATTTCGCTATGCACATGCTGATCGCCGACTTGGGTACGCACCAGGGTACCGCCCAGCTTTTCCCAGGCGCGCTCAAAGCCCAGGTTGGCCATCACTGTAGAAATCAGGGTGTCGTTGGGCAGCCGACCCTGCTCTTGCAGCCGCTTGCCCCAGAGATAGAGAATATAGTCGCCGTCAACCACGCGACCCTGGGCATCCACCGCCATCACTCGGTCGGCGTCGCCGTCGAAGGCAAAACCCAGATCAGCCCCGTGGGCCTGAATCGCAGCCTTTAAGGGTTCCAGGTGAGTCGAGCCACAGCCGACGTTGATGCGATCGCCGTCAGGGACACCGTGCAGGGCAATCACCTCAGCCCCGGCCTCCACAAACACCTGCTCAGCCAGGCGAGTGGCAGACCCCCAGGCCATGTCGAGCACCACCTTCATGCCCGCCAGATCGAGGCCGGGCAGCAGGGGCTCATGCAAGAAGCTGGCGTAGCGGTTGACTAACTCAGGGCGGTAATAGCACTGCCCCCAGCTAGACTTAGAGGCGAGCGACGTCGCCTGACCCCGTAGAGCCGCTTCAATGGCAGACTGCACGCTGCTAGCCAGCTTGGTGCCATCACCGCCAAAAAACTTGATGCCGTTATCTGCCGGCGGGTTGTGGCTAGCCGAAATCATAATGCCGCCCAAAGCCTGGCACGACTCAGCCAGGTAGGCCACAGCCGGGGTTGGGCAGAGTCCAATGTGCCACACATCTAGCCCCGCCGAGGTCAACCCAGCGGAGAGGGCAGTAGCCAGCATGTGCCCAGAGGTGCGGGAGTCTTGGCCCAAAATAACCGGCCCGTCGGTCAAGCCCTGCGCCTGCATGATCTGCCCAGCCCAGTAGCCAATTTCCATGGCTAGGGGAGCATTTAACAGATCTCCTGCTTTGCCACGAATGCCATCGGTGCCAAACAGCGGACCGGCGGGAAGTTGTAGGCCGCCCAATCCCTTCGGCGATCGCTCGACAACAGCTTCAGTATCAATGAGTTGCTGGCTGACAGGTACCGTGCCCGTCGGCCTCACCGGAGAACTTACCATGTTAATTTTCCTCACACCTCACACTCACAGTGGAGGATAACACCTCTGCCTTAGGATGGAACTATCCCTTTAGGCCAGTTCCCCCATAGTTATGGCCGTCGATATCTCTAGCGATAGTGTTGATCCCCGCCTGGGGGAAGGTCTTGCTCTGTTTAACCAAGGCGAGTACTATGCCTGCCACGACGTACTCGAAGCCATTTGGATGGAGGCCAACACCCTCGAAAAGCCGTTTTATCAGGGCATTTTGCAAATTGCGGTGGGGCTCTATCACCTGGGCAACCACAACTGGAAAGGGGCCAGTATTCTATTGGGAGAAGGGGTGAACCGCTTGCGCCCCTTTGAGCCCACCTATGGAGGCATCGATGTAGAACGCTTGGTCGATTGTGGTTGGGCTTGGTTAAACGCCCTGCACCAGAGCGGCCCTGAACGGGTGGCTGACGTAGCAGCGGCAGCGCTTCAGGCCCAGGGAGAGCCAGCGGCAGAAATTGACCCCAAAGCCGTAGTGGCGATCGCTGGAGTTGAGCACCGTTTGCCCGGACTACACATATTCATGTAGCCCCAGGCCTTTCTGAATAGCACAACCAGCAGGACCATCCTGAAGCCTGCGTTTGTGTGATGAAATTTACAGTAATGCAGCTCCACATGACTCCAGAAACTCCTTTAAGGCGTTCTATCTTCCTTTTATAGAGTTCCCATCCAGTTCTAAGACCACGTCCGCCTATTCAAGGCACATCTACGCTATTTACATAAATCTCTTCGATACATCTCCTGCTTTTAGAAACCGGAGCTATACACTAGCGTGGCATTGCAAGTCGACTTATCCAGACGGTTAACCGTTGTTCTTGGGTAAAAGACTTACAAAACGGCTTAAATACGTAACTACGGAGCACTGCGATCGCGGATTGTCCTCCCACCCTGAATCGTCCCATGAAAATAAGCGTTATCATTCCCTGCTTCAACGCCGCACCGTTTATTGGGCAGCAGCTAGAGGCTCTAACTAAGCAGACCGTTGCTCCCTATGAGGTGATCGTGGCCGACAACGGCTCTACCGACAACAGCCGCACTGTAGCTGAGGAATACCGCGATCGCCTACCGAACTTAAAAGTGATTGATGCGGCGGAGATGCAGGGCGCTTCCTACGCTCGCAACGCTGGAGCTAAGGCCGCCACCAGTGCCTACCTGGCCTTTTGCGATGCCGATGACATCGTCAGTGAGGGGTGGCTTGAGGCCCTGAGCCGAGCCTTCACCAGTCACGGCTTCTTAGCCTGTCGCCTCGACTACGAAAAACTCAACAACGATACAGCCAATACCTCACAAACCGACGGCCTGCAAAACTTTAGAACGCCCTTTTATCCCTTTGCCGGGGGTTGCGGGTTGGCCGTTCGCAAAGACATTCACGAGTTGGTGGGCGGGTTTGACGAAACCATTCCCCACCTAGAAGACGCCGATTACTGCATTCGGGTGCAGATGGCCGGTCATCCCCTGGTGTTTGTGCCTGACGCGGTGGTGCACTATCGCTACGCTACGGATGCCCAGCAGTCTTTTTTTGAGGCCCGCCAGGCGACCTACCGCAAGGCCTACAACTGGGGCTATGGGCTAGCTACGCTCTATCTGCGCTATCGCAATCAGGGCATGCAACTGTACGGGCTACCGCCGCGCTTAGTATTAATCCCGCTGTGGGGTCTGCGAGTTTTAGGGTCTGGGTTCAAGTCCCACAACAGCGTTTGGCGGTTGGGCTGGCACATGGGCGTGGTCAATCGGCTACTGGCTGGGTCGTAGCCCGTCTCAACGTTTGTTTTGATCGCCCTGGGCGCATAGCTTCGCGTTAGTGAGCCTTGCCGGGGCGATCGCCCTGGCAATTTTCATTTAGGATGTCTTGCCCAACCCCTGGTGCAACCGCTATAGGCAAGTGCACCGCCCCAATTTTTGCTAGCCGTGTCTTGGGCACAGTGGTCGCCATATCCACGTCCATTACTCTGGACGTTCTAGGCCATCGCTGTTCATTTAACTTTTTAACCAGCCGCTAAAGCCGCTAGTTGGGCATCTCTGTCTTCTAGCAGATGGGGTTCACGGAGGCGCGAAAGTAGGATTGCGAATTAAAGCCGGTTACTTATTGGCCCGGTGTTATGCCTGCCTAAGGCCAAATAAGGATGACCGAGGGACGTGGAGCACTATGATCGCGAGTCGCCTGCCTACCTAAATTATGGCTAACGAAAACTATGAAAATAAGCGTTATTGTTCCTTGCTTCAATGAGGCAGCGGTTATTGGGCAGCAGCTGGAGGCTCTGGCGAAGCAGACCGTTTCTCCTTATGAAGTGATCGTGGCCGACAACGGCTCCACCGACAGCAGCCTTGCCGTAATTGAGGAATACCGCGATCGCCTACCACGCCTAAAAGTGATTGATGCGGCGGGGGTAAAAGGCGCTTCTCACGCCCGCAACGCAGGGGCCAAGGTGGCCAACAGTAACTACCTGGCCTTCTGCGACGCCGATGATGTCGTCGATCAAGGGTGGCTTGAGGCGCTGGAACAAGCTTTCGCTAGCCACGGTTTTCTAGCCTGCCGACTTGACAACGAAATGCTCAATCCGGGCGCTGTCAACACTCCACAAAACCAGGGTCTGCAAAACTTTAGAACGCCCTTTTATCCCTTTGCTGGCGGCTGCGCGTTGGCCGTCCGCAAAGACATTCACGAATCGGTGGGCGGGTTCGATGAAGCGATTTCTCACCTAGAAGATGCCGACTACTGCATTCGTGTGCAGATGACAGGCCACGCCCTGACCTATGTGCCCGAGGCGGTGGTGCACTACCGTCACGGCGCGGGTACTAAGCAGTCGTTTGTGGAGGCCCGCCAGGCAACCTACCGCAAAGCCTATAACTGGGGCTATGGGCTAGCTACCCTTTACCTGCGCTACCGCGATCAGGGCATGCAACTGCACGGTCTGGCGCCACGCGCAGTGCTGATTCCGCTGTGGGGGTTGCGGGTTTTAGGGACTGGCTTCCGATCGCACAGCAGCCTCTGGCGGTTAGGCTGGCACATGGGCGTAGTCGACCGATTGCTCAGCACCGCCGAGGTACCCAGCCCCCCAGTATTCACCCCACCGGTGGCAGCACTAGCGGCCAGGTCGTAGGGCAGTGCTGCTTTAGGGCAAAGTGGCCGTAGTTCACGAAATTTTGTTTGCCCGTTGGGGATAGCGTCCCTGCTAGGATGGACTTTGTGCCCCTGGGGGCGCTGTTCTCTTGTCGAGCCCGCTATGCAGATTTATCTAGATTACAGCGCTACTACGCCCCCTCGTCAGGAGGCGATCGCCGCTATGCAGGCCGCCATGGCTGAGCAGTGGGGCAACCCCTCCAGCCTGCACCATTGGGGCAGCCAAGCCGCCACCGTTCTAGAGCAGGCGCGCTTGCAGGTGGCGTCGTTGCTCAACGCTGACGACAACTCGGTGATCTTTACAGCGGGAGGCACCGAGGCCGACAACTTGGCGGTGCTCGGGGTGGCTCAGCGCTACCGAGTGCCTCAGCACATGATTATTTCGTCGGTAGAGCATTCCGCCATTGAGCAGCCAGCTCAGTACCTTGAGCAGCTGGGCTGGCAGGTGACCCGGCTGCCAGTGGATGCCCAGGGGCAGGTGAGCCCGACCGATCTGCGCCAGGCCCTGCGCGACAACACCGTGCTGGTGTCGATTATTTATGGCCAGAGCGAGGTGGGCACGCTCCAGCCCATTGAGGTGCTGGGTCAGATGGCCCGTGACCACGGAGCGCTATTTCACACCGATGCGGTGCAGGTGGCAGGGCGGCTGCCCATTGATGTGCAAACCCTGCCGGTCGACCTGCTATCGCTTTCTAGCCACAAAATTTATGGTCCCCAGGGCGCTGGAGCACTGTATGTACGCCCCAGGGTTGAGCTAGAGCCGCTACTGGGGGGGGGCGGCCAGGAGTTTGGTCTGCGATCGGGTACCCAAGCGGTGCCGGTGTTAGCGGGGTTTGGGGTGGCGGCGGCCCTGGCGGCGGCGGAAATGCCCAGTGAGACCCTGCGTTTAATTGGGCTGCGCGATCGCCTCTTTGAGCAGCTGGCCGATGTAGCTGAGCTGGTGCCCACAGGCGATCGCCGCCACCGGCTGCCCCACCACGCTAGCTTTTGCATTGCCACCGCCGATGGCGATCGCGTCAGCGGTCGCACTCTGGTGCGCGAGATGAATCTAGCGGGCATTGGCATCAGCGCTGGCTCGGCCTGCCACAGTGGCCAGATCAGCCCCAGCCCAGTGCTGCTGGCTATGGGCTACAGCGATCGCGCAGCCCGCTGCGGCATTCGCCTTACCCTGGGGCGGCACACCACCGCTGCCGATGTTGACTGGACGGCGATGGTGCTGCGCCAGGTGCTCCAGCGTGCCCTCGTTCCTTTGACCTTATCTCCGGTATAGAGCCTGCTATGGATAGTGCGATGGATTCTGTAACAACTACGGGCGTTCCAGCCAGTCTCGAAGACGCGATCGCCCAGGCTCGGGAAGCTACCCAAGCGGCTATCCAGGCGGGGGTGCCTCGGATGGTGGTCGAGCTGGCCTACTCCGAGCTGAAGGGGATGCCCGTGGCCCAGCAGTTTTACCCCGCCCTGCAAGAACTGGGCCTGGTCTTCAAGGTTTATTTTCCCGATGCGGGGGCGGCGGCTCTGGCCCGCCGCGACTGGGGCAACCCCGACTTTGTCGTGCGGGCCATCGGTGAGCTCCACAGCGAGATGGAGCCGGGCGACCAGGCCTACCTGTTCGTGGAGCCCTCGTCGCTCGAGGTTAACCAGGTCGAAGAGATGTGTGCCCAAGCGGGCGATGCCTTTGTAATCATGCTCAATCCCAAGCTCGAAGACGTGGCCACCATTGGCATTGGTTACGCTGGACGGCAGCTGCGCGATCGCTTCCTCAGCACCCTAGAGCCGGTCTACTACCTGCGGCCCATGGAGGGTGCCGTGCTGTTGCGCTGCTACCCTAACCCCTGGCAGGTGTGGCAAGAGACCGACAGTGGCTATGAGCTGCGGGCCGAATTGCCCGAAAAACCCTCCGGTGAAGCAATCGATCGCATTTTGATGGGCGAGGCTACGGCCGACTCCAGCGAGTCCGGCGCAGCGGCTCCGAAGGGCAAACGAGGCGGCTTTCTCAGCGAGCTTCAGGAATTCATTCGCGCCCTGACTCAGTAATCAGCCCCAGAGAGCGGCCACAGAGGTCATTCTGGCTGGTTTTTTTCTCCTATTGAGGCCAAGATCGTGCCTCGGGGATACTGTCTTGGGTCCTGACCTGAGGTTATACTGCACTACACCCCTGCCCGATCATCCCTACCGATCGGCGCTGCTCTCGGGCCAACCCTGTTCTATGACTGGTGAGTTACGACAGCCCATGCGAATTCTCAAAACCCAGACTCTACGAGGGCCAAACTACTGGAGCATCCGCTATCCCAACCTGATTCTGATGCGGCTGGATTTAGAAGGCCTTGCCGACCGCCCCTCTGACCAGATTCTCGGGTTTTACGAAGCGCTGGTAGAAACGCTCCCTAGCCTGATTGAGCACTTCTGTTCTCCAGGGCACCGGGGGGGCTTCTTGAGTCGGGTGCGCCAGGGCACCTATATGGGCCATATCGTCGAACATGTCGCCCTCGAACTGCAAACCATGGCCGGCATGCCAGTTGGCTTTGGCCGCACCCGCAGCGTGGCCGAGGCCGGAGTGTATCAGGTGGTGTTTGAGTATCAGAACGAGCAGGCCGGACGCTACGCGGGCCGTGCGGCCGTGCGCCTGTGCAACAGTTTGGTCGAAACCGGTCACTACTCCAAGGAAGATCTGGAGCAAGATCTGGCCGACCTGACCGAGTTTCGCCTTGATGCCGCCCTGGGGCCCAGCACCGAAGCCATTGTGCGCGCCGCCGAAATCCAAGACATTCCCTGGATGCAGCTCTCCACCCGAGCGATGATTCAGCTCGGCTACGGTCGATACCAGCAGCGGGTGCAGGCCACCCTGAGCAGCAAAACCAGCATTCTGGCAGTAGAGCTGGCCTCTGACAAAGAGGGCACCAAGCAGATTTTGCGCAACGCTGGGGTGCCCGTGCCCCGGGGCACCGTCATTAACTATTTAGACGAACTCGAGAATGCGATCGAGGATGTGGGCGGCTACCCCATCGTGATCAAGCCCCTCGACGGCAACCACGGGCGCGGCATTACCATCGACATCGACACCTTCGAGGCGGCCGAGGAAGCCTACGAAGCGGCCAAAGAGGTGTCCCGGGGCGTGATTGTCGAACGCTTCTATCGGGGTCGCGACCACCGGGTGCTGGTGATCAATGGCCGGGTGATTGCGGTGGCTGAGCGAGTGCCGGCTCACGTGGTTGGCGACGGCAAATCGACTATTGAGCAGCTGATCGACATCACCAACCAAGACCCCCGCCGCGGGGTAGGCCACGACAACCTGTTGACCCGCATTGAGGTCGATCGCACCACCTGGCAGCTGCTCGATCGCAAGGGCTACACTCTCGACACCGTGCTGCCTGAGGGCGAAATGTGCTACCTGAGGGCCACCGCCAACCTCAGCACCGGCGGCATCGCCATCGATCGCACCGACGACATTCATCCCGACAACATCTGGGTGGCCCAGCGCATCGCCAAAACCATTGGCCTCGATATTGCCGGCATTGATGTGGTTACCACCGACATCTCCAAGCCCCTGCGTGAGGTGGATGGAGTGATTGTGGAAGTCAATGCCGCCCCCGGACTGCGCATGCACGTGTGCCCCAGCGTCGGCATCGCCCGCAACGTGGCCGAACCGATTTTGGCCATGCTGTTCCCGCCGGGGCAGCCCGCCCGTATTCCGGTGGTGGCGATTACTGGCACTAACGGCAAAACCACCACTACCCGTCTCACCGCCCACATTTTCAAGCAAACCGGGCAGATGGTGGGCTTCACCACCACCGACGGCATCTACATCGGCGACAACATGGTAGAGCCCGGTGACACCACCGGCCCTCAGAGCGCCCAGGTAATCTTGCAGGACCCAACCGTGGAGGTTGCCGTGCTGGAGACGGCGCGGGGCGGCATTCTGCGATCGGGCCTGGCCTTCAAAGACTGCGACATTGGCGTGGTGCTCAACGTCGCCGCCGACCATATGGGCTTGGGCGACATCAACACCCTCGAAGATATGGCCCACCTCAAGAGCGTGGTGGCCGAAGCGGTGCGGCCTAGCGGCTACGCGGTGCTCAACGCCGACGATCCGCTGGTGGCAGCCATGGCCCAGAAGGTGAAGAGCCAGGTGGCCTACTTCTCGATGGATCCCCACAACGAGCTGGTGCGTAAGCATTCCCAGCAGGGGGGGCTGGCCGCCGTCTACGAGCAGGGCTATCTCTCCATTCTCAAGGGCGACTGGCTGCTGCGCATTGAGCAGGCCGACAAGGTGCCCCTGACCATGGGCGGCAAGGCTCCCTTCCAGATTGCCAACGCCCTGGCAGCCAGTCTGGCGGCCTTTGCCCAGGGGGTTGACATTGGCTATATTCGCCAGGCTCTGCATACCTTTGAGGCCTCCACCGACCAGACCCCGGGCCGCATGAACCTGTTTAACCTGGGCCGGTTCCACGCCCTGGTTGACTACGCCCACAACCCCGCCAGCTACGAAGCCCTGGGCGGCTTTGTGAAGAACTGGCCGGGCAAGCGCATCGGCGTGGTCGGTGGCCCCGGCGATCGCCGCGACGATGACTTCATTACCCTCGGCAAGCTAGCGGCCCAGATGTTTGACGACATCGTGGTTAAAGAGGACGACGACACCCGCGGTCGAGGCCGGGGCGACGCCGCCAAGTGGATTATCCACGGCATTGAGGAGGGGGTTGGCCATGCCAGCTACCGCACCATTCTCGACGAAACCGAGGCGATCAACACGGCTCTAGATGGCGCTGAGGACGACAGCTTAGTGGTGATTTTGCCCGAGACCGTGACCCGAGCGATCGCCTTGATCAAAGCCCGCAATCCATTGCCTCCGGTGAAGCCAGGGTTAGAGGGTGCCGCTGAGCTAAAAACTGCACCCTTCGACCAATATGCCCAGGTGCATCCCTAGGCGACGAGCGGCTAGCCCCTTCAACTCAAAAGGGCTTCCCTAGAATCCCGGGGAAGCCCTTCTGAGTAACTGATGTATCAGCAGGCTAAAACTCCAGCAGCCGGTTGATGAACTCGGCTTCTAGGGACTTTTGCTGAAGATCGCGCGCGATCTGTAGACCCAAAGTAAAGGCTTGCTCGGCCCGAGCCCGATCGTCAACTAGCAGGTAATAGTCACCAAGCGATCGGTAGCTGAGGGCGGTCTGTAGATCCGGCGGCACAGTTCCCAAGGTGAGGGCGGCGCGCTGGTCAAGGTAGCCTTTGGCCTGAACCAAGTCGTCTCGCTCTAGGTAAATGCCAATCAGGCCATCGAGGGCGCGAATTTGCAGGTTGCGATCGCCCGCATCAACTCCCGCCCGTAGCCCTACCCGATAGGCGCCAATGGCGTTAGAATCGCGCCCCAGGGCCACATAAACATCGCCCAAGCTGTTGGACGAGTGGGCCTCACCCAGGTAGTCGCTGGCCAAAATGCGGTAGTTGGTAGCGGCTTCGAGCAGTTGCACGGCCACATCTAGGTCGCCCCGCTGGGTCGCCACCTGGCCCAGGTTGCTAAGGGAGACACCAATGGCCCGCGAATCCCCTGAGGTGCGAGCAATTTGCAGCGCCTCTTCAAAGTGAGCCTGCCCTTCGTTCAGTCGGCCCTGATTGATGTAGAGATTGCCCAAGTTGTTGAGGCCGTAGACTTGCCCGAGCAGGTCGTCGTTGTCGCGGGCGGTGCCGATGCGCAGCACAAACGCCCGCTCAGCTTCGGGGTAGCGGTCTAGGGTAGCAAAGGCCGCCCCCATAGAACCGTAGGCCCGACCCGCCGACTGACCATCACCCAACAGACGATAGATCTCGGCCGCCTCGGCCCAAGAATCTACGGCCTGGGTGAGATTGCCCTCGGCCAGCTGCTGGTTGCCTAGCTGCATCCAGCCGTCAGCCACATCTCGCGACTCTCCCTGAGTCGCGCTGCTGGGGCGCAGATCGAGCTGTTCTTCTAAGTTGGCAGCTGGGGCGGCCTGCCCAACCAGCAGCATGAGACCTAGCGCCAGGCCCAGTTTGCCGATGTGCTTCTTACCGATTTGATTCATTGCTATCGCCCCTCCCCAGGACTCCCGTTGTCGGTCAAAATTAGTTGGCCCATTCGTTGCCGAAGTCTCCGCCCAAGTCCCCCGTGGTGCCCACTAGGTTGGCATCTGCCAGACTGACTCCCTCCAGGTCGGGAACGGTTAGCAGGCCGTCGAGATCATCGGGCAGGGGCTCAGGGCGCAGCGATGCATCGCCCAGATAAATCTGGCGAATATCCTCGGGCAGGGCCGACTCTAGGTGCTGAAAGGCTAGCCCCAGCTTTTGGCGCACATCGGCCGCGGTCAGTGCTTCACCCTCGGCTTGGAGGTAGGCAGCAATGCGGTTCTCGCTCCAGCGAAAGGTCAGGGACATAACCGCCACCAGTCGCTCTACCGGAGGCAGGCAATCGAGGGCCTGCTCGACATAGCACCACAGCGGCGGCGTGGCCTGGTCGAGGGAATAGTGGATGGTCTCGACCTCGGGCACCACCGCCTGGTTAATGCACAGGGCGGTAATGTTGATCAGCCAGTTCTGTAAGGTAAACGCTCCGGGTCCCTCGCCTGCCACCGCCTCAGGGCATTCCACCCCACCCAGCTCGAGAAGAATGTGCCGCCAGGTCAGGGCAAACAGGTATTCGGCCTGCACGGGCGATCGCGCCGAATGGCGAATCAGGCTATAGACCATCGGGCTATAGCGACAAAAAATTGCCGTAAAGTAACGCCCTGCATCGCCATGGCGCTGAAATAGCTGCACCAGTTCGCGATCGCTCAAATGGTGCAGCGATTGCACCAACCTGTGGTCACACTCAGGAAAGTTAGGAATAGGCGCTGGGCTAGACATAGGTTGAGCCGTGGAGAACGTTGACCAAAGCCACCCCCAGATCTGCGATCGCTACTGACCCAGGCTGCGGGTTAAATCAGCCTTTAATATACCTACCATGGGGATTTTGGCGACGTATTTTTTGTGAAACTCACAGATTTTCCCAGGCCTGGGCTCAGGATGCCGCCGCCCCCTCAGCAAGTACCTCGCGACTGGGGAGTTGATGGCAGAATTGATACACTGGTTACGAGCCATTAGTATTGGGGCGAGTGCTACAACCGCCCTTGTCGTTACCTTGTGAGTGGGCCTATGCTGCTTGACTGCTCCCTAAACCTCCGCCTGGCTTCCCTACTGGGGCTGCCCCTCGACAGCATCATGTCGACCCAGGGGATTATGGTCTTGCTGCTAGTGGCCTACGCCGGGGCCATGTGGATGTTTCTCAAGGGTGCCCCCAAGGTTTACACGGTGATGGTGTCTGACCTGGAAGTAGCCCGTCGGTTTTATGAAGGCATGCTCAACCTGCCCGCCGCCGAGGTGCCCCTGCACTACTACTACAACTATGAGCAGACCCTGGGCACTGCTGGCCTTGACCCCATGTATTTGGGCGGTGCCACTAGCCTGGCTAGCCAGAACGTGATGAACAGCCCCGAAGGGCTGTGGTATCAGCTGCGCAAAAATACTCAGCTTCACGTGGTGGGTGGTGCTAGCCTAGGCCACCGTAATCAGCAGCGTCACGTCTGCTTTGACCACAACTGTCTGGAGTACATTTTGATGCGCGTGCAGTTAGGCGGCGTGCAGCACAAAATTCGCAACGAAAAGCCTCTCAACTTTTTGGTCAAAGACTACGACAACCAGGTGATTGAGCTAGCCGAAATCGACGATTAGCCGCCTAAAAACCATAGTTTGTTCCCCTGAAATATTCACCAGGAGGCTAAATCGCAAGAGCGGGTCACAATCCCGTCAAAAATCACGCTGATTTAGCTAGAACAAGGGGATTGTGGCATCGATCGCCGCGCCAAAAAAGGTATCGTTGAATCGCACCCGAGGCTCAGAGGATCGGCCAAAACTAACGCCGCCGTAGACGTTAAAACGCAGGTTGGGGGTAATGCGGTAAACCACCTGCCCTAGCACCTGCTGAAAAGTGTCGTAACGGTCTTGGGCAGTGTAGTCAATGAGGTTGAGCTGGTAGCTGAGACCCGCCTGTAGCCGAGGGGTAATGTCGTAGCCCAAGTAGCCTCCGGCCGACTGAAAGAAGCGGCTAAAGTCAGCGGCGGTGCCGCTGCTGGTGGACTGGGCACCGTTGAACTGAACCAGATAGTAGGTGTCCAGGGCCAGCTTTGGCGTAATGGGGTCGCGGCGACCCAAAGTGAGGCCCAGAGCCGTATTTTTGAAGAATCTTCCCCGGTTGCCGCCAGGCCGATACAGCTCTTGGTAAGTGAAAACCAGCTGCCCATAGCTACGAGGGGTTAACCCCTGGCGCAAACCCACCCGCAGCCGTAAATCGTCGTAGTTGAGAGATGATTGGGAGCCGTAGCGCTGTAGCCCGTAGTCAGCAGTGGCAATTAAGGCGGTTTGCGGCCCCAGGGCAGGGTAGACGCCAAAACCGATTGAGGGACGCAGAAAGGTATCGCCGGTCAGCCCGCCTACGTCGTTGACGGCCAGCAAAATATTGTCGCTGCTGGCGATCGCCAGGCGGGCCGAGAAAAACCCAATTTTTGCCGGGGGTCGCGGCGCCACGGGAATCTGGGGCTGATCGCGAATGCGCAAAATACCCAGGTCGTTGTCCTCTAGCGGGCTGCGCACCTGAATGACTCCTAGCTCTGGGTCTTGACCCGTGGGGTCAGCATTGGGGTCAGCCTGAGCCAGGGATGCTGGAGTCGAGGGTTGGGATGCCGGGATTGGTGGAGCCAGCGCGGCCGCAGTGGTTAGATAAGTCTCCGTAACAAGGGCCTGGTCGGGGGCGATCGCAGGCCCAGTAGCAGCTGAGTTGAGGCTCAGTTCGCGGACCAATGGCTCCTCCTCAGTAGATGGGGCCAGGGTCACAGTTGAGTTTCCTAACCCAGAGGGGAGGGGTGATAACGGAGATTGTAGAGGTGCCGCATCCTCGACCGCGACCGAGGTCATCACCTCAACACTGGCGGCAGGGGCCGCCGGAAGGCTCAACTGCTCTGCCTTGGCTCGGTCCGGCAGGACGCCGCTGCAGAGCAAGCCAAAGCTAACTAACGCCAGGGGGAGGGAGGGGTGCCGCTTAACCAATGGAGTCTGCTCGGATATAACGTGTGTTGTCCTGTCACCAGCAGAATCACTGATCTTGCTGCTGATTCCCGAAAAAAGGGCTCACATTCATTAAAGATTTAATTTGAAGCGGATACAAGATTTATGAATCCGCCCCAAATTGAATTGCTTGAACCCTACCATAGAGCTAAGGCTCCGCTTCAAGTCGCGCCTAGTTCGTTAGAACTCTGCCAAAACAGCGACGGCACTGCACCAATTTTGAGTTGATGGTGTTACCCCTGGCGATCAACTGCCACTGCTAGGGTACTCTACCCACAATCGCCCCAGCAATTTAGGGGCTAGGGCATTTGGCCGCATCTACCCTAAGGCCATGGGCCTGCTGTAATTAGTGGTCACTCTTCACCGAGCTATGGTTTTTCGTACCAATAAGTTTTCGGCAGTGCTGCTGGCGGTTGTAGGCAGTACTGCGATCGCGTCTCCGACCCTGGCAGAGGTGCCCTGGGCCTGGGCCAACTTGCGGACTAGCACCTATCAAGTGAGCCTGGTTTCCGCCAGCGGGAACACCCGACCGGCCACGGTAGCCGACTGCTTTTGCCCAGGGGAGATCCTAAATACCAGCGCTTCGGCTAGGGCCGAGGTGCTCTTTAATGATGGGTCGCTGACTCGGGTGGGCGAGCAGGCCAGCCTGCGTTTTTGGCCCGACACCCGGAAGCTGCTGCTGAACCAAGGTACGGTAGCCCTGTTTGTGCCCCCCAACCAGGGGCGGACGACGGTTCAAACCCCGAATGCCACCGTGGGGCTCAACAGCACTGCCGTGGTAGTGCGTTATGTGCCCTCTCGGCAGCTGACTCTAGTAATGGCCCTGGCCGATTTACCCACGGCCCCCGTGCTGGTGACGGCGGCCGAAACAGGCCAGGAGCTGGCGCTCTATGGAGGGCAAATGGCCTTTATTGGCGGCGGTAGCTGGCAGGTTGTAGAGTTTGACCTATTAGAGTTTTACCAAACCAGCGTTTTGATGGCGGACCTGCACTTAGATGACCCCGCCTATCGCCCTGACCTCCATGACCCCCTGGCCGCTATGCGACCCGATCTGCTCCGCACCTTAGAGCAGCAGACTCCTTTCAATACCGAGAACGCAATTTTAGACCCTACCTTAATTAACGACTTTGCTTCTGAAGCTAGCATTCAGGGTGTAGAAGACGTGCTGCTCACAACTCCTGCCACAGTGGAAGAGCTGAGGCGCCTCAACGATACGCCACCTGGAGTGGTCAACCCGCTTCCAGACATCCCGGCTACGGCTTCCCCACCTACGGCAAGTCCTCTCACGGTTGAGGCTCCACCCGCTGAGGCTCCACCCGTTGAAGGTGCAGCGGCGACACCTGCTAGCGCTGGTGGAACCCCAGCATTTAGCCCGCCCCCCTAAAGGCCGTTGGCGACAACTAAGTTCTGACCCTCGCCAGCCCAAGGGCTTGGCGAGAAATACCTGGCGCTCGCCTTGGGTCTCGCCCTAATTCAGTTGCCTGCGCCCATTGACTAAACTACACCGTTCAGTTAAATTCAGTGCAGTTGTCCTATGCGCCTATGTCTACCCACCCGATTCAGCCTTGGAGAAAGCCGAGTTTTTGGCTGTTGATTGGTGCCCTGCTGTTGGTGGGGGCAGGTTCCACCATAGCGGTGCGCAACGTCATGCAAAGCCGCCAGGCCGCTCGCGAGCAGGCCGAGCTGCCACCCCCGCAGCAGGTGAAGGTGGTCGCTCTGGGGCGAATTGAGCCTGCCAGCCGCGTCATCGACGTGGCCACGGCCGAAGCCGGTCGCATCGATCGCCTTGAGGTGGAGAAAGGCGACCAGGTGCAAGCGGGTCAGGTATTGGCCTATCTGGACACCTACGATGTGCGCCGAGCCGAGCGCGATGTGGCTGCCAGTGAGCTAGCCGAGGCCCGGGCCCAGCTGGCGGCCGAAACGACGTTAGGCAATTCCCAGGTGCAAGAGGCTAGCACTCGGGTCGGTCAGATCGACGGGCCGCAGCAGGCCGCGATTGCCGCCCAGCAATCCGCCGTTGAGAGCCTCCAGGCCGAGCTGAGCGTCGCTGAGATCGATCTGGCCCGCTTTCAAGCACTCAACGAATCGGGGGCGATCTCTCGCCAAGAGCTAGACCGTCAGCAGGCCACCGTCAATAGCTTGCGCGCCGATCTGGGCAATGCCCAGGCGACTAAACAGCGGCTAGAGCAGGCCCGCCTCAGCGACATCAGAAATGCCCAAGCTCAAGTGGTTTCGGCCCGGGCCATCACCACCCGCGACCAGGTGGCCAGCCGGGTCGACTCAGCCGCTCAGAACCTAGCCCTGGCCGAGGCCCAGCTGGCTCGCACCATTGTGCGATCGCCCCAGGCCGGTCAAGTGCTCGATGTCTTTGCCTACCCTGGGGAGGCCGTAGCTCCAGCCGACGGCCCTATTTTGGCTTTGGGCGACACCAGCCAGATGGTGGTGGTGGCGGAGGTTTATGAGACCGACATTGGTCTGGTTGAAGTCGGGCAGCCCGCCACCATTACCAGCCGCAACGGTGCCTTTAGCGAAACCCTAACCGGCACCGTTAGCGAGATTGGCCTACAAATTGCCAAAAACGACGTGCTCGACGATGACCCCGCCGCCAACGCCGACGCTCGCGTGGTCGAAGTGCGGGTGCAGGTTGACCAGAGTGATGCGGTAGCGGCGCTCACCAACCTTCAGGTTGACGTCGCCATCGACATTGAACCCTAGGAGGTGGCGATGAAATTTCCGTCCCTGCCCCGCATTCCCCTGGCCTGGTACAACCTGCGGCACGATCGCCCCCGCCTGCTGGTGGCCGTGGCTGGAGTTACCTTTGCGGTGCTGCTGATATTCATGAACCTAGGTTTCCTCGGTGCCTTGGTCAGCACCACCACCAACTTCTACGACCAGTTCAACGGCGATATTTTTCTGATTTCGCCCCAGTCCCTAGAGATTAGCTCTACCAAAGCGTTTCCCCGCGAGCGGCTGTACCAGGCGGCGGGCATTGAGGGCGTGCAGCAGGTGATGCCCCTCTATGCCGAATACGCCCTTTGGAAGAACCCCAAAACTAGCCTCAGTCGGGCGATGTTTGTCTATGCATTCAACCCCAGCGACCCAGTGTTTCTCATGCCCGAGCTGAACACAGCCGATGGCATTCGGGCGCTACAGCAGCCTAATGCGGCCTTTATCGACCGGCGATCGCGTCCCGAGTTTGGCCCCCAAACCCTCGGTCTCGAAACCGAAGCCGATCGCCGCCGCATTACTATCGCCGGCCAGTACGATTTGGGGGGGGGCTTTGCCGCCGATGGCACCCTGATTATGAGCGACCAAAACTTTCGCCGCTACTTTGACCCGCGCCCGCTCGACCAGGTCAACCTGGGGCTGATATTGCTAGAGCCCAATGCCGATGCTGAGCGGATCAAAGCCACCCTGCAAGCGGAGCTACCCGCCGATGTGGAGGTTTATACCAAGCCTGAAATCATTGCCAAAGAGAGCCGGTTCTGGATTCAAACCACCTCGATTGGCTTTATTTTTGGCCTAGGCGTGGTGGTCTCCTTCGTGGTGGGCACTGTGATTGTCTACCAAATTCTCTACACCGATATTCGCGACCACCTGCGGGAGTACGCCACTCTCAAGGCGATCGGCTACGGTGGCAGCTACCTGTTCAAAACTGTAATCCAGGAGGCGCTGCTGCTGGCCCTGATGGGCTATGTGCCGGGATTGATTTTGGCACTAGGGCTCTACCAGCTGGCCTACAACGCGACAGCGGGCACCCTGCCTATGCAGATGACGGTGTTTCGAGTCATTTTCGTGTTCTCCTTGACGGTGCTGATGTGTGCCCTGTCGGGGCTGATTTCGGTGCGCAAGGCCGTCACGGCTGACCCAGCGGAGGTATTTGCATGACCGCTTGCGCCAGAGAACCTAGAGTCTGGGGTTGGGACGCAACTGGTTTGGCTTGCAGCTGTCCAGCCTGCAACCACTGTCTAAAGCATCGCCCGACTCAAAAAAACACTCTATTCACCCAGCCGTTTAGGATCACCCGTATGACTCAACGTTTTCTGCCGCTGCTGTTTCCTGCCGTGGACCATCCGGTCTCAAAGGTTTCTAGCCACCTACTGTTTGATTGCCCCCGGCTAACGAGGGCAGGCTTTGCGCCTCTGAGGGGTGGTCTAACCGCAAAGAGCTTGGTAGGCGATCGCCCCCTATCCTGCCCGCCATCGCGCCGGTAACCGTAGCCTGAGCCGAAGATTCAAACTGCCCGTCCACAATTCCTAGCCGCGCCATGCAGCGTACCCCCCTCGCCCTCCTCAACCTGATTCACGATCGCAAGAAGTTTCTCACCTCCATGGCTGGGGTGGCCTTTGCGGTACTGCTGATGTTTCTGTTCACCGGCTTTAAAAATGCCCTCTACGACAGCCAAACCCAGCTGCTTGAAAAACTCAATGGCGAAATTGTGCTCATCAACCGGCTGAAGGAGAACATGTTTGTGCCTCGCTCCTTTGCCCGCCGCCGCCTCTACCAGGCCCAGGCCTTTGACGGGGTAGAAGGGGCCTATGCCATCTATCTCAGCGACGCCCGCTGGAAAAACCCCGACACCCGCAAAACCCGACCGGTGCGGGTAATCGCCTACAACCCCTCTGACCCAGTGCTGCCCATGCCCGAGGTGCTGGCCCGCCAGCAGGAGCTGCGGCTACCCAACACAGCGATGATTGACACTCGCTCTCGCGATGAGGTGGGACCGCGAGAAACCGGGGTAATCACTGAGCTGGCCGATCGCGAGATTCGGATTGTGGGCACCTTTAGCCTGGGCACTGACTTTGCCTCGGGCAACGGCAACTTGATCATGAGCGACCAGAATTTTCTGCGGTTTTTTGCCAATCGTGGCCCTCAGGAAGAGGAGCGCAGCTTTGCCACCGCCGACATTGGTCTGCTGCGGGTAACTCCCGGCACCAACATTGAGACTCTAGTGCAGGCCCTCAGTGAGGGGCTTCCCAAGGACGTGCTGGTCTTGCCCATGCAGGGGCCTGAGGGGTTCATCGCCCGCGAGCGCACCTACTGGGAAGTTAATACCACCATTGGGTTTATATTTTCGCTTCTAACCGCCATGGGGTTTGTGGTGGGCATTATTCTCGTTTACCAAATTCTCTACACCGACGTGGCCGACCACTGGTCGGAGTACGCCACCCTCAAGGCGATCGGCTACAACAATGCCTACCTGTTTGGGGTGGTGATTCAGGAGGCGATTATTCTCTCGGTGCTGGGATTTGTGCCGGGCTTTTTGATCAGCGCCCTGTTCTACAACCTGGGTGCCACCGTCACCGGCCTGTTGTTTAAGATGACCCTAGAGCGGGTGGTTAACCTGTATCTAGCGACTTTCATTATGTGTTTGATTTCTGGCGCTGTTGCCGTGCGTAAGGTACAGCGTACTGACCCCGCAGAGGTATTTGGCCTATGAGTGCTACGCCGTTGTCTACGTCATCCCCAACCTCCGAGGTCACCGCTAGCTCGGTGCAGGTGCGCCACCTCGACTATTTCTTTGGTCGAGGCGATTTGCGCAAGCAAGTACTCTTTGACATTAGCCTCGATCTGCACCCCGGCCAGATTGTGATTATGACCGGTCCTTCAGGTTCGGGAAAAACCACGCTGCTAACGCTGATTGGGGCGCTGCGATCGGCCAGTGAAGGCAGCCTCAAGGTGCTCAACCAGGAACTGGTGGGCATGGGCAACCGCAAGCTGGTCGAAATTCGCCGCAACATTGGCTTTATTTTTCAGGCCCACAACCTGTTTGAGTCGCTGACGGCCGCCCAAAATGTGGAGATGGCGGTGGAGCTAACCGGCAACTTTCGCGGCAAGCGGCGACTGGCGGTGGATATTCTCAGCCAAGTGGGGCTGGCGGAGCGGGCTGACTACAAACCTGCGGCCCTGAGCGGGGGGCAAAAGCAGCGGGTGGCGATCGCTCGCGCCCTAGTCAACCAGCCCAAGCTGATTTTGGCCGACGAGCCCACCGCTGCCCTCGACAAAAAGTCGGGCCGCGACGTGGTGACCCTGATGCAGCAGCTAGCAAGCGAAAAGGGCTGCACCATTCTCATGGTTACCCACGACAACCGCATTCTCGACGTGGCCGATCGCATCATCAACCTGGTGGACGGCCGGCTGGAGTCCGATGAGAGCCCCCAGCAGTTCATCGATTCCCACGTGCCCAAATCCCTCGATCAAAAGATGTTCATCATGTAGGGACTGGCTGAAAGCGGGTTGCTCTGCCTAGGGTTCATGGTGGGCAATACCCACCCTACGAAATGACTTGCCCATCCACCCTCCTACCCATCCACCCTCCCACTTCCCATGGCCATCTCCTTTGTCAGCAACGTTCAGGCGCTCACCTACACCAAGGTCGCCGACTATTTACAGTCCGCCGCTCTGTTTAAAGACAGCTTGCGGGCCTATCCCGATCAGCCTCAGTTTGATATCCTCTACGGCTCTACCCTGGTTGAAATCGAGGTGCTGCCGTGGGAAGTACACCCCTGGGAAAAGGCCGATCTGGCAACGGTGCGCGCCACCAGTTGCGTCACCGTCGGCAGCAACATCGACCATGAACTGATGCACTTTTTGCTCACCGAAAACCGCCGTATGCGCTTCGGTGCCTTTCAGCTAGATGAGGCCAACCAAGTGCTCTTCTCAGAAAGCGTCCTCGGCGGCGAAAACATGGACCTGATGGAGCTTCAAACCTGCATTCTCTCGGTGGTGACTATTGCCGACACCTATGACGACGTCATCGCCCAACGTTTTGGGGGGCGGCGCGCTATTGACCGATTGGCGGATGCGATCGCCTCTTAAGCCATGGCTTATTCAGCTGAACTCTCATCGTTCTATGGGGGGCGATCGCCTAAAGTGCTTCAAACTCGACAGCAGCAAAAACCTCAACCTATTGCCCGTGACAAGCTGAGTAAGACGGTTTTTCGAACAGCATCATCCACAGCATTCCAGCGGGTATCCGAAGCATCAAGGACTCCGCGGAGAGGGTGTTTTTGCCGCAAGTCTTAGCTGTGAACGGTGGGCGTGACTAGATAGCTTAGATTTTTTCCTTTCCAGCCGATTATAGCTATGCCTACTAGGCGCAACATGCAGACTCAAAGAAGCACACAAGGACAAGTGCCTATGCCTGTCTAAGCTGGTGTAGTTGAACGAGCATAGACGCTTCCTCGCGTGGTCTTCACTCTTCCTTAACACTTGAAGCGTTTCAAGCCCAAGGTCGGTGAAGTTAAGTAGAGGGTCGAAGTTGGCAGGATACAATTCTGGGCTTCTGCTCTTATATTAAGGCTGTCATTCTTAACTGCGCATCACTCGTAAGCATAAGTACTCATTTTTAATCTTACAACTCTGCTCATTTTGTAGTTGCTAGTATTTTTTCTAAATTCATTAATTAGCTTAAAACTTTTCGAAAGGTTTGAAATGGATATAACTCTAAAGCATAAAGTCCCAGGTCTTGAAGTTGCATCTTCAATGATGTACTGCTTTCCTACCGGTGCAATGGACGTATGGCGCCCAGCTGCTGAGCCAGTGATAATGCCAGCGCAATATCTTGAACCTTTTGAAGGAGAAGTTAGAGTAAATTCTGGTATAGCCACAACGAAATCGGCCGCCCTTAGCCGGAAGCGGAGAGCTCAATTATTTGTTTCCAGAGCGATCAAGGGGGAGAAAACTCTCGATTACTCAGGAAAATTCATCTTTGACGCTCGCTTCGATGTATTTACAAACATTGGTCACATTCTTGAGAATGTTGCAACTCGAGTTCTTCTGGCAAAAAAATTCTTGAGTGAACATTTTCAAAAAGACATTGAAATTCATGTTGTTCTAGGTTCTAGGGTGCCTAAATACAGCATGACTATGGAGGTATATCGATTACTCGGCTTCCCCCTTATTTTTACAGATGACAATGTCCGTGGTGAGATTGTTACCTGTCCAGAGCACAGGGTTTTTAGCATTAGACCTCAATTTTTTGGGTTCGATTTTCCAGGATATAAAGAAGAAACTCCTGAAAGAATCTTTATTCCTCGTAGGGGAAGCCGTAGCTTAATCAATAATGATGAAGTTACTAAATTTATGGAGGAGCGAGGGTTTAAAACGCTTTACTTTGAGGACCTAGCACTTGATGACGAATGGTCAATTGCTCGCAATGCCAAGGAGGTAGTAGTAGTTCATGGTGCTGCCAGCAGTAATTTCATTTTAAACCGTGTCGGCCTGCGGGACAACGCTGAGCCAGGCAGTGGGCTCAAATTAATTGAGTTGATGTCTCCTTCATGGAACTTCTACGAGAATCGATACATGACGAATGCCCTAAATGGCAAGTGGTGTTGTGTACGAGGTCAGATTACCCCTCAGATGCTTGAGGCACTAGATTTTGCCAAAATAACCCCTGATGCCCGAAAATCTCCCTTTAAAGATCCCTTTAAAGTAGATTGCGGAACTATTCAAATGGCACTTGATTATCTCGGTATGGGCTGATAAAAAGTACTGTGCTAAAGATGTATCCTTGCCAGATTGGTTCAGATCTTCTGCATCACCTTAGGCCGCGATGACTTAACGCCTGCGGCTTCTCGCTGAACAGAGGGTGGCATTGGAGAGTCCACATTCTATAGCCCCTCCTGATTTGATGTAACCAAATCAGGAGGGGCTATAGCTATGCAGTAGTGTTGGTGCGTGCGATCGCGACAGCTCTAAAAAAACTACCAACCCCCACAACAGACAGAAACTACTCAAGGCCCTGCAAAATGTGCTGAGTGGTGACGAATGCCCCGAGGCCCACAAAGCCATTGCAACGGCCGCGCTGGGCCGTCATCCCTAGGGCAATAGAGGACGCTTGGGCTGGGTTTCGCACAAATCGGGGTGAGGTATTGATATAGATTACGGAACTGGTGGCGAGCTGAGTAAAGCGGCTGCTTTCGGCATAGGTTTCAGTGGCGATCGCATTGGCGTGGCCGTTGCTGTAGCGATTGATCAGTGTTGCCGCTGTTTGCACGCTGTCTACCAATCGTAGAGCCACCGTCTTGCCCAAAAACGGACGCTTCCAGTCGGTCTCTGCTGCCAGTTTCACATTGGGCAGGTCGGGCAGTAGGTCCTCGTCGGCCAATACCTCAAAGTCTTGGTCCCACAAGGTATGGCATAGCTGCACCAGGGCAGAGGGATTGCCGCCTCGGTGAACCAGCACCTTTTCTACCGCATTGACCGCGTCAGGCTCCCCCCGGTGGCTGTCGAGCACCATGTGGGTGACGGTGTCGAGCTGTCCCGTGGGCGACCAGTAGAGATAGCAGTTACCCATCGCCGTGGGCAGCACCGGCACACCGGCCTGACGCACCACCTGCTGCACCAGGCTTGGCCGACCGTAGGGAATAATCAAGTCGATGCCGGGATCCTGCAGGAGCCAGCTTCGGGCGACGTCGCCCTGCTCCTCGGTCAGCGACAGAATGCAGTAAGGCGATAGCCCAACGGAGTCTAGGGCTTGGTGGAGAGCCTGCAAAATTGCCTGGTTGGTTTGACTAGCTTCGTTGCTGCCTTTGAGAATGAGGCCGTTACCCGTGCGCAGGCTCAACCCCGCAGCGATCGCCGCCAGTTCCGGAAATGCTTCATAAATCATGGCAATGACCCCCAAGGGCACCACCTGTCCATAGCCCGCCACAGCCTTGCTCAGGCGACTGGGAGCGGGGTGCAGCAGCCCTCGAGGGTCACCTAGATAAGCCAGCCGCCGCAGAATTTTAGCGGTGGTTTGCAGTCGTTCGGGGGTGAGCTTTAGCCAATCGAGCACCCGTTCGGGCACAGCCATTTCTAAACTGGCCTCGAGATCGAGGGTATTGGCTTCGAGAATGTCGTCAAAGCTGGCTTCAATGGCGGTGGCAACACCCTCTAGCAGGCGTGTTTGGGTGTCGAACCCGGCGGTGACTAGGTCGCGACCGGCCTGGCGCACCTGCTCGACTGCCGCGCTGAAGTCTGCTTGAGTAGTCAGGTTTACCATGGACCTAACGCCGAGAGGCCAGCCAAAACATGCCTACCACCGCCAGCGCCACCGCTAGGGTAGTCAGCAATCGCGCCACCGATTGGGCACCGTCGGGGGTTTGCAGGGTGGCCAGCAGCAAGAAGAACACCATCATGCCAAAGGCGGCCAGCACTACCAGGGGTAGGTAGCTCACGTTTAGGGAGGAGCGGTCAAGGCGCCATTGCTGCCCAGTCCAGCGCCAGAGACGCTTGTAGGGATAATGGGTAGACAGCTGCTCAATCACGTAGCCATCGTCTTGCACAACAAAAATTTGCTGACAGCGATCGCAGCCAAAGGCCTCAGTCAGGGTAATGGGCTTAATGCACCCATTGCGACGACAAGGGCAGGGGTAGTCGGCGTTCTGATCGATCTTTTGGCTTTTATAAGTACGCACAGCACTGCCGGGGTGGGGGCGAAGACGGGCTGAAATTACTCATCATTCTGACACATTAACCAAAACCTCTCCTGAAATACAACCTGCGGCCGGCCAAGAACCGACCGACAGCGACGAGGCTAGTTGGCAGAGCCTAACTTTGTCCTTAAGCTGTATCCCCCGTGGCTTGAATTCTTGAGGACAAACGTGATATGTAGGGCTGATAAACCCTGTTTCCACTCGCCCCTATGGGCAGGATGTTGCTATGGTTACCGATCGCCTGGAGACGGCAGTGAGAAACTTTCAGCACGTCAATCAGATGGTAGAGCGCTACACCCGGCTCTGTCGCGCTTATATCACGCTGTCTGAACGGTTTAACCAGCTCGATGTAGAGCACATGACCCTGAAAGGGCAAATGGTGCCGCTGCTGAAGTCGCTGAAGGCTCACCAGGCCAAACTACACACCGCTGAATCCGAGAAAGCAGCAATGCAAACCGCTTTAGAAGAACAGGAAGCGCGGCTGCAAGCTGCCCTCGATCAGCAAGAGGCCCAGCACCGGCAAGAACTTCAGCAGTTGACTACCGCTTACGAAGAGAGGCTACAAGCCCTTGCTAGCCACGTAGCCGAACTGCAACCCCTCGAGCAACTGCTCAACGCCGAGACCCATCACGAGCTCAGCGCCGCCGAAGCGCAGATGGAACTGATCGAAACTACCTTCGAAGAGATTGAGCAAGATAGCTCCCCCGATCTCTCCGCCGAAGAAAAGGCTCTGCTGGCTGCCTACCGATCTGATCCTGATGCCTTTCTGGTAGCTGCCGCTGATGCCCCTGTCGGTAGTGCGATCGAGGCAGAGGAACCCGTGGCTTCTCTGTGGCACTACTACTCCGACGAGCAGGTGCCTAAGGGGTTTAGGGCATAGGTTGGCTGGTTGAGACGTCTGGCCCCAGATCTCCTAAGACACCAGCTTACTGACCAGCCAGTTGGCCAAGCCCCCACCATAGGGTGCGCAGATCGATTGAATGCGCTCGGCAGAGAACTGATGCTGATAAAAACACAGCATGTTGCCGTAGACCCCATTGGGGTAAAAGGGTGCCTCTCGGGCCAGATCTAGGGCCTGGAGGTCAAACACCTTAGGCTGGGTGCCGGCAGCATAGTCGACCATGATGCTAAAGCCGTAGCCCCGCTGTTGCAGAGTCTGCAAGCAATCCATGGTGCCCGTCAAAAATTTAGGTGACCAACCCTTTTCACCCTGGTTACGGCTGCTGCCACCGCCATACTCAAACATCACCATTTGGGGCAGTCGTTCAGCAGGCAGCTCGGCAAACTGCTGAATCACTACCGACTCCCACCCTTCGATGTCTAGCTTAAAGGCGGTAATTTGGGTGGCAGCCACCTGTTTTAGCAGGGTCGCCAAATCGAGGGTGAGCACCTGGCGAGTGATGCTAGAAGCCCCAAACCAATCGGCCGCCAGAGAGCTAAAGTTGCTGTTGGCCAGGTTGGCAAACTGGCCCATATGTAGCGTTTGGGTGCCGACTCGGTCTGACAGACACTGCTCGACCAGTCGAATGGGGTACTGCTGGCAGACCGTCCGCAATTTGTCAGTGGGGGAAGGTTCCACAGCGACGGTGGTAAACCCCAAGCGGGCAAACAGCTCGCAATAAAAGGCAAAGGTGCCCACCCCGACATCGACACAGAGCCCCTGACGCTGTGGATCGATGTCAGGCAAGAGGTGCTCAAGCAGGGCCTGGCAGCAAGCTTCTACGCGCATTAGATCGGCTCTAGAGAAAAATAATGTTCTAAGCGTAGAGCATCTCGGTCCTAGGAGAGTTTGTGGACCTCATCAAGATTGTCATCAGCACCGCATATCCATCGCAGAGCAGACGCATTGAGATTAACCCATCGTTAAGGTGAAAGGCTCTAGTGCATGCGCTAAAGCAGCGGCAATAGGGCAACGACTTACTAGGGCAAACGCAGTTGCCTAAGCCATTGCTAGCTTGCGACATATTTCATTAATTGGGAACGGAGAGTCACACCATGCCTGCTAAGTCTGCTAAGAAGAAAAACATCAAAAAGAGTACTCAGGTTGATCAACCTGTTAATCAGCCCGAGGACAAGAAGCCCCTAATCGATACGACAATTTTGGGAATTAGTCCGCGAGAGCTTGGCTCCGTAGTGGCAGCGGCTGTGCTTGCTGAGGTTTCCCAGGTTGCTGCCAACAAAATCTCTGAGGCAGTAGCTCAATCAAACCCTAAAAAAACACTTCAAAATCAGCTCGACCCTATCAATCACTCGGTGAAGACTGTTGTGGGAGGAGTGAAAGACGCGATCGTCGATGCCGTTTCACCGGCCTCAGACGCGTCAGAGACGGTAGAAAACACCCTAGTTAACGGTCGAGCTGCCGCAGCCGATGAAATTGACCAGGGTGTGGAAAATGTTAAAGAGAAAACAGCCGTGACGGCAGGTATTGCCCAAGAGCGGGCTAGCGAGCTGATCGACGACACCAAACAGAAAGCGGATCAGACGCGAGAGTTTGTGGTTGCTCAGATTGAAAATGCGATCGCCGGAGCCCAAGGTAGAGCGGGTAAAACGCGACGGGCCTTAGGCAATCGCATTGACGCCACCCAGGATACCGCTAGTGCCACTCAAAAAGCTGTAGCTCAGGTCATTGACGAGGCCGTCCATCGGGTGAAGGTAATTCTTGCCACTAGCGCGCCCTCTGCTCAAAAGAGTGGAAAGCAAGAGAAGAAGGGGAAAAAAGCTAAGAAGAAGAAAGGTAAGTAATGGGATAGATGAACTGTGGGAACTGCATTGCTAACTGCCCTATTGATTGGTTTGCTAACAGCATTTGCATTCCATCTGTTACTTGCGTTTTTTGGTTTGGCTGTTGGTATGACAGCCCTAGGCTCGCGGCTTCCCTCACGGGCTGATGCAGAGCTTGCCAACAGTGGTGATCAGCAAAGCAACAGTGCCGAAAGCAGCTTAGCCAGCTCAATGACCAACGTAGTTTTCTGGGGTGGCTTAGGGCTGTTGCTGAGCACCAATGCAGTGCTTTTTAGCGCTTGTTTTTTGGCAGCAAAATTTAGTCAGCTGAATGACTCTGCACTGGGGGCGATCGCCGGGGTGGTGATTTGGTCAGCCTACTGGTTAGGTCTGACCTGGGTCAGTTCAACAGCGGTTAGTACGGCGGTGGGAGCAGTTTTTGGGGTAGCTACGGGTGGGTTGCGCCAATTAATAGCTACCTTGACGGCCGCCTTTGGCAACCAAGACAATACCTCAATATCTAACTCAATATCCCAAGAGGAGATAGCTGCCATAGTTCAACAGGAAATTCGGCAGGCACTGGACTTTGCTGCCCTCGATCCTTTACCTGAGCGTCCCATTGGCGATCGCCCCAATCAATCTGAAATTGACGACCTCCTGGAGGAATTGCCCTTAAGTTTGGAGGATGCAAATCTACACTTAGGGCAAGAGTTGGCGCTGTATTTGCGCCACACCCGCTTAAAGCGGCTGACGCCGAAGCGCATCCACAAAAAACTTCATGAGCTGCTGGAAGAGGCTCTGGAAAATGCTAGCTACGAAGCTCATCATCTGACCCTAGATCGAACTCAGTTGAAGGCGCTATTGAGAGAACGCCAGGATTTAGATAAGCAGCAGCGTCAGTACGTTCTGCAAGCAGTTGAGGCAGCCTGGCAGCAATTGATAGTTCAAGCGAATCTGGCATTTTCAGAAGACAGACAGCGAGATTCTCAACATTCCCTCCTAGATACTGTTCAGCCGATTGCGACGTACCTTACAGAGACTGTAGGTAAGCTAGATAATCAGTCAGACCCAGATCTTGAGTTAAAAACCAAGCTACAGAAGCATTTGTCTGAAGGACTAACGTTTTCTACAGCGGCTTCGCTAGTCGTTTTGCATCAGCTCAACCGAATCGATTGGGATGCATTGCTCGATCGCCTGCCGTTGGATAGCGTGATGGCTAACCCCGTTGAGCAAGTTGTGAGTAGTGTGCGATCAAATGCCCAGGATCTAATGGGTCAACCGCAGCAGTGGACCGAGGATTATTTGCTGCCGCAGGCCCAAGGTTTGAAGCATTTGGTGTTGCAGCAAGTAGAGCAATTTGAGCAAGGGCTACAGGCCAGAGTTGATAGCCTTAAAGCCCAAGCCCAAGAACGCTTAAACAAGACCCGCAAAACTGCTGCCGCCGCAGCCTGGTGGCTAGCAATTACAGCATTCACCACAGCAGGCTCAGCGGCGATCGCTGGTGCCCTAGCGACGGGAATGCACATTCCACCCTTGGGTTTTTAGGGCAACAATATTCTTACTGTCGTCAGCAGGAGCCCTAAAACGTCATCGGCGCGATCGGTTCAATATCGGGATCGTGACCACCCACCTGACTGGTCCGCAGTACCCAAGCCGACGCGCCGTATTTGAGAAACTTGTGCACCACCACATCACTAGCCTTGCGGGGAAACACCGTGCGCCAGCTGCCCAACCCCATCAGCAGGTTGCGCACGGGTTCGTCTTCGATCGAGCTGCCCAGGTTAAATTCGTTCTTTTCCCAGGTGGGGCGCAGACCACCTAAAGGTTGTAGGGTGTCTTTAAGGTCTTTGCCAAAGAGGGCAAGCTGGTACAGGGGCTCGGCCTGGTCGGGATGCTGATCGATCAGAGCGTCGGCGTGGCGGTAGAGGCTGAGGCCAGTACCCTGCAAGCTGGCAAATAGCGCCTGATTCGAGTCTTGAGAACAGTTGTTCGACGGGCCGACAAAGGTGCCGCCGGTGCCGTCGCCAATGCGATAGCGGGCGGTCATCGCTTGCAGGTGGGCCTCCATGCGGGTGAGGGGAGAGCGGCGCTCGTTATCAAAGTAGTACTGGCGGCTAAAGGCATCGAGCTTGACCAAGATGTCGCAGGTGGGGCGGGTGCCTAGCCAGCCCCGCTGGCGATCGCCCTGGTAGCGCGACCAGTGAATCGTACCCGCAATCAGCCCGTCGATGTTGTGGGCGTAGACCTGGTAATAGCGAATCTCAAACCGCCGTTCATCCGCTAGAGGGTCGTGCACTACCTCGGCCCGACCGTAGGCAAAGTGGCCAAAGAAAATGGGGGTGGCGGCGGCGGGTTCTTTGTGGTTGCCACCGATGCCGCCATAGGTGTGGAGGATAAGGGCGCGATTGCCCACCTGCCACTCATCGATGGCCGCTGCGATTGCCTCGGGCCGACCGTTGTCCTGCACCGTACAGAGCACCGAGCTGACCTTGCCCCTTTGGGCCACCACATCGGCCCATGACTCGTTGCGAATGTAGCGGTAGGCTGATTTTGCTCCGCCAAACAAGACGCGATCGGGCTGGAGCCGAAACAGTGCCCTAGGACCGAGGGATTGCACCACAAAGGTGCCGCTAGCATTTGACGAACCGTAAATGTACCAACCGGTCTCGTTGTAGGGCGATCGCTCCAGATCCTTGGTAGTAGAGGGACTGCTGCCGTAGACCGCCATCGGGGCCACCGCGGGCAGACTCACCACCTCCTCAGGGCCGTCAAAGGCGCGGCTGACTTTATTAAAATGCCGTACTCGCCAATAGTCGCCTGCCGTTGGCCCCACAAACTGCACCAGGCCGTAATAGCGCCCTGTCACCTCCATCGGCTGAGTTGCGATTAAGAGCGTTACCCCGTCCTTGTCGAGCACCACCTGAGGATTTTCTACCACCACAACCAGATCATCCTCCGGCAGCGACCCGGCCAGCGACTCTAACGGGTCGACCCGCAGCCAGTGGTTGAGCCGCACCGGATTAATTACCCCACCAAAGCGGCTGGCATATTCGGCATCGGCGCTAAAGTGCACATCGTGGGTGACGGCCTGCACCATCTGTTGGGTGAGAGGGTTGTCAGACCAGCGCAGCTTCACCACCTGGCCCAACAGCTTGCGGTGGTCATCGGGCGCGTGGTGAATTTCGTAGAAGACACCACCAAAGCGCTCAGCTTTGACAGGCAAAATTAGCCGGCCAATCCAGTCGGCGATGGGTACGTAGAGCGTTGGATTAGGGCACTGATTGAGCGGATAGCTCTGGTACTGCACCAGGGGGTTGGCGCGAAAGATGTCGTAGTTGTTTGCCTTGCCGCCCCGCTCTAGCCCGACCTCCAACATTTCGCCCCGCAGAATGGCGTTGATAGTGTCGATGGTCTGCTCGAGGGAACTGCGGCCATCGGGCAACACCAGCTTGGGGTCGAGAATGCCCCCCGGCACCTGATGGCCCACCGGCCCCAGGGAAATGAACGAGATTTTGCCCCGCCGCTTAGCCCGATTCCAAAACGACAGAGGATACAGCCGCCAGCGCCCCGGGAAAATCTTTGGCCCCAGCTTTTCCACCACATCCTTCTCGCCCGACAAGTGATAGAGATGCTCCAGTTGGAGCAGGTTGATGTTGGCGCTGATCACCCCGCCTAGGGAAATCACGTCGATGGGTGCACCCAAAGCCCGCTTGAGGTAGGGGGCACTGGCGCAGCACATCTGCCCGCCGCCGCTATACCCCATCAGCGTAATAGGGGTGCCGCTGCCCACCCGGTAGCCATTTTTGACTAGGCCGTTAAACACCACCTGAGCAATGCCCTGGTTGTAGAGCGGGCCGTAGCGCTTGTCGGCCGACACGCCGACAATCAGCACGTTACGAATGTTGACCAGCAGACCCAGCACGCTCATGGGGTTGGCAAATCGCAGCTTGTCGGCGTAGCGCCAGAGGAATGAGAGGGGCCGATCTTCATCCAGGGGCGCATTCATCACCGAGTAGGGCATGATGCCGCGAATCAGCGCCACGTCTTGGGGCAGAGTGGGAGCTAGGGTGTCGAGAAATTCTTTGATGTCGGGCAGGTACTCAAAACTGGAAATACCAATGCCGTCGAGGTAAACCATATAGCGGCTGATTTTGCCGCGATCGCCCACAGGTTCGGCCAGCTCTCCCGCGTTGACGGTGGTGTTGACCTCGTCGTCATACCAGCCGGCCCACCAGCCCAGGGTTTCGAGCGGAGCCAGCAGCCCTGCCACCACCAGGGCGACAATGCCAATCCAGACAAAGTTCAGCACCAGCAGCACCAGGCTCGGCAGGTCGCTCAACCAGCCAAACCACCAGACGCGAATGGGCCGCAGCAGCGCCAGCACCACCACCGTCAGCACCGCCATGGCAGCCAGACCGAGCAGGGTCTTGAAACTGTCAAGGCGATCACCGTTTGGGCCGGCATCAACAGAAACGGTCGAGCCCCCGGCTCCGGCCAGAGCGAGGGCCGAGGGCTCACTAGTGACAGCGGCGCTCGCATCGCCCTGGTTGAAGGCGCTAAATCGCTGGGTGAACTCTTCGTGCCAGCGGGTAGAGGTTTCAGCCAGCCCCGATTGAAACGACTCCGTCAAATCGCGGCGATTGGTGACGAGATCGACCCCCGCTGCCCCGTTGGCAATGCGCTTGCCCAGGTTGGCGATAGGTTGACCCACGGTGTTTTGCAAAACTTGCAGCAAAATCCAGCCCAGAGCGACGTAGCCGAAGGCGTGGCTGATGCCCAAATTGGCGATCGCCCCAAAACCCACCACCATGGCCAGCAAATGCCACACCGACAGCAGGTTGAGAATGGGCATCCCCAGGTAGGGCAGCGCTCCCAAAAAGCTGAACAGCAGCGGGGCGTAGGCCAACCCCAGCACCGTCACTAGCTGCCCAAAGGACATATTCTGCGCCCACGGCATCAGGGTCACCAACCAGGTGCTTAACACCAGGGCCAAGAAGCCTAAGACAAATAGCACTGCATTGATGCCCAGGCTGAGCACAAACCGGGCGGGCCGCACTTGGTTGACAAAGAGAATAATGCTCTGCCCAATGCCCTGGGATAGCCCCGCCAGCAGAACCACTAACAGCGCCAGGCTTCTGCCGGCTGGTACGGTAGTAGCAATGCGAAAAGCTTCATCGTTGAGAGCAAACACGTAGCCCAGCACTTCCCAGAAGCGATCTAGCATTGGCTCAGCCTCAACCTTGTGCCGAGATTTTACTTCAAGGTTCGAGGCAAAACTCCCACTGTTAGGTTAAATGAAGGATTTCGGAGCGATTTCGGGACGGACGCTTCGCGAATCGCAACGTTGGCTCAAACTAGGCACGAATTTGGCAGATAGAGAGTTGTTGACGCGGGTTGCCAAATGCAGCTTAGCCAACACAAGCTTTTCTCATAGCTAACCCACCGCCAGCATAGACTCAGCGGTCATTGCCCAGTCGGGAAATATAGGTGACTCAACCACAGCTTCTCCCTCAAATGTGGCTTCGCTATAGCCCTGTGGGGTCAAGCTCAGAACGGTCACCCGGCCTACCACTGGGTCAAGAATCCAACATTCACCAATGCCGCGCCACTCGTACTGGTTGCGCTTCTCTAAATAGACGCGGCGGCGATTCTTAGCCCCTGGGCTAACCACCTCTACCACTAGCAAAGGGGGAGCCATTTCTAACGTAAGGGCGACCTGCCCCAGTTCGCGCATCTGCTCAGGATGCTCAGGGCGTAACACTGTTAGATCCGGATACCGATTCTTGGGTTGCCCCGGCACAGCTATAGCCAAACCTTGGGGACAGACTTGAGCAGCATCTACCAGCACTTTCAATACGTCGTAAAGCTTTAGGGCACGACGCAAGTTGTCGTAAGACTCTGGCGGCATCTCAACCAGTTCTCCGTTAGTGAGTTCGTAGTAGCCTTCGACCTCCTGGGTGTAGGCGAGAAAGTCGCTAAAGGTTTTGAGCTGGGGTTGGGCTTATACCACGGGCGATCACCTACTGCTCGATGCCACTATTTTACCGGGTGTGCTTTTTGGCAGTGGATTGGGTATGGCTGGCCGCCCAGCCTATAGGGGCAGGCCTACTCCAAAAGACAGCGGAAAATTAGATGTTCTGCTGGCATCAGGTTAGTTATTCAAACATCTGAGCTCGGTGATTGCAATCGTTAAACTAATTGAGAGTAATGGGAAAAACTCAATATCGTAACTTTTTGAAGTTAGAGAAACACTGTATCTATGCCAAATAACGTCTGAGTTGTTCCGCCAGAACTTGCACATGAGGCTGTTTTAGCAACGATAAATGGTTGCCGGGGACTTCGTGCAGTTGAATGTCCTTCACTAATTCACTCCAGCCCAATGTTTCATCAGGTTGACTAGCATCTGATTGTTCTGCGGCCCTAAATAGCGCGATCGCGTGAGAGTAAGGCTGAGGCACATAATCGTTGGTCGCCTGACTATTCGCATAGACAATGGGCAGCATGGCGTTGATGGCGGATTCATTTAATAGACGCAATCGAGACTCTTCAGGAATTAATCGGGTGATGGCTGACCATTGCCAGCGAGAAAACCACGGCTTACCTTGCAGGCGGTGGGTCGCTAGAGCGCTAAAGTCTAGCAAAAATGGCAGGGTAGACCAGAGGGCAGTTTTCACTAGAAACTTAAAGCTCTGACAAAGAGAGGGTTTGGTGCAGGGAGCCGTAGTATCGAGAATTGCCAACAGTTCAACTGTTTCGCCTGCTTGAGTGAGTTGTTGCGCCATCTCATAGGCAACCAATCCCCCAAAAGACCAACCTCCTAGGTAATAAGGCCCATGAGGCTGAAGGGTTTGAATGGCTTGAATGTAATAGGCCGCGATTGCCTCCATTCGGTTTAGGGGCTGAGATTTGCCGTCTAACCCGAGGGGTTGTAACCCATAGAAACTGCGATCGCTTTGCAGGTGATGAGCGAGTTCCATATAGGGGAATACGACCCCAAACATAGGATGCACACAGAAGAAGGGAGGACTGCTGCCGCCCAAAGCCAGGGGAACCAGCGGCGAAGTAGGGGATGGGGTGACTGTGTTAAGTGCTGGCGCTTCCGGTTGGGGAGGAACGGGAGCAACCTGAGCCGGCTGGTTTAGCAAAGTCGAGGATTTGCGTCGGTAAGCGGTGCGATCGAGCCGAACGAGGGGAGGAGTGCTTGAGGTGGTATCGCGCAACGCGTCGAGAATGGGCGCTAGCTGGGCAATAGTGGGAGCGGCAAAAACGTTTTTGAGCGGGAGTTCTAACTCAAAGGTGTCGCGGATGCGAGAGGTCATTTGGGTCGCGAGTAGGGAATGCCCACCCAACTCAAAAAAGTTGTCGTGACGGTTGATATGCTTGATCTGTAAGAGTTCTTGCCAAATCTCAATGAGAGCGGTCTCGGTTGAGGTTTGGGGGGCGCTTGCCGTAGGTGAATCGTTGCTGTAGGTATGGTCGAGCGGAGGCAGGGCGCGCCGATCGACCTTACCACTGGAATTCAACGGCAGGGTGGCTAACGGCACAAAGGCAGCAGGAACCATGTAGTCGGGTAACGTCTGGCTGAGATGCTGCCGTAGTTCAGGAATGATGTGCCGAGCGACATTCGCCTGAAGTGGATGGTTGGTGTGCTGGGGCGAGCGCTTCCTAGGCCATAGTGCAGTATCCACTACATCAACCCCACGACGAATCAGCGCCACATCATAATCTCCAGTCTCGGGCGATGCTGACCACGTAATCTCTACTGTGTAGGGCAATGTTGTTTCTAAATTCCACCAGTCTTGCGGATCGATTGCTGAGTTTGCAGCGTCTTGCAATAGCTCGCGCATGCGGCCAACGGTCTTGGGCGCTTCTTTATTCTGAAGCCAGTTTGCTGTTGCCACAGCAGCATTCACTCGGCTATTGACCACATTCGTGATGGTCAAGATTTCTGGTTCGGTGGCCAGGAGTTGTTGCTGGATCTCTTGGACGGTCACTGGCTGATGCTTCCAGTTAAGTTGCTCCCCTTTGTTGTCTTTAATAACGGTTTTAGGTTGGGTTTCATGCTTCAGCCCAACCTCATGAGATTGCTCCATTCGCAGCAAAACGTTGTAGCGAAACTGAGTCATCTCATTTTGACTGCGCCCTCGAGTCAGGCGAATGTGAACCTGCTGAATTTGGGCGAACTGCTCTTGCAGCACATAAAAGAATGCCGGATCAATAGCCAATTCTGGTTCTTCAAACTGCGATCGCTCGACTTGATGCCAGAGCTGCGATCGCTCCATGCTGTCGTCTGCCTGAACAAATTTCATCCAGCTATGGAATGCCGATAACAAAGGTAGGTTTCGCACATCTCCAACGAATAAGGCACCGCCCACCGCAACGGCTTCAATCGCTTTTTTTAAGACCTGTATTAAGTAGGTCTCATCGGGAAAATACTGCACAACCGAATTCAAAATTACGACGTCAAACGACCCTAGATCAATCCCTTCAAAGTCGGTTGCCATGCGCTGCAACAGCTCAACGTGGGAGAGATTGAGCGAGTCTAGTTGATGTTGAACTGATGCCAGGGAGACAGCCGAAAAGTCTGTGCCTACATACTTTTGACAGTGCGGCGCAATTTGAAACAGCAGCAATCCTGTACCGCACCCAATTTCCAAAACGCGTTTAGGTTTTAGCGCGAGAATCTGCTGTACGCGATCGCCCACCCACTCCTGCATCTGCTCTAGCGGAATGGGCTCTCCGGTATAGCTGCTGTTCCAGCCGGTAATATCAAAGGGTTGGGGGTTGGAAGCTGGGGGCTGAGAGGGCGCTGGTGATTGGTAAGTTTGGTTGTAGAGGGTTTGCCACTGTTGCAGATGTTGAGTTTGGAGCGATCGCACACTCGCTTCTTGCAGATACTGAGGAGCAAGGCTGAAGTAGGCAATCAGAGACGAGGCAGCGGAGGGGATGACAACGGCATCTTGAATAGCAGAATGACGCTGTATCGTTGTTTCAATTTCACCCAACTCAACCCGAAAACCTCGGATCTTGATCTGGTGATCGACTCGACCAAGAAATTGAATAGTGCCGTCACGGTTGTAGAGGACGCGATCGCCAGTTTTATAGAGGGTTTGGCGCTGTTTATTGGCTGTAGAGAAGGCGCTTTTTAACTTAGCACTTAGTTCTAAGCAGTCAGCATTAACAAACCTTTCCGCCGTCAACTCCGGGCGGTTGAGATACCCTTGCGCCACCCCTACTCCGCCAATGTACAACTCCCCTGGAATGCCTGCCGGAACAGGATTTAAGTGAGCATCCAGAACGTAGACTTGAGTATTAAGAACGGGGCAACCAATCGTCAGGGGATTGTCGCCGGGATGGAGTTCGGCAACTGTTGCCCAGATGGTGGTTTCGGTGGGTCCGTAGGCGTTGAAGAAGCGGCGGTTGACAGCCCAGCGATCAATCACCTGGCTAGAGCAGGCTTCTCCCCCGGTGACCAACACCTGAAGGTCAGGCAGTTCCCCAGGAGGCAAAACGGCGAGTACGGCTGGCGTAATTAGGGCGTGAGTGATGGCATTTTCTTGCAGAAATTCTATTAGCGCTATACCCGGCAATTGGGCAGACCGAGGAGGAATATACAGCGTGCCGCCAGAGCCGAGGGCGAGGGCAATCTCGAAAATAGACGCATCAAAGCTGAGAGAGCTAAATTGCAAAACTCGACTAGTGCGAATGGGCTGAAAGAGCTGTTGTTGAGCCTGTACAACGTTACACAAGCCCCGATGAGAGAGCAAAACTCCTTTAGGAGTGCCCGTGGAGCCAGAGGTATAGATGACGTAGGCTAGATCGGAAGAGCCCTCACCCCCTGGCCCCCTCTCCCAGTGACGAGAGAGGGGGAACCGACCTGGAGGAGTTTCTTCTAGCTTCAGGCTATTCTCTTTCTCCCCTTCTCCCTGATTGGGAGAAGGGGTTGGGGGATGAGGGCACAACGGCTGATCTAAGCAAACAATGGTTGCCGAAGTCGCCGGTAGGGATTCGGTAAGCCAGGATTGTGTGAGCAGGATGGAAACTTGGGTGTCATTGAGAATGAATTGGAGGCGATCGCTCGGATAAGTCGGGTCTAGCGGCACATAAGCTCCTCCCGCTTTGAGAATGCCGAGAATGCTAATCACCATATCAGCAGAGCGATCGACACATAACCCCACTAGCGAATTGGGCTGAACCCCCATTTTTCGCAAAATTTCTGCTAACTGAGCGGCCTGACAATCGACTTCCTGGTAAGTAAGAGTTTGAGATTCGGTGACAAGGGCGATCGCGTTTGGACCTTGTTTCGTGTGGGCTTCAACAATGTGATGAAAGTAGAGTGGCTTCTCGCTGAGTTGCCCCTGATGAGAAACTTCAGCTGCACTTCCGATCCCTCCCTTATTGAGGGAGGCTAGGGGAGATCTCCCAAAGCTCCAGTCATACAGAATCTGCTGATGTTCCTCGGGCGTGAGCAACGGCAGGTCTGACAATCGGGTATCTGGATTCGCGACAATTCCTTCTAGCAGCGTTTGAAAATGACCCACTAGACGAGCAATTCTATCGCGATCGAATAGATCAGTGCTGTAGGAAATGAAGCCGCTCAAACCGTCTTGCGATCGCCACACACTTTTCAATCCGTGGGCAGGTTCCCACAGGTGAATCTCTAGATCAAAGCGGGTGCTGGCAGACTCCAGAGGGGCAGGTTCTAGCGTCAGTGCTGGTAGCTCCAGAGATTGCACAGGGGCATTTTGCAAGGCAAAAGCAACCTGAAACAAGGGATTGCGGCTCAGATCGCGATCGGGGTCTAATTCTTCAACCAGTTTCTCAAAGGGTAAGTCTTGATGCTCATATGCTCCCAGAGCAACTTGACGAACCTGCTCCAGCAATTCGCGAAAGGTGGGGTTACCCGACAAATCCGATCGCATCACCAAACTGTTCACAAAAAAGCCAATTAGCCCCTCTACCTCACTGCGATGACGGTTGGCAATGGGTGACCCGATCGCGATATCTTCTTGCCCTGTGTATCGGTAAAGCAAGGTTTGAAATGCTGCCAGCAGGGTCATGAACAGAGACGCTCCAGACTGCTGGCTGAATGTCTCTAATGCTTGGGAAAGGGTAGGAGAAATGTGTAAAGGATAAGTCGCGCCTCGATAGGTTTGAACAGCAGGACGGGGGCGATCGCTGGGTAACTTCAGCACAGGCAAATCTTGCAATTGTTGCCGCCAATAGCTCAATTGTTTCTCTAAAACCTCTCCCTGCAACCAGTTGTGCTGCCAGCACGCAAAGTCAGCGTATTGAATTGGCAAGGGAGGGAGAGTCGGCAAACGCTTTTCTACAAATGCCGTATAGAAATAACCCAATTCTCGAATCAATACCCCCAAAGACCACCCGTCGGCAACAATGTGATGCATGGTTAGCAACAACACTGATTCCGCTACATCAAAGTGCAGCAATGTCACACGCAACAGAGAATCGGTCGTCAGGTTAAAGGGGCGTTGGGCTTCAGCTGTCGCCAATTGTTGCCGAATGCGATCGCGTTCACCAATCGCAACCGACTGTAAATTCACCACAGCAAGCTCGACATTGGCGTTGGGTTCAACGACTTGAACGGGTTGCCCATCCACGATTGTAAATCGGGTGCGCAGGGCACCATGACGGCGCACAATTTCCTGAAGCGATCGCTCTAATGCCGAGCGATCGAGGGTTCCCGTTAAACGAATGGCGGCAGGCACGTTGTAGAAAGGGTTGTGGGGGGCGAGCTGGTAGAGGAACCAGAGTCGCTGTTGGGCGAAGGAAAGAGGAGCGGATGGGTGGGAGGGTGGATGGGTGGGAGGGTGGATGGGTGGGAGGGTGGATGGGAAACTGTTTTTTGACTGCGATTCTTGGATATTTGGGTTCGTTTGTAGGTAGATGATGAGTTCGGCTTTGTGGTCGGTGAGTTCTTGACGGAGGGTGGGGGTGAGAGTGCCTTCGGGGGCGTTGCAGCGGAGCCGGAATGGGTGGGGAGAAACAGCGGGGTCGGGTTCGAGGGAGAGCTTGATATCTAGGTGGTTGAGGTGAGAAATAAAGTCAGCGATCGCCCAGTTGGTCATAGATCTATTTCCTCACGTCGTTGAGAATTGGCTCCGCTTTGATCGCTGGTTGAAGCGGTTTCGGGTTGAAGCGTTGCCTGAATGGCGGTGATTTGTTGTGCTAGTTCAGCAATGGTGGGGGTTTCAAAGATGCTGCGCAGAGGCAACTCGACGTGTAAGCGATCGCGTACCCGTGAAACGAACTGAGTGGCCAACAAAGAATGTCCTCCCAGCTCAAAAAAGTTGTCGTGAATGCCCACGTGTTGTTGTCCCAATAGCTGCATCCAAAACTCTACTAGAGTCGTCTCTAAAGACGTTGTCGGAGCCGTCGTTGCGCTGAATGCTGCCCGATGCAGCGTTGGTGGGGGTAATGCTTTTTGGTCTACTTTACCGTTGGCGGTTAAGGGAAGCGAGTCCAGCACAACAAATGCCGCCGGAATCATGTAGGCAGGGAGCCGTTTTTTTAGCAGCGATCGTAGTTCTCGTTCGGTTGGGGCTTCCCCTGTACTGGGCACAATGTATGCAATCAACTGTCGATCTTGGTCGATCTCCCGTACAACGACAACGACAGATTGTACCGATGGATGTTGTGCGATCGCTTGCTCAATCTCGCTTAGCTCGACTCGAAACCCGCGAATTTTGACCTGATTGTCTACACGACCTAAAAATTCTAGATTGCCGTCGGCGTGATAAAGAGCGCGATCGCCTGTTCTATATAGGATTAAATTCTGGTGCTCGTTACAAGCTGGATTTAAGTTTGATAGCTTTGAGCAAACAAACTTTTCATCGGTCAACTCTGGATGGTTCAAATATTCGTTTGCCAATCCATCGGCGCCTAAGTATATCTCACCAACTACCCCAGCAGGAACAGGGTTTTGATGGGCATCCAGCACATAAACCTGAGTATTGGCAATCGCTTTGCCAATGGGGATGGTGGTAGCAGTTTCTGAAATCTCCTGGATCTCATACCAGGTGGAAAAGGTGGTGTTTTCTGTGGGACCATAAACGTGCAGCAAGTGTTGGGGCTTGCCTTGCTGCACTAGCGATCGCACCCGATCGACATTCACTGTCTCACCGCCAAAAAGCAAATACTTGAGCGATCGAAAGGCATCGGGAATCTGACTAACGGTTTGGTTCAACAGAGCAGTGGTGAGAAACAGAATGCTAATATTTTGCTGCTGTAAGTTAGCAGCAAAATCAGCGGGAGACAGCGTGATTTCTCGCTCAATGCCAATCAGGTGAGCGCCGTTTAACAAGGCACCCCACACTTCGAAGGTGGCGGCGTCAAAGGCAAGATTGGCCACCTGCGCCACGCGATCGTCACCTGTAATCTGCACATAATCGGTATTGCACACCAACCGATTTACCGCTCGATGGGGCACCACAACGCCTTTTGGGGTTCCTGTAGAGCCAGAGGTGTAGATGACGTAGGCGGGCTGATCGGCGGTACAGGAAGTGGATAGATTCTGGTCTGATTCCTGGGCGATCGCGTCCCACGATTGCTCCAAGCAAACCACCTTGGTGGTCGCCGTTTGCAATTCGTCTACCCAGTTTGCTTCCGAGAGAATGACAGTAATGCCCGCATCCTCCACCATAAAGCGCAGCCGTTCTGCCGGATAGCTGGGGTCGAGAGGTACGTAAACTCCCCCCGCTTTGAGAATTGCCAACATGGCAGCGATCGCCCCTATGCCCCGTTCCAAGCAGATACCGACGGGCATTTCCGAACCAATGCCCAATCGTTGCAAGTACCGCGCCAGTTGGTTGCTGCCCTGATTCAACTGCTGATAGGTGAATTGTTGGTTGCCAAACTGCAGGGCGATCGCATTGGGTCGTTCCCTCACCTGCGCTTCAAACAGATGATGAATGCACTCATTGCTAGGATATTTGGATTGATTGCTGCTCCAACGGCGGAGCAATGCTTGTTGGTCTTCAGTAGTTAGTAATGGCAGGGCAGAAAGAGGCGTATTTGGGTTGGCAACAATTCCTTCTAGCAACGTTTGAAAGTGCTCGAGAAGGGATGCGATCGCGCTTGCCTCAAACAGCTCAGTGTTGTAAATCACCATCCCCCGCAACCCGTCTGAGTTTTGCCAACCCTTACCCCACAAGTTTCTAAAGTTGTCGCCACAGGTCCAAAGGTAAAATTCCAGATCGAAGCGGGATGTCTTGATTCCCAAATCTACTGGACTGAGAATTAGCCCCGGCAGTTCTAGCTGCGTCATGGGTGTGTTTTGCAGAGCAAACACCACTTGAAACAGGGGATTTTGACCGAGGTTGCGAACAGGTTGCAGTTCCTCGACCAGTTTTTCAAACGGCAAATCTTGGTGATCGTAGGCGGCTAGGGTAACTTCTCGTACTCGCTCTAACAATTCCAAAAACGTCGGATCGCCCTCTACGCTAGTTCGTAGAACCAAACTATTTACAAAAAAGCCAATCAGCCCTTCCAATTCACTCTGGTGCCGATTGGCAATGGGAGTGCCGATCGCTAAATCGGTTTGTCCGGTGTAGCGGTGCAGCAGGGTTTGAAATGCTGCTAATAGGGTCATAAACAGCGTCACCTCCGCCTGTTGGCTCAGGTTTTCTAACGCCTCCAATAATCGCTGAGGCAGTTCTAGCAATTGACTTGCGCCCTGATGTTCTTGGGATAAGGGTTGCCCTAATGCGGGCGACAACGCACCCGGCAACTGCAGAACTGGGATATCCTTTAACTGCTGTTTCCAATAGCTCAACTGAGTATTCAACACATCACCCTGCAACCATTCCCGCTGCCAGTGAGCAAAATCCGCATATTGAATTGGCAATTCGGGTAGTGCGACGAATTTGTTTTCGACCGAAGCAGCATATCCCTCACCCAGTTCTCGAATCAAAACACCGCTCGACCATTCATCAAAAATGATGTGATGTAGCGCAATTAGCATTAGATGTTCGTCATCTTGCAATTGCCACAGTTGCACCCGAAAAAGTGGCCGTTGATTGAGGTGAAATGGGTGTTGAAGAGTTTCCCAAATGTCTTGTAACGCTATGGCTTCGCGCTGGTTGGCGGGGTGCGATCGCAGATCTATTAACGGCAGTGGCACATCCACCTGAGCGGCGACGACCTGCATTAACTGACCATCAACGACATCAAATGAGGTGCGCAAAATTTCGTGCCGCTGCGCGATCGCCTGCATACTGTGCTGGAGGTGCGATCGCTTTAAATGACCGCTAAGCCGAAACACCAGAGGACTCGTATAGAGAGCATCTCCCGGAAGTAGCTGGTCAATAAACCACAAACGCTGCTGGGCAAACGAGGCGGGAAAGACAAAAACATCTTCCTCGATGTGCGCCTGAGTCGGTTCATCTACAATCATTCACACCTGCACAGTTGAGCCCCACTCTGTTGTAGGGAAAAAGAAGGATCAAGAATTATGCTTTAAGGTAGATTTCGACTAAAATTTCTGTGTCTTTTTGTTGCGCATCCGTTAATAAAGGGCTTCGTGACGCTGAATGCACCTATTTACACGAAATATTTTCAACCTTCCTCTTAAAATCGCAGCGATTTTAGGCGGGCTAGTGGATACTATTAAGCTCAATCTGCAAGGTGCATTCGTTAAAGTCATGGTTTAGTCGAGGACAAGATGACTATGTCTAGCAATTTCACTGCACTAAAACAAAAGTAATTTGTCGTTGAGCGACAAAAGCCATGGTGTCCAGTAAGCGGACCATCAGCTGGCTTCTCATCAAGCGTCAATACCTAGACATGTACCTTGACGGATCCGTAAGCACTCGGAAGGCGATCGCCAATCTTCCCCAAACCCTTTTGGATTTTGCAGTGGCTGGTGATGGCATGGCTACGAAACAAGGATGGTGGATTCGACGGTTGTGGTTGAGTCTAGGGTATGTGGTTCTGCTGTGGTGCATAACCTTGGTGACTGGGTGCGATCACCCGCTCGCTCCAGAGTCATCACGCCACAGACCGGGCAACTATTGGGCGATCGCTGCGGCCTTATCGACCGGCTATCCCTGCCAGGCTGCCCTAGATCAGGTGGCAAGCTTTTTTGGGGTTTTGGGTTGAGTGCCTTGGTCGTTAGCGACAGAGGGCGGTAGATGAGCGCACTGGAGCGATCGCTCGGCGTCAACCGTGCATTAGGGTGCTCGCTGTTGGAACAGCGCCACCGTCGTGCGCTTTAGCCTGAGTGAACCTTAGCCTTCGCACTGCACAATTTTTCCCCAGGAAAAACCAACAGGCTGGAATAGCCATACACTGATATGAATGTTCCACATCTGCCATTGGAAGGACACCCTGTTCGCCCCTCAAAGCAGATTTAGAACGAAACTACACTGGTCTGGATGAAGGAAACTGCCTCATGGAAATGACTCACACCAGTAAGATACCGGAGATACTGAAAACTCATGAGGCAGAACTGCTGTCGGAGTGGAATCAGGAACTAATTGCTACAAACACCCGCAAAGGGTTGATTAAAGAAGCAGAGCTACAGGTAGAGTGCCGAGAATTTCTCAAGTTGCTCCGCGTCGCGGCTCAATCCGGTAACTTGAGCAATATTCAGGCGCTCGAATGGCGAGAGGTGCGGGAGCTGCTGACTAGCATCTCGCGATCGCGCTCCCACAAAGGCTTCACGCCCTCTGAAACGGCTACCTTTATCTTTTCATTCAAACGACCGCTCTTTGATTGTCTGCGGAAGCAGCTGCAAAACTCCGCTGAGCTAGGCGAAGAGATTTGGCAAGCCACTAACCTGCTCGATCGCCTCGGACTTCTGGTGGTAGAAGCCTATCAAAAATCGCGAGAAGAGGTGATTTTGCGGCAGCAGGAAGAAATGATGGAACTGTCTACGCCAGTAGTCAAACTTTGGGAAGGCATTTTGGCCTTGCCGATCATTGGTACCCTCGACAGCGCCCGTACTCAGGTCGTGATGGAGTCGCTATTGCAGAAGATTGTCGAAACCGGCTCAGAAGTTGCCATTATTGACATCACTGGGGTGCCGACCGTCGATACGCTGACCGCTCAACATTTGCTGAAGACGGTTACCGCCGCTCGCCTCATGGGCGCCGACTGCATTATTAGCGGCATTCGACCTCAAATTGCCCAAACGATCGTATATCTCGGCATCGATTTAGCTGATGTAACCACAAAAGCAACCTTAGCTGATGCCTTTCTCATGGCATTAAGGCGAAAGGGAACCACCATCACCCGCAAGTAGGTTAGAGGAAAGAATGGAACGGATTCCCATCCTTCAAATGGGCGAATTTCTGCTCGTCACCATTCAGGTCGACATGCACGATCGCCTCGCAATGACACTACAAGATGACCTGACCAATCGTATTAGTCAAACCAACGCCAGCGGGGTTTTAATTGACATTTCTGCGCTAGATATTGTCGATTCTTTCATCGGTAGAATTTTAGGCAACATTGCCAAAATGTCACAGGTCATGGATGCTGAAACGGTGGTTGTTGGCATGCAGCCTGCCGTCGCGATTACCTTGGTGGAGCTAGGGCTTTCCCTCACCGGCATTCGCACAGCATTGAATGTGGAAAAGGGGATGACACTGTTGCAGGCGACGGTCGCTAAATCCGCGAATGATCGATTCATTTCTACGGAATGGGACATGGAAGACGATGCAGAAGATTGAGGAGATAAAAATTCAATCTTCTGCGGATGTGGTTTTGGTTCGACAAGCCGTGCGCCAGTTTGCCATTGAGCTTGGCTTTGGTTTAGTAGACCAAACCAAAATTGTCACTGCTGCCAGCGAGCTCGCCCGCAACACCCTAGATTATGGAGGAGGGGGAACCGTTCAGTTAGAAACGCTTCAGGACGGCGGGCGGCGCGGTCTCAAGCTCACGTTTGAAGATCAGGGGCCGGGCATTCCAGATATTGAAATGGCGCTCAAGGATGGCTTCACCTCAGGGGGCGGGCTGGGGATGGGGTTAGGGGGTGCAAAACGGCTAGCCAACGAGTTTAAAATTGAGTCTGTGGTAGGAGAAGGAACGCGAATAATCGTCGTACGCTGGAAGTAATTCGAGGTTATCAATTGAATGAATCTACGGCGATCGCCATCACCGAGCAGAGTCAAACTGGGGAAGCACGGCGAGCCTCTCTAGCATTAGCCACTCGGCTTGGCTTTGAAGAGACCGAACGGGGCAAGGTTGGCCTTTTGGTAACAGAGGTGGCGAACAACCTCATCCGGCACGCAGGTCGCGGAGTGATTGTGCTGAGGGCGATCGCCCAAGATGACATCATCGGCATTGAAGTTTTGGGGCTAGACCAGGGTTCTGGCATGGTAGATGTGGAAGAATGCCTGCAAGATGGCTTTTCTACCGCCGGAACATCGGGCAATGGGCTAGGCGCAATTCGCCGCCTCTCTGACTTCTTTGAAATTTATTCGCAGCCCAATAAGGGAACGGCACTGCTCGCTCATATCTGGGCAAAAACGTCTCCCCATTCGTCACCCAAAATCATTGAAGTTGGTGTGGTCGCTTTACCCAAGCTGGGCGAGGAGGTTTCAGGGGATGCCTCGGCTTGGGTAGGGGATGAGCGCCGCAGCCTGTTTCTGGTGGTCGATGGTTTAGGCCATGGTCCTGCGGCGGCCAGCGCGGCGACCGCCGCTATCCGCGTGTTTCACGATTGTCATCACCAGTCGCCCCAGCGCATTGTCGAAGCGGCCCACGCGGCGTTACGCAGCACTAGAGGGGCAGCTCTGGCGATCGCCGAAATTAACTTTGAGCAGCAGACCGTTTGCTTTGCGGGCATTGGTAATATTGCGGCCAGCATTTCTTCCGCCACCGAACACCACAACATGATGTCTTACAACGGCACCGTGGGCCATGAGGTTCGTAAGATCAAGGAGTTTACCTACCCCTGGTATCTCAACGGGCTGCTGACTATGCACTCCGATGGCATCAGTACCCAGTGGAATCTCGATCGCTACCCCGGCCTAAGTCAAAAGCATCCCAGCTTAATCGCCGGTGTGTTACACCGTGATTTTCATCGTGAGCGGGATGATGTGACCATGCTGGTGGCGAAAGGAACGGGAGCATGACAACCCTTTTCACCCTAGAAATCCACTACGAACAGGATGTGGTGCAGGCGCGGCAGCGCACCCGCGAGCTAGCAGAACAGCTGGGGTTCGACGGGCAAGATCAGGCGCGGCTAGCCACGGCGGTTTCAGAAATTGCCCGCAATGCGTTTCAGTACGCCCAGGGTGGCACGGTGACATTTGACCTGGAGGAAAGCCCCCAAACCTTCCTCATTCAGGTGCAAGATCAGGGCGGGGGCATTCCGCATCTGAACGATATTTTAGAGGGACGCTACCAGTCTTCTACCGGCATGGGGTTAGGAATTACTGGCACGCGCCGGCTGATGGAGTCCTTCGAGATCGAATCGACCGAGCAGGGAACCACCGTGAAAATTAGCAAAGCCCTACCCAAGCGATCGCCCATTTTCACAGATTTAGAATTGCAGCAAATTCGGGAGGCCGTCGTGGGGCGATCGCCCCAAAACCCCTACGACGAAATTCAGCGGCAAAACCAGGAACTGCTGCGGGCGATGGCCGAACTTCGCAAGCGAGAGGAAGAGCTCACCTACCTCAACCGCGAGTTAGAAGACACCAATCGAGGCGTGATTGCCCTATACGCCGAATTAGACGAGAAAGCCAGCTCTCTGCAACAGGCAAACGAGCTCAAAACTCGCTTTCTTTCTAACATGAGCCACGAGTTTCGCACGCCGCTCAACTCAATTTTGTCCCTCTCTCGCATGCTGCTGACTCGGATGGATGGAGAGCTGTCCCTAGAGCAAGAAAAGCAAGTGACGTTTATTCAAAAGGCGGCCGATGGGTTGTCAGAGCTCGTCAACGATCTCCTGGACTTGGCCAAGGTAGAAGCCGGCAAAACCGAGGTGAATCCCAGTGTCTTTGAAGTGAGTGACCTGTTTGCCACCCTGCGGGGCATGCTGCGTCCGCTGCTGGTTCAGGGTTCCTCTGTGTCGCTCGTGTTTGATGAACCCGATGGTCTGCCCTCGCTCTATAGCGACGAGGGAAAAATTGCTCAAATCCTCAGAAACTTTATCTCAAACGCGCTTAAATTTACGAAGCAGGGAGAGGTGCGAGTCACCGCTGAGCAAGCCGGTCAGATGATTCAGCTCTCGGTGTCTGATACCGGCATCGGCATTTCACCGGACGACCAGGAGCGCATCTTTGAGGATTTTGTGCAAATTGAGTCTGAGCTGCAAAGGCAGGTAAAAGGAACAGGGCTAGGACTGCCGATATCCTCCAAGCTAGCCGAGCTCATGGGGGGCAACGTTTCCGTTCAAAGTGAACTGGGTCAAGGGTCTACCTTCTCAGTCTGCATTCCGATCGTCTACCCTAAAGTGACAGAGCTACCGGACTCACTACGACCAATCACTTCCCTAAACCCAGCTCGCCTGCCCGTTCTGGCGATCGAAGATCATATTGAGACGCTATTTATCTACGAGAAACACCTACAAGCGTCTAGATATCAGCTAATCGCTACCCGCACCTTGGCCCAAGCCAGACAGGCCCTACAGCAGCTTCAGCCAGCCGCGATCGTGCTAGACATCTTGCTAGAAGGGCAGAACGGCTGGACATTCCTGCGAGAGCTTAAAAGCGATGAGGCGACTCGCAACATTCCCGTGTTGGTGATTACGGTCGTAGATAACGAAAAGCAGGCCACTGCCCTAGGAGCTGATGGATTCTTGATTAAGCCTGTAGATCAATTGCCCTTACTCACCAAGCTCAATCGGCTAGTCGGCCAGGGCAAGGCTCAGAAACTCTTACTTATTGATGATGACCCAGCTTATCGATATGTGGTTAAACAGTTGTTGACCAATTTGCCGTTACAGTTTTTGGAGGCTGCCAATGGACGGGAAGGATTGTCCGTAGCAGAGAGTGAACAACCCTCAGCCATTCTGCTTGACCTTGAAATGCCCGAGCTGAGTGGCTTTGAAGCGCTTGAGCAGCTTCGGCATAACCCCGCTACTCAGTCCATCCCTGTGGTTATTCACTCATCGACCCAGTTAGATTTAGAAACCCGGAGCCGTTTAGCCCAACAAGGTGTCGCTATCCTATCTAAGGAGAAAACATCTCAAGCAGAAGCAGCCTCTCACCTTCGAGAAGCACTCGCTAAAGCCGGACTCGTCTTAGATGCTTGAGGATGCGTGATGTTTGTGCCCAGCGAAACCATTCTGCATATTGACGACAACGAAGCCAATCGTTACATCGTGAGGCGAATTTTGCAAAATGCAGGGTTCGCCGTCGTAGAAGCGGCGACGGGATTCGCAGGGTTAGAGGCGATCGGCTTACATCAACCAGCGCTGATCATTCTAGACGTGAAATTGCCCGATCTAAACGGCTTTGAAGTCTGTCGCCAGATCAAAGCCGACCCGCTAACTCGCTTTATTCCGGTGCTGCATCTCTCAGCCAGCTTTGTTAAAAGTCAAGATAAGGCAGAAGGATTAGACAGCGGTGCCGATGGTTATCTAGCCCAGCCGGTTGAGCCGATTGAACTCTTGGCGACGGTGCGATCGCTCTTCCGAATTCGACAGGCAGAAGAGTTAGCGCTAATTTCAGCGCGGGAATGGCAAACTACATTTGATGCTATTAACGACAGTGTTTACCTGCTCGATCAGCAGGGTGGAATTTTGCGCTGCAATCAAGCCGTGATGCGGCTTTTGGGTAAGCCGGCTGAAGATATTTTAGGGAAAATTCACTACGAGTTGATGAATGACACCTTGGGAGTAGGGGACGGCACCTGCTTTTACCGCGCTAAAGAAACACACCAGCGTCAAATATTAGAACTGCAAAGTCAAAAACGCTGGTTTGCCAAAACAATGGACCCGGTGCTAAATGAATTTGGCACCTTCACCGGTGCCGTGCTGACTTTGGTAGACATCACAAATCGCAAGCAGATTGAGGATGAACGCAAGCAGGCAGAAATTATTCTGCAAGAGCGCAATCTACGCCTAGATGCACTCTATGAAACGACTCGTGAGCAAGCGGATCAACTGCGGCAGGCCAATCGCATCAAGGACGAATTTCTGGCGGTCTTATCTCATGAGTTGCGATCGCCCTTGAACCCCATTCTCGGCTGGGCAAAAATACTACAAACGAAACAGCAAGATGCGGCAAAAACGCAGTACGCGCTGGAAACAATTGAGCGCAACGCTAGATTACAAGCTCAGCTAATCGAAGACTTGCTTGATGTTTCTCGTATCCTTCAGGGCAAGCTGAGCTTAAACACAGTTCCAGTAGATTTACCGTTCACAATTAAATCTGCCCTTGAGACTGTGCAACTCGCGGCTGAAGCAAAATCCATTCAAATCGAGACAACCTTTGAACCCAATGTTGGGCAAGTTCTAGGCGATTCTGGTCGCCTACAGCAGGTCATTTGGAATTTAATCTCCAATGCCGTTAAATTCACGCCCCAGGGTGGAAACGTGCAGGTGCGGTTAGAGCAAATTGAAGCCGTTGAAGAACACGTCACACCTCCCCACCGCCCCGTTACCTATGCTCAAATCACGGTCAGTGACACTGGTAAAGGCATTACCGCTAGCTTTTTACCCTATGTCTTTGACTATTTTCGGCAAGCCGACAGCACAACGACTCGCAGTTTTGGGGGCTTAGGGCTAGGGTTGGCGATCGTTAGCCACCTGGTTGAACTACACGGCGGAACCGTTCAAGCTGCGAGTTTAGGAGAAGGGCAAGGCTCAACCTTTATTGTGAGACTTCCCATTATTGCTGCCTCTAAACTCGACTCAAATCAATCTTTGTCTCACAACCGTTCAGAGTTACATTTCAACGGATTGCGAGTACTTTTTGTTGATGATGAAAGAGATTCACGAGAGCTAGTTAGTTTTTTGTTAGAACAGCAGGGGGCAACGGTTACCCAGGTAGGGACGGCCCATGAAGCGTTAAGTCATCTGCAGCAAGCAGAGTTTGATCTGCTCATCAGTGATATTGGGATGCCCGATATGGATGGTTACGGATTGATTCGCCATATCAGGGAACAATCGTCCGCTCAGAGCAGAGATATTTTGGCGATCGCCATCACTGCCTACGCTGGAGAAAGCAACCAGCAAAAAGTATTAGCAGCTGGATTTCAGCAGCACATTACTAAACCAATTGAGCCAGAAACACTGCTGAAAACGATTTGGACGCTAGTGCAGAAAGAGGGTTAATGTTGCTTGGTGGCTGTGTCGCCGGAATAGGTGAAAGGTAGGGTGGCTTCAGATCTCAACCTACGGATACCGATTACTGAAGGGTTGTTGATGCGATCGCTCTCCGTTGACCGTGTAACAGCACTTTACTTACCGATGCAAACTTTTATAGGTTGCAAGATCAGAAGTTACCAAATAAGCACTATTCAGAATGAATATCCATCGTAATTGACAAACAATACTCCTCCACCAGGGAGTTAGACATCAAAAGTAACAGATAAAGCCACCAAGCTAGGGGCTTATCTATACAATACCTAGCGTTTAATACATAGTTGGCCGCCTGTCTCATCAGAGTAAGCGCTTGAGTTTAAAGATTTGCTTCAACAGCAGTTTTTGTGTCACCTGTACATAGAAGATTCAGTTTAGGAGTGGGCTTTAACCCATTTTTGCTTGTCCAAAAATGCTTTCGTTGTTCAAGACACAATCATGAGAAAATCCTCGGATCAACAAAGGTTTTCGAGAAGAAACCTTCTTCAATTTGGTGCAGGGCTGGTTGGCACAGGTTCGGTAACAGCCTGGTTAGGAACGGGCGCATTAGCCCAAGCTGTTGAACATCGGTCATCCCGTACTAAGCAAGCCCAAGCCGCTAAGGCCGATCCTGGAAGTGCCCATTCCCAGGGTGCTTTGACTCCTGATCAGGCGCTGGCAAAACTTATGGAAGGAAACCAGCGATTTGTTGAAAGCAAGCGGCTCAACCCCAATCAAGATGCTGCCCGTCTAGCTGAAGTTGCGTCAGGACAAGCGCCCTTTGCTGCTATTTTGAGTTGTGCAGACTCACGAGTAGTGCCAGAGATTGTTTTTGATCAGGGAATTGGCGATCTCTTTGTCGTTCGTGTTGCTGGTAATATTGCCATCACTGAAGATATTGCTAGTGAAGAGTATGCGGTTGGTGTCTTGGGAACCCCCCTACTGGTGGTTCTAGGACACGAACGATGTGGTGCCGTGGCAGCGGCTCTGGAAGGGGGAGAATTACCAGGTGTCATTGAATCACTGGTGTTTGCAATTCGACCAGCCGTTCAAGCCTCGGAGGGAAAATCGGGCGATCGCCTCACAAACGCAATCAAGTCAAATGTGAGCTTACAAGTACAGCGACTACAAAACTCATCTGTAATTGCTTCAGCCCTACAAGAAGGTAAACTCAAAATTGTGGGCGCCTACTATGACCTGAATACAGGCGAAATCAGTTTAGTCGACTAAGGCACACAAAAGTAACTGCTGCAAAATGCGGTTGCAGCTAATAACCCGTTTGAACCCGACCGTTGAGGGTTGATCGATGAAGTGTTCAAGCCGTCTGCGGTGGGTCAAGCGGAACGTTATGATACTCAGTCGCTGATGTAAATTAAGGGGGCACACAGTGGAGCGCCCCCTTAATGTCAAAACCTACACCAGCGCTTTGCGCTTGAAGGTGTCTAGACCGGCGTACTTGGCCCTGGCGCCCAGCTCTTTCTCAATGCGCTGGGCTAACCCTGACTAGCGTGATTGACGGGCTTCGATTATTTGACAACACCCAAGACATCCGCAGATTGAGCGGCTGAGATCGCCGAACTCCATCGCCCCTGCGCCAAGCGCTGCAGCGTATCTGGATAGGTCTCATGATACGCCGTCAGCACCTGGGAGTTAACCGCCATCGACTTTACGTCATACATCTGGGTCGCCACTTTGGGATAACACCCGATCGCAATAATCAGCCCCAGAAAACAAGCCGCAATAAAAATCTCCCGAGAACTGGCATCCCTAAACTCTGCCTCCTCTGGCAAGATACAGTCCGTGCCAAAACAGTTTGCCTCTTGGTTACCCTGGGCCTTCAAATCTAGGTCATCCAGATCACAGGCAGGCACCAGGTCACACATTTGATCAGCACTGGCCCCATGAAACACCTGCCGCACCATCGACAGCAGGTAGATCGGTGTCAGAATCAACCCTACTGCTGCCAGAAAAAGGGCTACCGAGCGAAAGGCCGGACCATAGATGTCCGATGTGGCCAAGCCGACCAAGACCTCCAGCTCTCCGGCAAACCCACTCATTCCAGGCAAAGCTAAGGATGCCAGTGTCCCCATGGTGAACAGAGCAAACACGGTGGGCATGGCCTGCCCCAACCCACCCAACTGATTCATCATCATCGTGCGGGAGCGATCGTAGGTAACGCCTGCCAAGAAAAATAACACCGACGCAATCAGCCCGTGGGACAGCATTTGCAGCATCGCCCCACTCACACCCAAATCAGTGTAGGAAGCAATCCCTAGCAGGACAAACCCCATGTGAGAAATTGAGGAATAGGCCAACCGCCGCTTCATATTGGTTTGTGCAAAGGAGTTTAGCGCCCCATAGACAATGTTGACTACCCCTAAAATCACCAACGTCGGCGCAAAATACACATGGGCATGGGGTAATAGTTCCAAGTTCAACCGGATCAGCCCATACCCCCCCATTTTCAGTAATACTCCTGCCAAAATCATGGATACAGGAGAAGAAGCTTCGCCGTGGGTGTCCGGTAGCCAAGTATGAAAGGGGAAAATTGCCAATTTGACCCCAAAGGATACTAGCAGTCCAGCGTACAAAAACAATTCCAGTCCTAAAGGAAACTGCTTTCTCCCTAGTTCAGCCATATCAAAGGTGAGCGTATCGCCATAGAATCCCATTCCTAGAGCTGCCACTAAAATGAAGATCGAAGCCAGGGCCGTATACATCAAGAACTTCGTCGCTGCATAGTCCCGATTTTGCCCGCCCCAAATGCATACCAGCAAATAAACTGGCACCAGTTCCACTTCCCACATGATGAAGAACAGAATCAGATCTTGGGCCAGAAATACCCCCAACTGGGCAGCATACAGAATCAACATCAATGTATAAAACAGGCGCGATCGCCGATTTACCTGCCAGGCAGCAAACATCGACAGCGTCGTCACAAAGCCCGCTAACAGGACTAGCGGAGCCGAAATACCATCCACCGATAGCGCCCAACTCAAGCCCAACTGCGGTAACCAAACCACCTTTTCCGCCAGTTGGAAGGTCGCCTGGCTCGCATCGTAATGCCGCCAAAAGGTGTAAGACATTAGCGCAAAATCAGCCGTGCCAATCCCCAAGGCATACCAGCGGACTGTCTTGCCGCTTTTATCAGGTATCAAAGGAATGAATAACGCGGCTACCAACGGCAATAGCACGATCACGGTCAGCCAGGGGAACTGCTCTATCATAATGAGAATAAATACCTATCCATTGGGTTAGGAACATTTTACGCAACTGTGAGACTCGTTTTCTATCAATCCTTCGCTAATTTTCCATAGACTTAGCACTATGCATTTAGCGTGGAAATGGCTCACTCCCCTCTTTCTTGTGGCTCGCTTGCCGAGGGCGAGTGGTTGCCGTTGTTCATACAGAACGTGAGGATTGCACCCGTATTACTTCTACAAGAAAAGCGCCAAAATATGAACAACGAACCTATTTCGAGCAACTCTTAAACTGATTGGCAAGGATTAGATGCGATGAGCGATCAAGAAGTGACCCGTCAGATTGTCGAGAGATTACACCAGACATGTTTGCTAAGGCAGTAGCGCGGCGGGTTTACCTGCTACAAAAGCCAAGGCTCAAGTGACACTCCGCATTGATAGCGATGTATTGGAATGGTTTAAGTCTCAAGGGCGGGGCTATCAAACATAGATCAATCAATTGCTACGAGCATATATGGAAGCTCATCACTAACTGGCAGATTGGACGTTGCAGTTAGAGACGACGGTTGCTGTGGCATAACAATCCCAGTGCAGCAGATTGTTGGGAGAGGCTGATGGGACCCAAAGATTACTTGCAACCGCTGGCTGAGAACGTTATCACACCCAAACTACGCAGTCCCGATTCTCAAAGAGCCAAACCTTAGGGACGTTTGAGCAGCCTAGTCGTAGACTTCATAACCGTCGCTCTGCCCTGTCAAAATTGAGGGTGGGAGGCTGAAACAGTGCCATTAGGAACCTCTCACAACAGCTCCCATTTTTCCTGCGGCTTTTACAGCGCAGCCGTCACCATTTCTCGCTGAAGATGGACGGCTTGCCCGGTCTGCAACACCGTGTGCAGCCGGTTGAGGGCGTGCAGATAAGCGTGGGCCAAGGCCACCACAATATCGGTATTTGCCGCGTGACCCGAAAACACTCGGGGAGTGCTCACTGCGGGCACCTTAGGTATCCGAGATGTAGGTTTGTTGGAATCTGCGATCGCACAATCTCTAGGTGTATGAAGAACTTGAGCATTTATTAAGTCAAAGTTCTTTCATCTTGGGCTGCACTATAGCGCCCTCATGATGAGGCAGGTGGTGCTGCCTGGGGTTGGTCACAGACAAAGCGCAAGACGGCTGCTGCGCTACTGCCTGCCTGAGGTTGCGTCAACTGACCAGCATCCCCATAGTTAATGCGCTGAATTACCTGCCCATCCTTGTCACGAGCAATGATTTGCCTAATCCGAGAAACACTGCCTGCACAATCGGCAGAGCGATACAACATGACACTATGCACAGGTTGCTCCAGCTCAACCCCGACAAAGGCGTTGTTCGGTTCAGGGAAGTCGCGATGTTCCCAGTACCAAACAGCTCCATCCCTTAATTGAATAGAGTTACGCTCTACTAGGAAGCGATCGCCCACAGCATTTTGCGTCACCTCAACCCAGTCTACTGAACTAGACTGAGCCAGCGCACCAGAAGCACCGACAGCAGAAATGATCGCGGCCAAACCAACAATCAAAGTTTTCATAGGTTATTGGGGGTTAGGCTCAGGTTGACTACCAGACGCATCTTCAGAAGTGCCCGTGCGATACTTTTCAACATTTTGGATGGCTTGCTGGGCAAAGGAATTATTAGGACGTTCATCTAATGCCCTTTGAAAATAGAGCAGCGCGGTTTCATAATCGCGTTGCTCTGTGGCTTCATATCCTGCCGCCATATAGCGATCAAACTCGGATGACTGAGGCGGTCGTTGTGCCGAAGGCGGGGAGGATTGAGGCGCCGCTGCCGCTGCCGTTGTCTCCTGCTGCCCCTCATAGGCCGTCACGACCTTCTGAACATACTCTGCGATTTCAGAACTGTTGTACTGAGACGGGTCACCCCGCATCCACCAGGCAGCAGATCGCCGCACCGCTAGCATTTCATTGTTACCGCTGGCGCCATACTCCTCTGCCAGCACATCTCGCATCACACATGTCACAACCGAACGGGCAACGTCTGGGCTAGCCTCAAACTCGGTCGGTGAAAGCTCTCGACCAATGCATGACTTTGACCACCGGGGGATGTTTCCTGGCATAATCTGCCAGTCACTATAGAGCCCGTCATCGGCACGTCCCGTTTGAGGGGCTGCTTGACGAAGCGCCTCGACCAAGGCTACAACTTGACGCTCTGAAACTTGTGCCTGGGCTGGTAGCGTTCCAAATGCCAGGATGGCGCTAAGGCTGACGATTAGCTTGCCAATGGATACTCGCATAACTATCATCCATCCCAAACTGGTTCTCAGACTGGATCTTACATTTATTATTTGAGGATTGTCATTTGTCGTTTGTTAGTTGTTTTTTATACAGGAATAGGCATAACCCCCTTAGTAGCGAATCAGCTCCAACTTGCCCCGTAGTTTTTACAATGAAGCCGTCACCGTTTCCCGCTGAGGATGGATGGCTTGCCCAGTCTGCAACGCCGTGTACAGGCGGTTGAGGGCGTGCAGATAGGCGTGGGCCGAAGCCACCACAATGTCGGTATTCGCTGCGTGGCCCGAGAAGACGCGATCGCCGTGGCGAATGCGAATGGTAACTTCCCCAAGGGCGTCGATGCCCTCAGTCACCGACTGCACCGAAAACTCGATCAGCTGGTTGGGAATATCGACCACCCGGTTGATCGCTTTATAGACCGCATCCACTGGGCCGGTACCGATCGCAGCATCCATCAGCTCTTGGCCTTCGGGGGTGCGAATAGTGACAGTGGCGGTGGGCTTAGCGCTGTCGCCGCAGGAAACCTGCACCAGGTCGAGGTGAAAGTGCTCGGGGGTCTGCCGGCTTTCGTCGTTGACGATCGACTCAATATCCCAATCGGTAATTTCTTTTTTCTTATCGGCCAGCTCTTTGAACCGCAAAAAGGCGCGGTTGAGGGCCTGGTCATCTAGCTCATAGCCCAGCTCTTGCAGGCGGGTGCGAAAGGCGTTGCGGCCCGAGTGCTTGCCCAGCACGATCTGGTTGTCGGTGAGACCAATGGAGGTGGCATCCATGATTTCGTAGGTGAGCTTGTTTTTGAGCACACCGTCCTGGTGAATGCCCGACTCGTGGGCAAAAGCATTGGCCCCTACGATCGCCTTGTTGGGCTGCACAAACATGCCGGTCAGGTTCGATACCAAGCGCGAGGTCTTGTAGATCTGGCGAGTATCGATGTTAGTTAGGGGTTCCTCCGACTCGGCGGGGCGACCTAGGAAAGGGTTGTAGAAGGCGCGGCGCACGTGCATGGCCATTACCAGTTCTTCGAGGGCAGCATTCCCAGCCCGCTCGCCGATGCCATTGATGGTGCATTCGAGCTGGCGCGCCCCAGCCTTCACCGCCTCAAGAAAGTTGGCCACCGCCAGGCCTAAGTCGTTGTGGCCGTGGACGGAGATTACGGCCTGGTCAATGTTGGGCACGTTGGCTTTAATGCCGCGAATCAGGTCGCCAAATTCACTCGGCGTCAGGTAACCAACGGTGTCAGGGATATTGACGGTGGTGGCCCCAGCGGCGATCGCCGCCTCCAGCACCTGATACAAAAACTCGGGGTCAGAGCGGCCCGCGTCTTCGGGCGAAAACTCGACATCGTTGGTGAAGGTCTTGGCGTAGGCCACCATTTCGGGAGCGATCGCCAGCACCTCGGCGCGGCTCTTGCGCAGCTTGTACTCCATGTGGATGTCGGAGGTCGCGAGGAACGTGTGAATGCGCCCCTTCACGGCGGGCTTAATTGCTTCCCCGGCCCGCTCAATGTCGCCCTTGGTGGCACGGGCCAAGCCGCAGATGGTGGGGCCGTTTTCTGTACCAACTTCTCGGGCAATCTTCTGCACCGCCTCAAAATCGCCAGGGCTAGCAAAGGGGAACCCGGCTTCGATAATGTCAACTCCCAACCGCGCCAGCTGTTTCGCAATCACCAGCTTCTCTTCGACGTTGAGGGTGGCCCCAGGAGACTGCTCGCCGTCCCGCAGGGTGGTGTCGAAGATTAAGATGCGATCGTGGCTGGGCGGGTTGCTCATGGTGACTCCCACTGAGTAGACGACAAGTGCTAAATCGACGGTAGATTCTTTTCTGGAAGCTAGCCACCGACAAGTGATCCGGCTCCGGAGCAGATCAGGCAAATGTATCGGTTCTAACTATTCTACCGGCACAAAGTCGGAATCGCTACGACTTAGCCCTAAACTTTTTGAGCGATCGCTGACACAGCCGCTGCTTCTAGACATTTTTGCCAGAGGACTTCTACCCCCTCTAGAAACAGGACTCCCGTGCCGGTTCGATCGCGATCGAACCGGCACGGGAGTCCTATGTGAGTAACAGATTGGCCCTAGAGCCCTGCTAACTGGAGAGCGTTAGTCTCTCCAAGTCTCAGCTTGCATTCTCAGGATTTGGTTGACGCTGTTGATGTAGCCCTGGTCATCCATAAGGTCACTGCTGATGTAGCCCTGGTTGATCGCAGCTTCAACGATGTTTTGACCTTCGGCAGTGCCATGGCGCGCTTTGTAAACCGAGTAGCCTTCTTCGCTGCCTGCGTCTAGCTCGCCCCTAACGGCCATGTAAGCCAGCTGGAAAGGGCTCACAAGATCGCTGGAGAGAGATGCGCCCATGCCCATGCCCATGCTGTCAAACTCAGCGCTGGGCGCAGAGGTTTGCCCAGGAGTCCGCATCTGCCCAGAGTTCGGCGATTGTCTGGGGACTTGGTTGCCCGGAGTTTCGTTGGGGTAAGCTTCCGGACTCTGCCCAGGTACTCGCTCAGGCGCTTGGGTAGGAGCCTGTCCAGGATTTTGGCCCTGACGAGGAGTTTGCATCTGTCCAGGATTTTGGCCCTGCCCAGAGTTCGGAGACTGTCTGGGGACTTGGTTGCCCGGAGTTTCATTGGGGTAAGCTTCTGGACTTTGCCCAGGTACCCGCTCAGGCGCTTGGGTAGGAGCCTGTCCAGGATTTTGGCCCTGACGAGGAGTTTGCATTTGTCCAGGATTTTGGCCCTGGCGAGGAGTTTGCATCTGCCCAGGATTCTGGCCCTGGCGAGGGGTTTGAGTTTGTCTAGGAACTTGGTTACCCGGAGTTTCATTGGGGTAAGCTTCTGGACTTTGCCCAGGTACCCGCTCAGGCGCTTGGGTGGGAGCCTGTCCAGGATTTTGACCCTGGCGAGGAGTTTGCATTTGCCCAGGAGTTTGGCCCTGACTGGGGGTTTGAGACTGCAAGGTCCCGTGGGTATCGGCAAGGACAGCAGGAGCAACTGCCCCAGCTAGAAAGAGGGCTGAAATCGTTCCTATGGATAGTCTTTTCATGACGGACCTCAAATTTGGATCTTGTACAAGATTCGCGATGGCTTTTTAACGGCAAAAGAATCTTGGCTTGTGACCCAGAATTCTGCGCCTCTTGCTTTTTTGATGGTTCTTTCTAAGCTGAGAAGGTTTGAGCCTAGAAAGACAGATCGAAAAAGCGAGAGATTAAACTCTAAGCTTCACAAGCTCTCAATCCAACCTAAGGATAATTTTATAAAGTGAAGTCGCTCGCAAGGAAGAGATGATCCCCCTAAATTTGACAGATCTACACTTAGACTAAAAACCATAAAAAAATTATTCGCTTACTAAAAAATGTGGTCGCTGATAAGGGTCGTGCGATCGCCCCAAAAGCATCTACCCCTCGATAGGATCTTAGAATAACTGTTAGCTACTGTGGCCAAATTGGCTCTCCTGTAAATAATTCACACCCTCATAAGGAGAGGCTTTTGTTTTAAGCACAGATAAATTTTCTCGATAGGTTCTACCATTTGATACTTTTTAAAGCTGCAAAAGTAAGGGTGCATCACCCAGTGGGGTAACGCACCGTTAATACAGTTAGCTGCCTGTAGACGATCACTCGGCTCGGCTCTAGCCCACAGATGGAATTGCTCTGGGTCGAGCCACCTACAGCAGGAATCGCATGCCCACGTAGGCGCTGATAGTAATCAACTGTAGCGCCATGATCGGCAGGCCATAGTTCAAAAACTGTCGAAACGAAATCGGCTTACCGTGCTGTTCAGCAATCCCCGCCGCCACAATGTTTGACGATGCGCCGACTAGGGTGCCGTTGCCGCCCAGGGTCGCGCCAAACATCATGGCCGCAAACAAAGGCAAAATCTCGGGCGAAATCTGCCCGGCAAAGTCGGGCGACAGCAGCTCCGGCCCGGCCAAATTGACGTTGACCAAGTATTCCTTGAGCAGGGGCACCATCGCCACCACCAGGGGAATGTTGGGAATCAGGCTGGAGAGAATGCCAGTGACGAACAACAGCAGCATCGAGCCTAGGGCGATGTTCTTACCAATTACAACCCCCAGCAGCCCTGAGGCCGAGCTGATCACCCCAGTTTCTTGCAGGCCGCCAATCAGCACAAAGACGCTCATGAAAAAGATCAGCGTGCTCCAGTCGACATCGCGCAGAATGTTGTGCACGGTGTCGATGCCGCTGTGGTGGGTGAGCAGCAGGCAGAGAGCGGCCCCCAGCAGAGCGATCGTAGGGGGAGAGACTGGCACTGGCAGGCTTTCGCCCACTACAAAGAGCCCCAGCACCAGGGCCACAATCAGCCCACCCAGAGCCAGCATGCGGGGATGGTTGACGACCGGATGAGGCAGGTGGTCGAGGTCATCGAGCTTTTTATTCCAGGTGTTGGGAAAGAGGATAGGCAGCATGAAGACGATAGTGGCGATCGCCACTACGCCCCCCAGACTGAGCTTGGTGAGATATTCCAAAAAGCTCATGTTAATCGCGTCGCCCACAATGAAGGTGGCCGGGTCGCCCACTAGGGTGAGCAGGCCGGCGCTGTTGGCCACAAATACCATCAAGATCAGCAGGGGTACGAAGTTGATGTTGAGCTCTGCCGCCATGGGTGGAATCAGCGGCGCCAGCAGCATGACGGTGGTGGCATTGGGCAGCATGGCGCAGATCGGAGTGGTAATAGCCACAATGCCCAGCAGCAGCCGCTTGCCCTCCCCGCGGGCCATAATCACCATTTGGGTAGCTAAATATTCAAAAATTTTGGTGGGTTCAAAGGCCCGCACCATCACCATCACCCCAAAAAACAGCGCCAGGGTGGCGTGGCTGTTGCCGATGTAGCCAATGGCTTGCTCAAGAGTCAGCACATGAAAAAATATCAGCAGCATTGCGCCCAAGAGGGCCGCAACGGTGAGGTGCATGCGCTCGGTGGCGATCAGGGCCAATACCCCAAAAAAGACCACCGATGCGGTGATCTCAGACCAGGTTTCCATAGCCTGTCTCCTGTTGTGGTGCTAAACGAAACCCTTAGACAAAACCTTTATCGAGGGTGTTAACTATCCTAGGAGAACTATGGATAGCGTTAGAAAAAGCTTCCAGATGTTCTCTCCCAAGGCCGACGGAGTTAGCTGACGGGCGAGAGGTGAGAGAGCCCCTTCTCTGGCGATGCGTTTCGCCCTGAGATAAGCCCCAAAAGTTGGTTCCTCCGCATCAGTCAACTCTCAACGAGCGCTGACTTAGGCCGCGTAACCATTGAATTGACTGCGAATTTGGCAAATCTGCCCGAAATCAACAATTTGTAAGGCTTAGGGGCCGCTAGTTCCAGGGTTGACGGGAAGGGCCAACCCCGGGGATGAAGCCTTGCTGACCACCTCACGCACCCGGTAAATGGGGCGCTGCTGCGATTCGTGGTAGGTGCGCATGAGCAGTTCGGCCAGCAGGCCAAAGCTAAACAGCTGAATGCCCGCCAGCACCAGCACGACAACGAGAACCAGCAGGGGGCGATCGCCAATATCCTGACCGGCCAAAATCTTCACCAGGGTGAGATAAATTCCCAAGGCAACGCCCAACGCCATCGACGCCAGCCCCAAGCTGCCAAAGACGTGCATGGGCCGGGTGAGAAACTTCTTCATAAAGTAGACGGTAAGCATGTCCATCACCACGCGCAGGGTGCGGCCCAGACCGTATTTGCTGGTGCCAAAGCGGCGGGCGTGGTGGGTGACGGGCATCTCGGTAATGCGGGCCCCTTCGATAAAGGCCAGAGCGGGCAAAAAGCGGTGCAGCTCGCCGTAGAGGTTGAGGTCGCGGATCAGCTCGGCTCGGTAGGCCTTGAGGGAGCAGCCGTAGTCGTGCAGCTCAACCCCGGTGACCCCAGCAATCAGCCAGTTGGCAATTTTGGAGGGAATTAGCCGGGTAAAGGTGTTGTCTTGGCGGTTTTTGCGCCAGCCGCTGACCAGGTCGTAGCCCTCGTTGAGGCGATCGAGCAGGCGGGGAATGTCGGCGGGGTCGTTTTGCAGATCGCCATCCATGGTGATGACGATTTGGCCACGGGAATGGTCAAACCCGGCAGCCATGGCGGCGGTTTGGCCGTAGTTGCGGCGCAAGATCACGGCGCGCAGCTGGGGATATTGCTGGGCCAACTCGCGTAGGCGATCGCTCGATCCGTCGCTGGAGCCGTCGTCTACCCCCAAAATTTCGTAGGTGTAGCCCAGCCCGTCAAGCGCTCCGGCGATCGCTGCCACTAAGGCAGGTAAGCTCTCGTACTCGTTGTAGACTGGCACCACCACCGAGATGTCGATGGGGGGCGTAAAGGTCGGCAGTGCAGAAAGCGAGGGGGAATGGGTAAATGTCATGGCAGCTTCAGCACAACGGGTGAGACCGGCAAAGTCGATAATCTGTGCCGTCTAGGCAGACAACAATTTATTTGAGTGTACTGGAAAGGCCCTGCCCAAAAGTGGCTAATGCAGCACCCAGAACCTCGGCCAGGGTGCTGACCACCCGATACAGCACCACAGCGCTGAGCACCACGGCAGCAGAGAATTGTCCTTGAAGCAGACTGAGGGCGATCGCCTCAAACACGCCCAGGCCACCCGGTGCGCCCGGCACCACTAGCCCCCCCAGCCAGGCCAAACTAAAGGCGCTGATGGTGCTGGGCCAGTCGCTCGCCGCCAACGGTGTCACGGCCCTGAGCACCAGGCAAAAGCCAAGGCCGCGTAGGGCTACGTAGCCGAGCTGGCCGAGCAGGGGTTTGAAAGGGTAGTGGCGAAGGCCGGGAGTGGAGGGAGATGAGGGAGAATTTTCGGCGTTGCTTAACGCAGGTATGATTTGCCCCCCCGCCCCCCCCAAATTAGGGGGAGGCAGAGTCTCAAAGTCCCCCAGAATTGGGGAATTTAGGGGGCCATGCAGAGTCTGGAGGTTTTGCCGGTTCATGCCTCGATTCAGCAACGCCGAATCTTCGGTAGGTGGGTGGGCAGCTTTGGAGCGGCTGAGGCGATTGACTAGAGAATTGAGCCAGCGGGGGGAAAGGGTGGCGAGGACAATGCCCAGGCCCAGAAGCTGAAAGGGCCAGTAGTGAGTGGGAGTGGCAATGCCCACGACTAAGGCGGCGGCGGCCATGAGGAGGGGTTCTAGAGCGGTGCCGATGATGGCGGGGCCGTTGTCGACCCCTGCATGGCGCAGGGCACGCACTCGGCCAAAGAAGTGCCAGACGTTGCCGGGCAAGTATTTCAGCAGGTTGGTTTGCAGGTAAACGAGAACGCTCCAGCTGCCGGTAATGGGCTGTTGCAGAGCTTGCAGGGTCCAGCTCCACACCCAGCCAGCCCAAATGTGGGCCAGCAGCGTCATGCCGAGGGCCACTAGCAACAAGCTCCAACCCTGGACGCCAATGCGCAGGGCGCTAATCTCAGCCCAGTGACGCACCAGGGTGTGGAGTAAGAAGGCGATCGCCGCACCCACCACTACCCAGCGAGCTAAGGGCTTTAGGCGCGTTAGCCAAGCAGCATGCAAAAACGACAAGGGCACCCCTCAAACAGGCAAACGCTGCTTGGACTATAGCGCGCCCCCTGGGCAGTAACTGGTCATCACCCGCCCCGCCCGGCGCAGCTGCCGATGGTAAGACGCGCTCACGGGGTGCGACAGATCGGTTAACGAGTCGATGCCAATGCCGTTGCGGCCCTGGTCAACCCCTGAACTGTGAATATAGTCGCCCTGACCCAGGTAGAGGGCCACATGCTTAGTGCGTTCTGGGGTGCCAAAAAAGATTAAGTCACCCGGCAGTAGCTCATCCCAGCCGATGGGCTGGGTAAAGGCCTCCTGCTGGTATGAGTCGCGGGGCAGACGAATGCCCACCGAGGCAAAGGCTGCCTGCATTAACCCTGAGCAATCGTAGTTGGGGCCAACAGTGCCGCCCCAGAGGTAAGTGTTGGGTGTGGCCATCGCCCGCTGCGTAAAAGCGATCGCCTCCGGCAGGCGAGGCTCAATGGCGCTGCGATCGAGGGAGACAGGTTGGTAGGACTGTTCAGCGGGCTTGAGCGCATCCCCATCAGCAGCGCTGATCCAACCGGGATAGTCGTCTTCGCAAAGGATCACCGCGTAAGCCTGGGGGGATGCTTGCATCAGCCGCAGATGCCGCCCCACGGCTGCCTGGGTCACCAACCCCTCCAACGCGTCAGTTTTGTAGAGGTTGAGGGCCTGATCACAGATATATTCCTGCCCAAAGGATGCAAATAACCCTTCTTGACTAGAGAATGCCGCACTCGAATCCATAGTCACCCCCACTTCCCCATCTCCCTCACCTTCCCTATCTCCCTCACCTACTTCCCCCTATCTCCCGTATTCCGTACATTCACCACCTTCTTCAGCACGTTAAACCAAAAGGTCGACCCCATAGAAATGGCGAAACCGCTGACCAGCCAGCCCAGCAAACGGCGCGGCACAAAGGGAACCGGCCACGACTGCTCGGCCACTAGCTGCTGCTGCACCACCACCTCGTTGTAGCCCAGCGGGAAAGGAATCTCGTCGAGGGCCTGGTTGACGGCGGTCTGCACCTGTTTAATGTCTTGGTCAAAATTGCCGGTCGATCCAGCTGCTAGCTGGTCGGCAGTTTGGGTAATCGAGTTGCGCAGAATCGGGTCTACGGCCAGGCGAGTGGCAATGTGAAACGAGTCGGCGTTGATAGAGACCGCTGTGGCAATGCCGATCAGCAGCGCGACCGCCTTAGCGTTGCGCTTGTAGACGCCGGTGGCCCGCTCCATGCCGCGATCGAACCACTTTTCAAGTTCGAGGCCAAACAGCTTTACGTCATCGCGGGCGGTGTCGGCGGTGACTTCGACCTTGTGGGCGATCGCTGCCAAACTGCTGCGCAAGGCCGGGGTGATGGGGGCCTGGGCTAAGCGATCGATTAAAGCTTGGGCATCGAGGTTACCGCCCTGAGCCAGACGTCTCAACTCGCTATAGGCAGGGCTGTTGTCATCAAAAATGTCGAGCAGCTGCGCCACATTGGGCCGCAGCTTGCTGAGCATCGCCGCCCGCTCGGTGGGGGTACTGGCCAGCCCGCGCTTGATGTACTCTAGGCGGCGCAAAAAGGTTTCGGTGAGGGGATGGCCGTCGGGTAGCACATCCGCCGCCATCAGCCCAAACTCATTTAGGCGGTTGACGACGCGATCGAGGCTCTCAGGCAGCGAGACAATGCCCGCTCGAAAGTCATCAATTATGGTGTGAATGCCCTGCTCCAGCTGCTGAAGCTCGGTGTTGAGCAAAAACTCGTTGCCGGTACTGGCCTTGAGGTCGCTGAGAATATTGGTTACAGGACCCAGCACGCGATCGCGGGCAAAACTGTGGATGCGATCGTTAGCCAACACCTGCCACAGATTGCCCAGCTGCATGCGCTCTAGCAGACTGTTTGCAAAAGCCTCGGGCGGAATGTAGCTAGGGCCGCTGGTTTTGCCTGCCCCAAACACATTGCGCTGGCCGGTAAGGGTGCGGTAGACGCGGCCAAGAAAGTGTGAAATGCGCCGGAACGATCGCGCGATCGACCCCTTTGCCTCCTGATTTAAACTGCGAATCCAAGGGCTTTCGTAAAGGGCATCGGCTAAGGCCTGGGCCGACGCTTCTCTATCTCTGTCATTACCCGCTAGCAGCACCTCAATGGACTGCTTTAGATGCTCGGCCCGCCACTGCAAAAGCGTGCCAATAATTTCTTGAACCTCGCTGGCCAGCAGGCTCAGCACAAAAAAGATAAAGACTAGCCCTAGGGCAATGTCTAAAACTATAGGAAAGTTCATGGACTAACCGTACAATTCTGCATCTCTAAACCTCAACCTACCCGATGCTGGCGACCTCTCATGTGCTAGACCTCAACAGCAAAAAATAGCCGTCCATGCTGTTTAAACTCTGCGAAAGAGAGCAAATAGTAAACTTGTTCGGTGGCTAGAGAGCACTAAAAAAGAGCGAACCAACCTATCGCAGACTTGGTTCGCCCATTGTACTCAAGCGACCTAAAAACGGATCACAATTGTTCGAAAGATGGGGGAGTACTTACCACCAGTACTTTTATTCGTCTTCGTCGTCAATCAGAAGACCGTTTTCCCCCAACTGCTTGAGACGAATGTGCTTGCGCCCTAAGGTAATTTCAAACTCGTCACCGGGTCTAAGCCCCATTTGCTTGGTGTAAGTTGAGCCAATTAGCAAGTTGCCGTTAGACTGGACCGTGATACGAAAACTGGCGCTTCGTCCGCCGCGCCCGTTGCCATTCTGAGCGCTGTCAAGCTGAATGCCCTCCGCCTCAATCAAGGCGTTGAGGAATTTCATCATGTTGACCCGAGGGTTGCCCGCCTTGGTCAATGTGTAATAGCCGCAGGCTTTAGCCTTCTCTTCTTTGCTGAGCTCATCAAGATCTTTGACCTTTTGCAGTAATTCTTTGCCGACCAGTGGTTCTATCTGAGTTGCTTTAACCATTAACTGTATTCTCGTTCACAACGGTTTGCTCCAGACATTGGGGCAGAAACAGCAAAACTGTTCTACCTGGCTCTACTTTAATGTCAACATGCAAAATGATACTACAGCGAAATAGTTTTTTGCATTCTCTTTTTTTGCCTCCCTAATTGTGTAGCACTACGGCACAAAAAAGCCGTATTTTTGTCCTCTGTGAACACCGTAAAATAGTAATAACCGACGGGTGATTTAACTTAGATGAAATTAACAACTCGCGGACATTACAGTGTTAAAGCACTGCTCGACCTGACGTTACATCCCTCCCGCCACCCGATCTCAGTGCACACTATTGCAACGCGCCAGGGGCTCCCACCGCCTTACTTAGAAAAGCTCTTGATTGAACTGCGGCGAGCGGGCATTGTGGAATCGGTGCGCGGTCCCCAGGGTGGTTACCGATTAGCTAAGCCCGCTGACCAAATTTTTTTGGGGCAAATATTAGCAGCCGTCGGCGAACAGGTTGACCCGTTACCTCGCCACAGCCCCCAAGCCGACCAAGCCGAAGATTGGGTTACCTTCGCCGTGTGGAACCGGCTATCCCAAAAGCTGAAGGAAGCCCTTTATAGTATTTCCCTGGAAGACTTGTATTTTGATGCCCGCAGTTGGCAGGCGGCCCAGGGGGATGATGTCAGCTTTATGGTTTAACTGGGCCGAGCAGGTAACGGTGGTGGTGCTGGCGGCTGCGCTCGATCGCATCGTTGGCGACCCCTGGGGCTGGCCTCACCCGGTGCAGGCGATCGGCCAGGCGATTACCTGGGGCTCGCAGAGCATTTTTCGCCTCAAGCTGCCGCCGGGTGGGGAGCGATCGCTGGGCGTCATGCTGGGGCTAAGCGTCATTCTCGGCAGTGGAGTGGTCGGGTGGAGCATAGTGCGACTGAGCGGGATGGTTCATCCTGTTGTTGGGATGGGCTGCGAAGTTGTGCTCTTGGCTAGCTGCTTTGCCGGACGCAGCCTGCGGCGGGCGGCGGAAGATGTGCTGGCCCCGCTGGAGTCGGGCGATATCTCCCTGGCGCGGGAGCGTCTCTCCCTCTATGTAGGCCGCGACACCGCAGATCTGGACGAGCCTGAAATATTGCGAGCCGTGCTGGAAACCGTGAGCGAAAACGCCACAGATGGGGTGATGGCGCCGCTGTTTTATGCCCTGGTGGGGGCCTTGCTGCCGCTGGGCAGCGTGTCCGTGGCCCTGGCCTATAAAGGGGCCAGCACGCTGGATTCGATGGTTGGCTACCGAGAAGCGCCCTACACCCACCTGGGCTGGTTTAGCGCCCGCTTTGAAGATGCTTTGACCTGGCTACCCTGCCGCCTGACGGTGTTCACCATTGCCCTGCTCTCGGGTCGGCCCCGGCAAGTTTGGGCGCTCTGCCGCCGCGATGCCCCAGCAGACCCCAGTCCCAACGCGGGGTGGAGCGAGTGCGCCTACGCTGCCGCCCTGGGGGTGCAGTTGGGCGGACGGAACGTGTATAGGGGGCAGGTGAAGGAGAAGCCGCTGCTGGGGGATACGGTGGTGCCGATTACAGGCGATCGCATCCTCTCTGCCCTTGCCCTCACCCGCTATGCCTTCCTGCTGTGGACTGGCCTAGGCGTATCCGTCGTAGCAGGCCTGGGAGGGCTCAGCCAGGGATAATGGGGCATTACCCTGCGGTTGAATGCAGCTTTGAAAGACGTTTTTCCTAATTCTTCGGTGCGCTACCCAGTGATGATGGGACTCACCCTAGGCCTGGGCATCGGGCTATCGGTGGGAGCGGCTTGGTTGGTCAGCCAATGGGAGGCCTCGCGGCGACAGGCGCAGTTTCAGCAGCAGATCGAGAATCTATCCACGGCGCTACAGCGCAGTCTCAACCGCTACACCGACGTACTGACCTTTTTGTACGACTACTACCAGGTGACCGAGGAACCCGTATCTCGCCAAGACTTCGCTAGGTTTGTGGCGCGATCGCTCTCCACCTACCCTGGCATTCAAGCGTTAGAGTGGGCTCCGCTCGTGCGCCAGGGCGATCGTGCCACCTTTGAGGCAAAGGTGCAGGCCGAGGGCTATCCCAACTTTGAAATTACTGAATTATCGACAGAAAATCGGCTACAGCGAGCAAAAGAGCGGGCAGAATACATTCCTGTCACCTACGTCGCGCCATTTCTCAACAATGAGGCGGCCCTGGGCTACGATCTCAGCTCCGGCGCTACGCGGGCCGCCGCCATTGCCCCGGCTCGGGCCAGCGGCAAAATCATGGCCACCGAGCGCATTCGCCTGGTGCAAGAGCCGCGCGACCAGTTTGGCTTTTTAGTGGTGCTGCCGCTCTACTCCAACGGGGTCGTGCCCCCCGATCAGCCAACTCGCGAGGCCGAGTTTGCCGGCATTTTGCTGGGGGTGTTTCGCGTGGCAGATGTGGTTGAGGAGGTGCTGCAGCCGCTGAGCTATGAGATTGATTTTGCCCTCTATGACCAAAATGCTTCATCAAAACGGCAGTTTTTGGGTCAGTACGAGGCGGCGGGCAAAAGCGTAGTAGCTGGGCCGACCAGTTTGGTGCAACCACACCCAGCGGTGTGCCCTCGCCCAGCCGACTGCACCCGCCTGCTGACCCTGGGCCAGCGCCAGTGGCAGGTGGTATTTGCCCCCGCTGCCGCCTACGGCTTGCGCCGCAGCTACGGCGCACCCCTTACTCTGCTGACCGGGCTATTGCTAACCGGCAGTTTGGCTCTATTTCTGCACAACCTGCAGGCCGAACTGGTTCGCACTCGGCAGCTTGGAGAGTTAAAACTGCGGTTCTTTTCCATGGCTTCCCATGAGCTGCGCACGCCCTTGAGCACCATTTTGCTGTCGGCAGAGTCGCTGCGAGAAGATATGGCGCGATCGCAGACCGGCCCAGCCCAGACCAAACTCGATCGCATTTTGCTCACGGCTCGGCACATGGGGCAGCAGATCGCCGACCTGCTCACCCTCACCCGAGCCGAGGCGGGCAAGCTGGAATTTAACCCGGTACTGCTAGACGCGGTCCAATTTTGCCAGCAGGTAATCGATGAGGTGCAGCCCCAGGTGAGTCAGCCCCTCAGCTTTAGCCACCCACCTGAGCCAATCAAAGCCTTTTGGGATCGACGGCTGGGGCGATCGCTGCTCACCAATCTGCTGCTCAACGCCGCCAACTATTCCTCTAGTGACAGTTCCATTCAAGTCTCGCTCAGCAGCGATAGAGAGGTAGCGACGCTGACGGTACAGGATTTTGGCAGAGGCATTCCCACCGCTGACCTCGCCTCCATTCGCGAGGCTTTTCAGCGGGGCAGCAACGTGGGCGACAGGCCTGGCAGCGGATTGGGATTGGCGATCGTTCACACGGCTGTCACCCTACACCGAGGCACCTGGCACATCGACAGCGTCGAGGGCGAGGGCACCGGCGTAACGGTGCAGCTACCCCTAGAGTAAATCCACAAAAAAAGGCCAGGGTTGTCCTGGCCTCTCAAACCTCTTTCCATGTCACCGCTAGTATCCCCAGATGGACCTGCTCACAAACACTAGCCGCGATCGCCCATCCAGTCTTTCTACTTGCCGCTCCAGTGAATCACGCGCTTTTCGCCTAGCAAAAACAGCACGTTCAGCGCGTAGCCCAGCAGCCCAGTAATCAAAATCGATGCGTACATATCCTGCACATTCAGCACTTGCTGAGCGTCGATAATCCGTTTACCCAACCCCAGTTCTGTACCGATAAACATCTCCGCCACGATCACAATCACCAGGGCGATGCTGATGCCGCTGCGCAGGCCGATAAAGGTCTGCGGCAGGCTCTCCATCACCAGCACGTCTTTGAATACCTGCCAACGGTTGGCCCCCATCACCTTGGCCGCCAAAATGCGCGACTGACGGGCATTGAGCACCCCGTAGGCACTGTTAAACACAATCAGCAGCAGGGCGCTAAAGGCAGCAATAATCACCTTCGAAAAATCGCTCACCCCAAAGAAGAGGATGAACATGGGAATTAAGGCGCTGGCCGGGGTCGAGCGAAAGAAGTCGATCAAAAATTCGACGCTGCGATAGAGCTTTTCCGAACTGCCCAGCAGCACCCCCAGGGGTACGCCCACTACCGCCGCCAGCGCAAAGGCGCTAAAGGTGCGCACCACGCTGGCAAAAAAGTCGGTGAACATATCCCCGGTGGTCATGGCGGTGACGAGGGTGCCGAGGGTGGCCCAGGGGGTGGGCAGCAGCACCGGGTTGACCCAGCCCGACACAGCGATTAGCCACCAGAGGCCAAACATCACCCCCACCCCCACCAGGGGCAACAATCGATCCAGGTTTTGCAGAAATGGGCGGCCCGCAGCACGGCGCTGGGGCTTTGAGAGGGTAGCAGTCATTTGCGCATCTCCTGGCGAAAGATATCTAAACAGTGGCGGCTGGTCTCAATGAACTCTGGCGACGATAGGGTGTCGAGGGTGCGGGGGCGCGGAGCGGTGAACGAGACCATTTCTACCAGACGGGTGGGGCGCTTGCTGAGCAGCAGCACCGTATCGGCTAAAAACACCGCCTCTTCTAGGTTGTGCACCACCATAAACATGGGAATTTTGGTGGTCTCAAAAATTTCCTGGAGTTTGTCGCGCACAAACAGCGTGGTTTCAAAATCCAGCGCCGAGAAGGGCTCGTCTAGAAACAACACCTCCGGGTCGGCGACTAGCGCCCGCATGATCGAAATTAGCTGTTGTTGCCCCCCCGAAAAGCTGTAGGGATAGCGCTTCAAATCGAGCTGAATGTTGAAGGTTTGAATCAGGGTTTCGACGCGATCGCGACATTCCGCCTCGGGCACCCCCTTCACCCGCAGCGGATAGGCAATGTTGTCAAAAGCGCTAAGCCAGGGCAGCATCGCCTCCCGGTAGTTCTGAAACACGTAGCCAATCCGGGCGCGGCGAATCGGCTTGTCGTGGATCAAAATTTCCCCTGAGTCGAAGGGGGTGAGGCCGCTGATCATGTTGATTAGCGTCGATTTGCCGCAGCCGTTGGGTCCAAAGACCGACACCAGCTGGTTGCTGGCCAGATCGAGATTAAAGTTGTCGTATAGAACGGCGTTGCCGAAGGATTTGCACAGCCCTTTGACTGAGACAAAGTGCTCGGGGGGTGCGATCGCTGGATTGGGTTGAGTATCGAGCATCATGGGTGGTCTTCCCGGTTGCTGAAGAGTTTGAGTTGCTCTAAATCTGCTGTAGGTTGTTGGCCTAAGCGGGTTTGTACATCAGCGCGGCCACATCAATGGGGCGCGAGAAGATCCCTTTATCAGTCATGAAGTCGAAGTATTTTTGGAAGTAGGCGATGTCTTCCGGAGTGAATTCGTCGTACATGGTGTAGCCCACCAGGGGCACCTTTTCTACCAGCTCGCCTTCAATGGCGGTGTAGCCCGTGAGGTATTGACGCACCTCAGTGGGGTTGTCGCGAATGTCTTGCACCGCGCGGCGGTAGGCCTCGGCATAGGCTGCCGTAGTCTCGGGATACTGCTCTACAAACTTACTGCTGAGGGCGGCGGAACCTCCAAACCAAGGTGCTTTGGCATCGCCAAGGATGTACTTCGACACGACGCCGTTTTCGAGCACGCGGGTAATGCCCTTGACGACCCCCACGGTGCCGGTAGGCTCTAGGGTGTAGGCGGCGTCAATTTGTCCCGATTCAATGGCCGCTACGTGCTGGCTGATTTCGAGCTGCTGCACCTTGGGATCGGCTACGCCAGCAGCGCTAAGGATGGCTTCTGCGATCGCCAAATTCTGCGCCCCTGGCCCGGTAGCAAAGGCTTTGCCGTTGAGATCTTGAATCGATTTAATATCGCTATTTTGCCCCACAATCACCTGATCGAGAACGTAATTAACGTTGCTAGGATTAGAGGTCAGAATCTTAAATAGCCCCGGCGAGGTAATTTCTGCCAAGCCTAATGCCCCACTGGCGACACCATTGCCCGTGCCCTGCAACCGTCCAGCAATTAGTGCCTCAGCCACCTGGTTGGGGTTAGCAAATTTGACTGCTTCCACCTCTAAGCCCGCCGCTTGAAAGTAGCCTTTTTCTACCGCTACAAACAGCGGCAAACCCGATGCCACTGGCCAAAATCCAACAGCAATTTTACCCGGAGATTCGCTGCCGTCCCCCTGGGCAATCTTTGACTGAGGCTGGCTACAGGCATGGGCGGCCACGGCCAACCCTGCCCCTACGCTAAGCTGAAGAAAATGCCGCCTGCGAATATTCACCATGGTTTTCAAAAATTCCCAAAATTGCGATAGGATTGCATCAATGGATACAGAATTAAGCAAAATTTCTTAGTTCGGAAAATAACTTGATGCCTAAACCGTTAGAACTTGGAAACTGAATTTACAGGCCTAATAGGGAGGTTTTAAGGATTAATTGGTGAAGGAATCGGGGAGAATATGATCGATTTCTTACAACAATAATTCTTGTTAAAAAACCTGGGGGTTTTGAAAACATTTGAGTCTAGCTATGGTGAATTCTTGAGTCGGGGCCAGTTCCCGCTGTGCACGCTATAGATCTGGCTTCGGGCGATCGCCGTTTGCTCCTACCAGAGATGCTTTGTAGGGGTGTTGGCGTAGCCAAGCCAAAAGCTTTATGGCGACCGCTCTCTACTCGATCGCCCTCAGTCGATACCCCAACCCGTGCACCGTTTCAATCACATCCTTAGGGGCTCCAGCGGCCCTGAGCTTGGCGCGTAGATTTTTGATGTAGGTCTTGATCGTGTCTTCGCTGGGAGCCTCTTGCCAGGTCCAAATGTGCTCCAAGATCGCACTGCGGCTCAGCACTCGTCGCCCGTAGCGCAGCAGCGCCTCCATCAGGGCAAATTCCTTGGGGGTCAGGTGAATGGGGGTGTAGCTGTAGCTGACTTCGTAGCTGCTGGGGTCGAGGCTGAGGGCACCCCAAATCAGCACTGGGGTAAAACTGGTCTGGCCCCGTCGCAGCAGGGCGCGCACCTGAGCCATCAGTTCCTCTAGGTGAAAAGGTTTGACCATGTAGGCATCGGCCCCGGCATCAAGGCCCATGACCTTGTCGGAGCTGGTGTCGCGGGCGGTGAGCATGAGCACAGGGGTGGTGAGGCCGCGATCGCGCATTCGCCGACACAGCCCCATGCCGTCGAGCTTCGGCAGGGTGACATCTAGCAAAATCAGGTCGTAGGCGATCGCGCTGATCTGGTTCCACCCAGCTTCGCCATCGCGGGCAAAGTCAACGATGTAGCGCTGGGCCAGCAAGATCTCGGCCAGGGAGTCGGCTAGGCGTCCGTCATCTTCTACCAGCAAAACACGCATGAGGTTAGCCCCGGTGCCCATTTTGAGCACCCCCAAGGGTATGCTGCCCCAGGCCTTCCCCCTTTATTGTTGTTTTTGATACAAAAATTTCTGCTGTCGGTATCACTCCTAGGGTGCAGGTCGCTCATCCTCGACCGCTGTGACGTTGCAGGGTTTAGGGTGCAAGGCCTGAGAGTACCTGAACCCTAAACCCTAAACCCTAAACCCTAAACCCTGAACGTTACCCCAAGCCGTAACCGCCTAGGTCTGAGCTGGGCTGCTGCCGGTGCGCTCAAACCCCAGCTGAATCAGGGTGTCTACCAACTCCTCGAAGTCTACGCCGCTGGCCTCCCACATCATGGGGTACATGCTGGTAGCGGTGAACCCAGGCAGGGTGTTGATCTCGTTGATCAGCACCTCCCCCGTGGCCTCTACGTAAAAGAAATCGACCCGCGAGATGCCGGCGGCATCCACCGCCTGAAACGCAGTAATTGCCATCTCCTGAATGCGGCGGGCGATCGCTTCGGGTACCTGGGCCGGAATGGTGTGCTGCGACTGGCCGCTGGTGTATTTAGTCTCGTAGTCGTAAAAATCGCTTTGAAAGGTGATCTCGCCCAGCACCGAGGCCCTGGGATTGTCGTTGCCCAGCACGGCGCACTCTACCTCGCGGGCGACCACGCCGGTTTCGACGATGATGCGGCGATCGTAGCTGGCGGCATTGTCGAGGGCGGCCTCTAGTTCCTTACGGCTGGTGGCCTTGGCAATACCCACCGACGAGCCCAGGTTGGCGGGTTTGACAAAGCAGGGGTAGCCCAGCTCGGCTTCGATGCGATCGCACAGCTTCGGAAACACGCAGGGGTTAGACCACACCTCCGCCCGATTCACCGCCAGGTACTTCACCTGGGGCAGCCCGGCCTGGGCAAAGGCCATTTTCATAGCAATCTTATCCATGCCCACTGCCGAGCCCAGCACCCCAGCGCCGACGTAGGGCTGCTGCATCAGGGTCAAGAGGCCCTGCACTGTGCCGTCTTCGCCGTTGGGACCGTGCAGCACCGGGAACCAAATATCAATGTCGGCGATCTGATCAAACTGAGGCAGGCGATCGCGGGCGGTGGCGGCTGGCGCATCGGACGTTTCCTGGGGGGGTACCCCAGCGGTCAAGACCGACTCAGCGGTGGCACCCGCCAGCCAAACGCCGTCTTTGCGAATGTAGACCGGCAGCACGGTGTACTTTTGGGCATTGCTGCCGCTGTCCAGGGCGCGGGCGATCGCCTGGGCCGAGCGAATCGATACCTCGTGCTCCCCTGAGCAGCCGCCAAATACAAGCCCTACCGTTACCGTTGCCATGGGGAGTTCCTCACTGTCGCGCCAATTGCGGATAGGGTATCACAGCAGCGAGGCCACATAACTTGCCTATGGTTTCAGGCAAAAATCAGGCAAAAAAAAGCCCTAGGATCCCTCCAGGTATCCCAGGGCTTAACAATCAGGGTGCATCTACCTTTCTCTAATACGAATGAGGTAGCCTCCATCCGGAAAATTGCCAAAAATTTTGGGCCAGTCGGACGAGCTGTCCACCTAGGACCTAGGCTCTGTAGATCACAAACACGCTTTGTTGCACGTAATCCAGCCCTCTCCCCCAGCCCCTCTCCCAGGGAGGAGAGGGGAGCTGGAGAACTTTCAAAGTCCCTCTCCCAGCTTGGGAGAGGGATTTAGGGCGAGGGCTGCGGGGACTTTATGATCTACTGAGGCTATTCTGACTAAGCATCTGCCAGCGCGCTCAGCTCAATTAAGTTGCCGTCAGGGTCGCGAATGTAGATCGACAGCAACATTCCTGCGGCCCCGGTACGCTGCACTGGCCCAGCGATAACAGGCACTCCGCAATTCCGGAGGTGGGCCAGGGCGGCGTCTAAGGAGCCGGTGATGAGAAAGCACAAATCTGCCGAGCCGGGCGTGGGTGACTGGGCGTGGGGGGCAAAGGCCGCACCCGCCTGGTGGAGATTGATTTTTTGTTGGCCATAGCGAAGAGCATGGCGATCGCGACCAAAAGTCACCGCCGCCATGCCCAGCACAGTCTGGTAAAACTCACGGGTGCGGGAAATATCAGCCACGGTGAGCACCAGGTGGTCGAGCGCTGCAATCTGAATCATGGGTCGGCCGATTTAACTATCATTGACGTTTAAATAGGCGAGGCCTGCGGCCAGTGGGTCGTCACGGTGCATAATGCCATTGATATATGGTGTGGCAGAGTGAGCGGTGAAATACTTTTTTCTTTCGGATGGTTGGGTAACAGGCCGGGTATGGGAGTTTGGTGGCCTGTGGAATGAGTTGGGTTGGCAGCGCAAGCCCCATATACGCCGCCTCAATTTGTCAATTCAAGAACAGGGGGAAACCCTGTGGCTTTACCAAGTTGAAGAGACAGTGCTGATGATCGAGGTCAAGCCCGAGGGCGTCACTAGCGAACCGATTGGGCAAGTGGTGCTGAAGCGATTAATTACGGCTGAGCAGGTGATCGAGCGCCTGTGCGCCCCCGCTGGCCAAGCACCGGACATTCCCTAGACGTTTGTCTGGCTGGCCGGGCTAGTCCTTAGACTTTTCTTGCCGTCCCCCAATGTCGTGCCCAATCCCCCTAGACTGGATTGGTGAACGGTATCAACGGCTTTTTGGGGCAGGCCCAAGGGCAGATGCTCCGAGTCACAGGTTTTAGACTACACCGCGTTTTAAGGACATAGGGCATTGGCGGTTCTAGCAATTGTGCTGCTGTTAGTGGCAGCGTATCTCTTAGGCTCGATTCCCACTGGCTACCTGGTGGCCAAGGGAGTCAAGGGCATTGATATTCGGCAGCATGGCTCGGGGGGGACTGGGGCCACCAACGTGCTGCGAACCGTGGGTAAAGGGGCTGCGATCGCCGTCCTAGCGATCGATCTGCTCAAGGGGCTGCTGGCGGTGCTGCTGGTGGCGGCGGTCTGGCCCCAAGTGGCGGCTCTGACGGCCCTAGATGCCCTCTGGCAGCCGTGGGTGGCGGTTGGGGCTGGGCTGTTGGCCCTGGTGGGCCACAGCAAGTCGGTGTGGATTAATTTTACCGGCGGCAAGTCGGTGGCTTCGGGGTTGGGCGTGCTAATTGGCCTGGCCTGGCCCGTGGCCCTGGGGGCAGCGATCGCCTTTGGCCTCTCCCTGGCCCTCAGCCGCATTGTGTCGCTAAGCTCGATAGTGGCGGCGATCGCTGCTGGCATTCTCATGGTTGTCACTGGCCAGCCCCTACCCTATGCAGTGCTAGGAGCGCTGGGAGCGTTCTACGTGATTTTGCGCCACCGCAGCAATATCGATCGCCTTCTAGCTGGTACCGAACCGCGGCTAGGGCAGCAGTCTCCCGACCAAGGCAGCTAGCCCAACAGAGAAAATCCCTAGGAGATAACTCGGTTAAAAGTTGCTCCTAGGGATTGTTTAGGGAGTCAGAGAGTTGACAAGGTTGGGTCAGACACTACGCGCTAGCATCTGACCAATAAATTGACTCTAGAGAGTCAGACCGGGGGGCAGAATGACCTGGTCGATGGCGTGGATGACGCCGTTGCTGGCCTGGATGTCGGGGGTAACCACCATGGCTTCGTTGACCATAACTTCGCCGGTAGTGTCATCCACCTGAATGGAAACCGGAGTACCAGCGGCGGTAGGAACTTCGCCCGTGGTAACTTCAGCAGCGGGGACTGCATCTTCCAGCACGTGGTAGGTCAAGACCTGACGCAGCACGTCCTGGTTTTCGGGCAGCAGCAGCTTGTCTAGGGTACCTTCGGGCAGAGCTTCAAAAGCTTCGTTGGTGGGGGCAAACACCGTCACAGGGCCAGAAGCACTGAGAGTCTCGGTGAGGTCAGCAGCCTCTATAGCTTCCGCAAGAATGCTGAAATCTTCGTCGCTGGCGGCTACGTCCACTACGGTGTCGCCTTCGGCAGTGGTGCTTTCAGCCGTGGGGTCGGTTGCAGTAGTGGGCTCTTCGGTGGTCGTGGGGGCTTGCCCAACTTCTGTCTCAGCTGTAGGCTCAGAAGCGCCACAGGCAGCTAGCAGAGCCGCAGCACCCACGCTGGCAAGACCAACCATCCACCGCTTTGTCTGAGAGGAACGCAAAATAGCCATCAAAAACAATCCTTACACTCAAAACTGCATGCACAAAAGTGCGAAATCGGGGGCGAGGGCAGCGCCTTCAAGCAGCGCCCAAAGCACTTTACATACCTTAACGGCGCCTCTAAGGCTCTCCCTCCCCCAATAGGTAGAAACGAACTCTGGCAGCGGCAGCCAACAATCTACCTTAGGGAAGATGACGTCATGCGAAAAATTCTTGGTTTTAGGGCCAGCGATGCGGTTAAGCTCCAGGGGCAGAGGGGTCTGAGCTAGGGTTAGCCTCGTTATCGAACCGCTGCTGGCGCTGCTGCTGTAGGGCCAATAAAATTTGCTGATGGCGATCGCGATTGATTGGGTAGCGGTAGCAAAACCATAGCCCCACTATCAGTAGCAGCGCCGGTAAAGGACCAATCAGCAGACGGATGGCGTTGAGAGCAGCGACGGGCTGGGTGTCGGTATTAGCCACGTAGCCGGTCAAGCTCAACAGCTGACCAGAGATAAACAGCGCCATGGCTAGCCCCAGCTTTTGCAGAAATACTAAGGCGCTGAAGTACAGCCCTTCCCGGCGTAGGCCGGTGTTGAGTTCATCGAGGTCAATCACGTCGGGTAGCATCGCAAAGGGCACCATGTAGAGAGTGGCCACCCCCATGCCCGCGATTACCCCCAAGGTATACATCCAAACCACCTGGCCAGGCTGCACCGTGGCCAGACCAGCAAGGGCGATCGCCGCCAGGGGTGCCCCCGTTAAAAACACCGTGCGCTTGCCCGTGCGTTTAGCCACCCAGTCCCACACCCAGAGCATAGCGATCGCGGTTCCCTGCACCGCCAGGGCCATTTGGGCAAAGTGAGTCGCAGGCAAGCCCATCCAGGCACCAACAAAGTAAGGCAGCATAGCGGCGGTTACCTGCACGCTCATCCAGCCGCAGAGGTAGAGACCTAACACTTCTCGAAAGGCCGCGTTACTAAACACGCTGCGCAACTGGGGCAGCAGCGCTGGAGAGTGGTGGCCCCCTGTTAGCGGCGGGCGACTTTGCTGCACCTGCCAATAGCGGCGGTAGGTGCCCGCTACGCATAGGCCAATAATCACCACCGCCAAACTGGCTGAGAGTAATCCCAAAATGAAGAACTGCCGAGCCGGGTCGGCCACCCGGGCAAACACCACCTGGGCCATGACCAAGGCTAAAATGCTGGCCCCAATGCTAAAGGCCGATTTCATACCGATCAAGTCGGTGCGTTCGTCGTAGTCGTCAGACAGTTCGGCAGCCAAAGCCGTGTAGGGCAACTGCACGGCGGTAAAAGCAGCAAAGGCAAAGAGCGACAGCACAATGTAATAGGCAAACACCCCCCACTGACTCGCAAAAGGGGGCACCATCCACAGCAGCACCGAACAGATTGCCATGGGAATTACCCCGCCCAGCATCCAGGGGTAGCGCCGGCCGGCTGGCGACACGGTGCGATCGCTCAGCCAACCGATCAGCGGGTCGTCAATGGCATCCCACGTGCGGCCAAACAGCAGCACCGAGCCTGCTAGAGCCGGGCTCAGCCCCGCCACGGTGGTAAAAAAATACAGCACAAAAAACGCTGACAGGCTGGCGGGCACCGATGCCGCTAACTCCCCCACGCCGTAGAACACTTTTACCGAAATAGGCAGGGGCGGTAGCTTAGCCAACGAGCAGGACTCCAGGTCAACAGGGGATTATCATGCCATAGGTTTAACTGGGATAGCGGTTTTTCGGTGGTTGGGGCGATCGGGCAACGCGATAAGATAGCGGCGACATTGTTTAGCGGGTGATAGAGCCACCATGACAACCCAAACAAAGGTTGCGACGGCGCTGCTGCTAGTCATGGGGCTGGTCAGTGCCTGCGATCGCCAACCTCCGACCGCCACCTCTGCCCCCCTCGCTACCCCTGTCGCTGAAGGGCCACCGCCGCCCCCCGAAGGCGCTTTTTTGGCCCAAATGTCGCCCACCCAAACCAGCCAGCTCACCAGTTTAGGGATTGAGGTAGTGGTGCCAGGGCAGGTGCCGCCATCCTTTGCGATCGTGGAAATGCGGGTTGACTCCAGCGACTCTGGCCCTGGGTACCTGGTGGTCTACCAAAGCAATGCCTCAGAAGCGGAGGCCTCTGGCCAAGGTAGTCAGTGCTTTGCCGTCGAGTTTGCCGCCCAGGGCATTGGCAGCTCCCCCGCCACCGAAAACCGCTTGCCTATTCAGCCGCCGTTGTTTGACGACCAGGGCTACGGCCTCAACTATGGCCCCTATACCGATGCCAATCTGCGGGCCGAGTTCCCTGACTCAAACCTGTTCACCGACTGGATGATAGGGCTTTCTGGCGCTTACCGACTGGTGGGGGCAACCTACATTGGCGATCTGTTTGAGTCGCTCCAGGCCTGCGAAGATGTCAGCCCCGAGGAAGCCGTGGCCCTGGCCGAATCGTTCACTGTGCTGACCGCCGATCCGATGGCTGAGCCCTCCGACAGCACCCCTTGAAGCTACTGGGTAGGGCGGCCTGATCCTGCGACTGCGGCAGAGTTGATCCCCGCGTCAGATCCAGTTCCGGTATCGTGCGAGAATGAATTTTTATAAATGGCAATCTTAGATTAGGACGTTTGGCATGGCCGAGATTCAATTTGCCCGTGGCGTTGCAGAACCAGTGATTCCTGATGTGCGGCTCACCCGCGCCAAGGATGGCTCCGACGGTACGGCCACCTTCTACTTTGACCATCCCCAGGCGCTCTCCCAGCAGGAAGGGGTAGAAATCACCGGTATGTACCTAGTCGACGAAGAGGGCGAACTGGTCAGCCGTGAGGTCAATGGCCGGTTTGTTAACGGCGAACCAGCCGGCATTGAAGCCACCTACATTATGAGAAGCGAAGCCGAGTGGGATCGCTTTATGCGGTTTATGAACCGCTACGCCGAGCAAAACGGGCTGGGCTTTACCAAAAGCTAGGTGCGACCCCTACCATGGCCCATCCCCCGACGTTAGGCAGACCGGTGCACTGCGCGGTTGTTACCGTGAGCGACACCCGCACCGTCGAGAGCGATCGCAGCGGGCAACTCCTGCAAACCCTGCTGGCCGAAGCGGGCCACCAGGTGAGCGACTATCGCATCGTCCCCGACGAGCCGCAGAAGATTCGCCCGCTGTGCCAGACCTTGGCCGCGCAGGTCGACTGCATCATTCTCACTGGGGGAACGGGGATTGCTCCCCGCGACACCACCTACGATGCGATCGCCGCCCTGCTAGAAAAAACCCTACCGGGGTTTGGGGAAATCTTTCGCCATCTCAGCTTTCGGGAGATTGGCTCCCGCGCCATGGCCTCTCGCGCTGTAGCTGGGGTTTATCAATCCACCTTGATTTTCTCGCTGCCGGGGTCTAGCAAAGCGGTAACCCTAGCTATGGAGACGCTGATTTTGCCGGAGTTGCCCCACCTAGTCAGCCTGATGCAAGCCTGACGCTACTGTTTATTCACCGCACTATGACCTCGGCTTCGACTCAGTGGGCGCGTTTACTCAAAAACCAGGGCACCTGGGTAGGGTCATTTACCCAAGTGTCGCCGACTGGGGAAATTTTGCAGGATACGCCCTCGGAGGTAGCGCTGATCCCCCTTAACGAGGGCAACACCATGCGCCAGGAGATTCGCAAGCGCCCTCCCGGCCAGCCTCCCAGCGAAACGGTGTTGGAATACAGTTCCCTAGGGCGGGGAGTGCTGTTTTGCGAGACCGGTGCTTTTTCCCAAGGGTCAATTCAGCGCAGCCCGGTGAGTGAGTTTGGGGCCGAGTTGGGCCTGATTCACGGCAGCGATCGCCTGCGTGTAGCCCAGGTGTTTCCTCGGCAGCCCACCCTCGGCAGCCTGACACTAATCCGAGAACATTTGGCCGGCACAGAGCCCACTCCGCGCCCCATGCTCACGGTGGATCAGCTAATCGGCACCTGGGTAGGAGAGGCAACCACGGTATTTCCTGACTGGCAGCCCCAGCGATCGATGGCGACTCGGCTAGAGATTCAGCCGGGGAGCGATCGCGCCATCACCCAAACCCTCACCTTTGGCAACAGCCCCAGCATCCAATCTCAGGGCCAGCTAGTAGGCTCAACGCTGAGGTTTGAGCAGGGCAGCCAGCCCGTTACCGTCTTACTGTTGCCAGGGGGAGCTTCGACTACCTTTCCCACCGAGATTCAGTCGGGACAGCCGCTGTTTTTAGAGGCCGGCTGGCTAATTACACCCACCCTGCGGCAGCGACTGATTCGCACCTACAACGCCCAGGGCACTTGGGAAAGCCTAACCCTGGTAACGGAGCAAAAAGTATAGTCTTCAGTCCTCCCCGCAGGGATTGCTCCTGGTAGCTTTCCATTCATAGATGCATGGAAAAGGTCCTGCTCAGCCGAAACCCTACAACAGCTAAAGTTCGGGTCAGGACAGTCCAAAATGCATGAACTCAAGCCTGGCGGAACTTTTTAGTTTTCGCTCTTCTATTTTCGCTCTTTTGCTATAGCCAAACCCGGCTTCTAGTCCGAAGAAAGCCCCTTTACACGGTAGCCGATGTCGCGGCGGTAATACATGCCCTCAAAGCAAATTTTATCGATCGCCTCGTAGGCATTGGCGATCGCTGCCTCAAAGGTTTCGCCCAGACCCGTCACTCCCAGCACGCGGCCGCCATCGGCGACAATGCTGTTGCCTCGGCGACGAGTACCGGCATGGAACACTAGCGCTCCGGTAGCAGCGGCTTCTTCAAAGCCAACGATTTCCATGCCCTTGGGATAGTTGTCGGGGTAGCCCTCAGCAGCCACCACCACGCAGGCGGCGGCTTCCGGCTTCCATTTCAACTCTAGGGTGTCGAGCCGTCCTTCAATACAAGCGAGCATCACCTGCTCTAGTGGGGTTTCGAGCAGGGGAAGCACCGCCTGGGTCTCGGGATCGCCTAGGCGACAGTTAAACTCCACCACTTTGGGCTCGCCCTCGGGGGTAATCATCAGCCCAGCGTAGAGAATGCCGCGATAGTCGATGCCGCGGCGGCGTAGGGTAGCGATCGCCGGCTCTAGCACCTCCTTTTGCACCCGCTCCATAATGGCAGGGGTGACTACCGGGGTTGGGGCATAGGCTCCCATACCGCCCGTGTTGGGGCCGGTGTCCCCCTCGCCAATGGCCTTGTGGTCTTGGGCAGGCACCAGGGGGCGAATGGTTTGCCCATCGGTGATGGCTAACACCGAAGCCTCTTGGCCGGTCATAAATTCTTCGATCACCACCTGGTGGCCGGCGGCCCCAAACTTGCCGCTAAACGCATCTTTGACGGCTTGAATAGCCTCGTCTAGGGTGTGGGCCACGGTGACGCCCTTGCCCGCCGCTAGCCCGTCAGCCTTCACCACGATCGGGGCACCCTGCTGCTCTAGGTAGGCCAGGGCGGCCGCTTCTTTTTCAAAAGCCTCGGCTTTGGCGGTGGGAATGCCCGCCTCAACCATCAGCGCCTTGGCCCAGGCCTTGCTGGCCTCAATCTGCGCCCCGGCCTGGCAGGGGCCAAATACCTTGAGCCCCTGCTCTTGCAGATAGTCGGTAATCCCCTCGGCCAGAGGCTGTTCGGGGCCAACCACAACCAGCTCTAGATTGTTGACCAGGGCAAAGCGAGCAATGCCCTCAAAGTCAGTGGCGGCCATGGCCAGGTTGCGGCAGTGGGGCAGGGTAGCGGTGCCGCCATTGCCCGGCACGCAGACCACCTCGGTGATTTTGGGCGATCGCAGCAGCGACCAGGCCAGGGTATGTTCACGGCCACCGCTGCCGACCACAAGAGCTTTCACAGGCAATTTTCCAAAAATGCAAACCTTATTTTCCCACGTTGCCACCGTAAATGGATGGCGGCTTTACTCAGGGTGGATAGATGCTCTAAATCCCAAACCGCTGGGGTGTTCGTCCATGCTTTGAACCCCTCTTTGGCAGACCTGGCCCCATCTTACTCCGTGTGTAAACTCAGGGTCAGCGGTTGAGCAGCTAGATCAGTATCCAGGCTAAAGGTTTCTGGCGGCAGTGAAATTTGCCGAGGCAGCGTGACAACAAAGGTCGTTCCCTGCCCCTGCTTGCTGCTGACGACAATGGTGCCGCCCATGATGCCGACTAACGACTGAACGATGGCCAATCCCAGCCCGGTGCCGGGGCGCTGGCGACGAATGGTCTGGTCAACCTGGCGAAACGCTTCAAAAATGTGGGGCAACTGCTCCTCGGCAATGCCAATGCCAGTGTCGGCCACGGTGAGAGAGATCTGATCAGAGGCTGTCTCTGTGAGGGTGATATGCACCTGGCCTCGATCGGTAAACTTGATAGCGTTGGATACCAGGTTGGTGAGCACCTGGCGCAGCCGGTGTTCGTCGTTCACCACCACGGGGTTGGTGAGCTGGAGGGTGCTTTTCAGGGTGAGGGCTTTGCCGTCAGCCAGCGATCGCAGATCTAACAACGTCGTCTGCACCAGGTTGTGGAGATTCACCTGGGTCAAGTTCAGCGTCAGCCGCTGGGCCTCTAGCCTAGACAGGTCAAGAATGTCGTTCACCAAGTTGAGCAAGTTCTTGCCGTTGGTGAAAATGCGCTTAATCATCTCGGCCTGGTGAGAGGTAAGAGGCCCCTTCGACTGGCTGTCGAGAATCTGCGAAAATCCCAAAATCGCGTTCAGCGGCGTGCGCAGTTCGTGGGACATAGTGGCCAAAAACTCAGACTTAACTCGGTAAGCCTCTAGCAGCTTGAGGTTTTGGTCTTCGATGTAGCGACGCTGGCGCTCTAACTCTTCGTTTTGCTGGGTGAGCAGCTTGTTGGTTTGCTGAAGCTGGGCCATGACTTTGGCCTCTCGCCGCTCCGCTTCGTACATGCGCAGGGCATTGCGCAACAGCAGGGCCAGGCGATCGGGCGACACGCGGGTCTTAACAAGGTAATCGCTAGCGCCAGCCTTCATGAGGTCGACGGCAATTTGCTCATCGCCCTGGCCAGTCAGCACCACCAGCGGAATGCTCACACCCTCGGCCCGCCACTGACGGATCAGCGACAAGCCGTCTTGCTCGGGCAGGCGGTAGTCTAGAAAAACGCAGTCGTAGGTACGGCTTTTGAGGTTGGCGATCGCCTGCTCAGCACTTGTTACCTCAGTGACCTCAACTGGTAAGTCGGCGCGAGCTAGAGCGCGGCAGATGGCCATGCGATCGACGGCATCGTCATCCACTAACAAAATTTCTAGCACTTCGCCCATCCGCTCAGTACCTGCTTCTGCTACCCACGGCGGATTCCAGTGGGTCTGGTTATGGAATCTCACACAACGCCCAGTACTGGTTGAGAGCCGCCACTACATCTGCAAAGGTAGCAAAAGTGACTGGCTTTAGAATATAGCCTGCTACGTTTAATCGGTAGGCCTCAAGCCGATCTTGGTCGGCATCAGAGGTAGTCAATACGACGACTGGCGTAGACTTCAGCGATTCATCCTGACGCAGCTCTTGCAGGAACTCTAGCCCGTTCATCTTGGGCATGTTGATATCGAGCAGCACCAGACGGCGATGCTCTGGCACCGACGGTGGATCAGAGTCGCTACCGCGCAGCATGTTGAGCGCTGCTAACCCGTTGTTGGCGACATACAGAGGATTCTCAATGCGGTTGCGCTTGAAGGCCCGCTGAACGTTCATTACATCCACCTCATCGTCTTCGACGAGTAGAACGTTGACGGTACGCTTTGTCATGACATGCTCCTGCGACGATAGCGGAGGCTCGATCGCATTAGCGGTGACACCAAGGCGCGCCCCTAGGGGGTTGTTACCATGGGCGATCGGCAGCCTTTTTTCCACAATAAGTTGACAGTAGGATGTTGGCCCGCTCAGCCTCCTCCAGGTGCAATTGTAGAAACTGGGGAGATGTTTTCTATCCGCCCAAAGGAAGAACCAGCTTGGGGAGAGCCCAAAGCTTGAATTCGCGGCACCTGGGCGGTCAGCGCTTGGGGATGTACGCCCGCCCGATGGGCCGCCAGTAGCCCCACCGCCTCTAGGTAAGACGACACCCGCACCGCCGGTATGCCGAGAGCTTCGGGGCTGACATCGAGGGCGGTGGAGTTGGCCTCGACGGCGATCGCCAGCGATCGCCGCCCCAGGCTCAGCAGGGCACTGCCCCCACAAGCGCTGGCAGGCACCACAATGGCGTCAACTTGGTCCGCCCAAAGGGTGGAGCCAGACTGTCTCAAGGTTGGCCCGGTCACGAATTGTGGCGCTCGGCTCAGCCCCGCCAGCACACACGGCAAAAACGTGTAGCCCAGTTCCTCGGCCGCAGACTTCGGCGAAATCGACGGATCTAGCGGCAGCGGGCTCAGGGCTGGGGCGTGGGCGCAAGGCACTTGCAGGGTGCGCACCACCAGATGGCTAATCACCGCCTCAGCTCCTGCCAAGGGGTCTACGCCGTGGCCCTGGCGATAGTCTTGCAGGGTCTCAGCATCGGTGTCTTCAGGGAAGCGGGCTACTACGGCGATCGCATTGGCTCCAGCGGCGATCGCTCGCTCTGCCGCCCGCAGCAAACTGTCGGGCCGCCCAATTGTGCCCCAGGTTGCCCCCGATGCCGCCCTTCGCAGCTCCACCCCCAAGGGTGCATGGGTAACAACATAATCGGTCAAATCTAAGCCCAGAGTGGCCCGAGCTGCATCCGCCGCTTGCAGATGTCGCCAGCGCAAGTCATCTTCAATCGCCGCATCTAGCACTAGGCCGATGCGGTTGCGATGCACCGGGCGCAACCCCCAGCGCCCGGAGGCGAACTGGTCTAGACCATAGCCCTCTACATAGCAGGCGTTGGGCAGCGGCCAGTAGAGCTGCGCCCCATTCATCACGTTGGGGTGGGTAATTAAGGTATCGACTACTGAGGCGATCGCCCGCGCCACCGGCAGCGCATCTCCTGCATAGCCGCCCACCGCTGCCCCAATACCAGTGGGCACCACCAGCACCGCAGTATACGGACGACGACTAGGATTGGGCGAGTTCATAGCAGCTCAGACTAGGCTTGCGTGGTGACTACCGCTTCCACCGTAGCGGTTTGAGTAGCTGGGTTTACCTGAGTGATTGCCCAGCGCAGGGGTTCACCCCGTTTAGCCAGGGCCGCTTCAATCATCCCCACTAGGTCTTCCTGAGCATCTCCCAGATGGATGTCCAGAGTAATAAAGTGAGTGGCCAACGCCATCATTTACCCAACAAAAAGAGCAATTTTGCCTTGTGTAGGGTGGATAGTGCCCACCGCTAAAACATTGCGAAGACAGGAGAATCCTAGGTAAGAGGGGATAGCTGCTTTCAGAAGTCAGCTTAATGGTGGGCAATGCCCACCCTACGGTCTAACCCTGGCCAAACTGCTTTTGGTAGACAATATCTTCCTTCTCGGTCTCTAGCTTGATGTCTGAGCGCGGGAAGGCTACGCACAACAGCGCGTAGCCATCGGCTTGCAGTTCGGTGCTCACCCCCATGCCTTCACTCTGATCGACCTCGCCCTCCAGCACTAGAGCAGCGCAGGTCGTGCACACCCCCGCCCCACAGGAGGTCGGCAGGTCTAGCCCCACCGCGTGGGCCGCCGCCAGAATAGTTTGGTCTTCCGGAACGGTAATGGTTTGAGTGGTGCCCTGGTGATGAATTTCGACAGAGTAGCTGGTGGCCATAGCAAGTTGACGGAAGTTTAGGTGAGTAGTTGAAAGAACAGTCGCCAGTCCAGGTCAGACCCTTGAGCTTTCCTACCAGCAAAACTCAGTCTCTAAACCGGGATAGGGCGAATTGCAATCCAAATCTCAACCTATCATCCCACCGGAAAGGTACGGTCAAATTCTTCTAGCAGATCGTCCATTTCCTCGATCGCCTGGTTGACATCGATGCGCAGGGTGCCGAGATCAGGCTGCTCCAGCAACTGAATTAGCGCCTCTCGCTTAGAGCGAATGGTGGCAATGCGATCGCGAATCATCTGCAGTTCCATAGCGTCCCCCTGAAGATTGTGGCCTAGGTTATCCTTCGACAGCATAAACAACTTTGTAGCGGGATGGGGATGGGTAGGTGGGTAGGCGGGTGAATGGGTAGGCGGGTGGATGGGTAGGTGCCCAACTCATCCACACATCCACCATCCACTCGCCCACTCGCCTACTTGCCCACCTGCCCACTCATCCACCCCTCCCTACCTTTCTCACCCACAAGGCGGCATGATAGTCAGAAGTAATCTTTCCACCGAGGGTTGTATGCTGGGGCGAATTAAGTTGGGGCGAATTAACCTGAGTCTGGTGCTGCTGGCAGTGGGCGGGGTGCTCACCATTGTCGGGTTTGTAGCCTACTTTCAAGACAACTCCACCCTCAACCTGGTCGGTTTCTTCTACGGCATTCCTGTATTGCTGGGCGGGTTAGCGCTGCGGGCCGCTGAGCTAGAGCCTGTGCCCTACACCCAGCCCACCTCGCCGGAGGTGACAAAGCTGCGCGAAGAGCAGGCCACCTCTACCCAAAATCAGGTGCGCCTTGACGTGACTCGCTACCGCTACGGCCAGGAAGCCCACCTCGATGTCGCGCTACAAAAGCTGGGGCTGAGCCCCTCAGGGCAGGAGTGTCCTGAACTCAGCGGGCTGCATGAGACCGAGATCGACGGCAACTATGCCCTGGTGCTGGAGTTTGACTCGTCCATGGTGCCCTTTTCCACCTGGGTGGAGAAGAAAGCCAAAATTGAGTCGTTCTTTGGCCCTAATATACGCGCCGAACTCAGCCAGCCTACTGAAGATCAGGTGAATTTGGCACTGGTGACTCTGCTAGAGCCGGCTCCCGCTCCAGTAGAGGCCTAGTCATTGATTGGTGAATGTTCGGGTGGGTAAGTTTTGTCGTTCAGTAGCTGTTTTGTGATGAGTCGCCTTTCTCTAGCCCAGCCCACCGGGCGTAAGCTTCTTAGCCAAATGGCATTCACCCTGCGCTGCCTGGTGCTGGTCGCTGTGCTGTGGGGGCTAACCGCCTGCGGAACGGCGACGCTCCAGGCTAGTACCGAGTATCAAACGGTGACTCCTAGTGCCGACGGTATTGGCCGGGTTTACCTAGGCCGAGAAATTGCCCAGACCATGGGCCACCAGGGGGCTGGCTGGCTCGATCGCCCTAGTCGAGTGCTGCAAGAACGACCCCAGGCAGCGATCGCCGCCCTAGATCTCTCCCCCACCGATATCGTGGCCGATGTGGGCGCGGGTACTGGCTATTTCGCCCGTCGCATTGCCCTCCTGGTACCCCAAGGGAAGGTGCTGGCCGTGGATATTCAGCCCGAAATGCTGGCCATGCTCCAGGTCGAGCTAGAGGCTAAGGGCATCGAAAATGTGGAGCCGGTGCTGGGCCAGTCCGACAATCCCAATCTGCCGCCTAGCTCTATTGACCTGGCGCTAATGGTTGATGCTTACCACGAGTTTGCCAGCCCTCGCGAGGTCATGGAGGGCGTTGTAAACGCCCTCAAGCCCGGCGGACGGGTCGTGCTAGCGGAGTACAAAGCCGAAAACCCCATGGTTATGATCAAGCGGCTACACAAGATGAGCGTTGCCCAGGTGCGCCGCGAAATGGCCGCCGTCGGTCTGAACTGGGTTAAGACCGATGACCGCCTACCCGAGCAGCACCTGCTGTTTTTTCAGAAGCCGGCTTAAGCAGCCCGTGTGAGACAATTAATTATTATTGATAATCAAGATCCGAGGATATTGACCCATGCTGAAGCGGCTGGCCACAGTGCTTTTGATTGTTTTTGCTGTCACCCTCCAGGGCTGTGTGGGTGGCGGCGGTGGTCTTCAGGCCTACGCCGACCAATATTCGGGCTACGAGTTTATGTACCCCACCGGCTGGGTTGAGGTCAAAGTGCCCGGTGCCGCCGAAATCGTCTTTCATGACATCATTCACGAAACCGAGAATATCAGCGTGGTGATCAGCGAAGTGCCCGAGGGCAAAGACCTCGATGCGCTCGGCACTCCCACCGAAGTGGGCTATAAACTCTCTAAAAGCTTCAGCGCCCTAGCAGGGGATGATAGCAACGTCGATTTGCTCAGCGCCCAGCGCATCGACACTGCCGATGACAAGACCTACTACATTCTGGAGTACCTGGCCGATCTGCCAGCTGGGCCGCGCCACAACCTGGCCAGCGCCATTGTGCGCCGAGGTAAACTTTATACCTTCAACGCCTCTACCGATGAAGGCCGCTGGGATAAAGTTCGCGACCTGATGAAGCAGTCGGTGGCCTCGTTTAAGGTGTCTTAGACCTATCCCCCTGTCAACTGGGCAGCAAGGGCGCGGTTGACAGGGGGATACTTCAATTGGTCGACACAGCAGATACACAGTGCGCCAACCTTTCCCACGCCCCTGCTGTAGAAGCTGTGCTTTTGTTTCCTCCCTTTGTTTGGCGGGTAGGAAAAATCTCAACGGCAAACGCTCTGTAGCATGAAAGCCCTGCGTGGTCTCTATCCTGAAATAACTCCCTTCAATCGCCGTCACAGTTAGCCATGCCTACTTCCCCTCGCCCCCAGTTTGTTCTTGCTTCAGCCTCAAAGGGCCGTCGCCTGCTGCTGGTCGGGGCGGGCATTCACCCCTTTGTCTGCCCCAGCAACTTTGACGAAGATCAAGTTGCTGTCACTGACCCGCCCAAATATGTGGCCACTCTGGCCCGGTGCAAGGCTGAATCGGTTGCGCCTCAGTTTCCCAGCGCCCTGGTGCTGGGGTGCGACTCGGTGATGGCCTTTCGGGGCAAAATCTACGGCAAGCCCAAAGATCGAGAGGATGCGATCGCCCGGTGGCAAGCGATGCGGGGCCAGTCCTGCGAGATTCACACGGGCCACGCCCTAATCGCCCCCGGTGGCTCAATTCTGGTGCGCAGCGCCGCCACCCGCGTTTACTTTTCTGAGGTTGACGATGCCACGATTGTAGCCTACGTCAATTCGGGGGAGCCCTTAGCCTGCGCTGGAGCCTTTTCCATCGACGGCAAAGGGGGGCTGCTAATCGAAAAAATTGAGGGCTGCCACACCAACGTCATTGGTCTCAGCCTGCCGCTGCTGCGCTCTATGCTAGAGGAACTCGGCTACCGGGCGACAGATTTTTGGTAGGGTTCTTTTTCCGATATTATGGAGGGATGCTCAAAATTGGTAACTGTAGCTGGCCAAGCACTGTCGAAGTCAGAAATTCTGTAACATTTCCCTTCCGGCTTTGCTCGAGGGACGATGGCCAAAATTGAGCGACCTTATGCTGGGGCTTGACGTCAGATATTCGTCTCGATGGGGTCGCAGGGTGATAAGGTTTTTTGTTGTCGATTAATTCCATACTTAACGAGGCGTTGGAGATCATGAGCGCAGAGACTTTTGAAAAGGTCAAAAAGATTGTCAGCGAGCAGCTAGGGGTTGAAGAGGCTGACGTGAAGCCCGAAGCTAGCTTCGCCAACGACCTGGGCGCCGATTCTCTCGATACCGTAGAGCTGGTGATGGCTCTGGAAGAAGAATTTGGCATCGAAATTCCTGACGAAGCGGCAGAGGGCATTGCTACTGTGCAAGATGCCGTCAATTTCATCGAAGACAAAGCCGCCTAGGCCATTCCCAATCCCAGTAGTTAGCCTGGGAATAGGGTAGTGCCTGTACTGATAGCCATTGGGGGGGCCGAGGGGTGCCCCCCATGCGATCGGTTTTACAGTTGTCCGGCCCGGCCCCCTTAACCTCGACCTGGTTTACCTGAAATTTGGCTATGGCAAACTCTGACTCAAAGCGCGTTGTAGTGACTGGCATGGATGCCATTACCCCCATTGGTAACAACCTGGAGGAGTACTGGGCTGGGCTAGTGGCTGGACGCAGCGGCACGGCGCGCATTACCCACTTCGACCCTTCTCAGCATGCGTCGCAAATTGCGGCGGAGGTTAAGGGGTTCGACCCTGGCGACTTTCTCGACAAGAAAGAAGTCAGGCGTATGGATCGCTTCTCCCAGTTTGCGGTGATTGCTGGTCAACGCGCCCTTGAGCACTCGGGGCTCACCATTACTGATCTCAATGCTGAACAGATTGGCACCTGTATTGGTTCTGGCATCGGTGGCCTCAAGGTCTTAGAAGACCAGCAGGAAATTTATCTCGACCGGGGCCCTAGCCGCTGTAGCCCTTTCATGATTCCGATGATGATCGCCAATATGGCGGCGGGGCTAACCGCCATCCATACCGGTGCCAAGGGGCCGAGTACCTGTGCTGTCACCGCCTGTGCCGCTGGGTCTAACGCCATTGGCGACGCCTTTCGGCTGATTCAGCACGGCTACGCCCAGGCAATGATCTGCGGTGGCACCGAGGCAGCGGTCACGCCCCTGTCGGTGGCAGGCTTTGCCTCGGCCCGCGCCCTCTCGACTCGCAATGACGACCCCACCACCGCGAGCCGCCCCTTCGATAAAACCCGCGACGGCTTTGTGATCGGCGAAGGCTGCGGCATTCTAATTCTCGAAGAGCTAGAGCACGCCCTGAGCCGGGGAGCGACTATTTATGGTGAAATCGTCGGCTATGGCATGACCTGCGACGCCTACCACATGACGTCGCCAGTACCTGGTGGGATAGGGGCAGCTCGCTGTATTCAGCTAGCCTTGAAGGACGCGGGCATTTCGCCAAGCGACATTAGCTATATCAACGCCCATGGCACCAGTACGGGGGCCAATGACCCCACCGAAACCCAGGCGATCAAAACTGCCCTGGGAGATGTGGCTTATAAGGTAGCGGTGAGCTCGACCAAGTCGATGACTGGGCACCTGCTGGGAGGCTCCGGGGGGATTGAGGCGGTGGCAACCTGTCTGGCGATCGCTAACGATATCGCCCCCCCCACCATCAACCTCCACGACCCCGACCCCGACTGCGACCTCGACTATATTCCCAATCAGAGTCGCCCCATGCCCATTGATGTGGCGATCTCCAACTCCTTTGGCTTTGGAGGCCATAACGTTACCCTAGTGTTTAAAAAATACCGTAGCTAGAGCTACGGATTGAATCAATTGATAGGTATAATGACCTAAAATCTGTGCCATTTGGCACTTGAGCTTTGTGCCTTGCCTAGCCAGAGGGTATTGACAATCGTCTGGTTGCGGGGTCTGCTGAAAGGCAAGGCTGTGTGTGGGGTCTTGATCGATTTAAGCCGATAACTTTGTTAGCCCTTGGGCTAGTCCTAGTGCTGCGTGCTGCTGCTCCAAAAAACCGTCGTTAAGCTGTTGAACCTATGGCTGTTGCAACCCAATCCCTGGAAGAACTCTGTATTAATTCCATTCGCTTCTTAGCGATTGATGCGGTGGAAAAGGCCAAGTCTGGTCACCCCGGTCTGCCCATGGGGGCTGCGCCCATGGCCTACGTGCTATGGGATAAGTTTCTGCGGGTCAACCCCAAGAACCCCCAATGGTTTAACCGCGATCGCTTTGTGCTGTCGGCGGGTCACGGCTGCATGCTGCAATATGCCCTGCTTTACCTGAGCGGCTTTGACAGTGTGACGCTGGATGACATTAAGCAGTTCCGCCAGTGGGGCGCTCGCACCCCCGGCCACCCCGAGAACTTTGAAACCCCTGGCATTGAAGTCACCACCGGTCCTCTGGGCCAGGGCATTGCCAACGCCGTGGGTTTGGCGATGGCCGAGGCTCACCTAGCTGCCAAGTTCAATAAGCCCGATGCCACCCTAGTGGATCACTACACCTATGTGATCTTGGGCGACGGCTGCAACATGGAAGGGGTTTCTGGCGAAGCTTGCTCCTTAGCGGGTCACCTGGGATTGGGCAAGCTGATCGCCCTCTATGATGACAACCACATCTCCATCGACGGCTCCACTGATATCTCCTTCACCGAAGACGTGGGCAAGCGCTTTGAGGCCTACGGCTGGCACGTGGTGCACGTGGAGAACGGCAACACCGATCTAGACGCCATCGCTAAGGCGATCGAAGAAGCTAAATTCGTTAGCGATCGCCCCTCGATGATCAAAGTCACCACCACCATCGGCTACGGTTCTCCCAACAAGCAAAACACCGCTGGGGTCCACGGTGCGGCCCTGGGCGGCGACGAGATCAAGCTCACCCGCGAAAACCTGGGCTGGAGCTACGGCGACTTTGAAGTGCCCGAAGATGCCCTCAACCACATGCGCAAAGCGGTTGAGCGCGGCGCTAGTCTGCAGGCCGAGTGGGAAGAAACCCTCGCCACCTACCGCACCAAGTACGCCGCCGAGGCCGCCGAGTTTGAGCGCATGCTCTCCGGCCAGCTGCCCGACGGCTGGGCTGACGCTCTGCCCACCTACACCCCCGAAGACAAGGCTCTGGCCACTCGGAAGAACTCCGAAGTTACCCTCAACGCCCTGGCTCCAGCCATCCCTGAGCTGATCGGGGGCTCCGCTGACCTCACCCACTCAAACCTGACCGAGCTGAAAATCTCCGGCAGCTTTCAGAAGGGGGCCTACGAAAACCGCAACTTGCGCTTCGGCGTGCGCGAGCACGGCATGGGTGCGATCTGCAACGGCATCGCCCTGCACAACTCGGGGCTGATTCCCTACTGCGCCACCTTCCTGGTGTTTGCCGACTACATGCGGGCGGCGATTCGCCTGTCGGCCCTCTCCCAGGCGGGGGTGATTTATGTCATGACCCACGACTCCATCGGTCTGGGCGAAGACGGCCCCACCCACCAGCCGGTGGAGACCATCGCCTCCCTGCGGGCCATTCCCAACCTGATCGTGATTCGCCCCGCCGATGGCACCGAAACCTCCGGAGCCTACAAGATCGCCGTGGAGCATCGTAAGACCCCAACGCTGATGGCCTTTAGCCGTCAAAACCTGCCCAACCTACCTGGTGCCTCCATCGAAGGCGTGGCTAAGGGAGCCTACGCTGTCGATGACTGCGATGGCACCCCCGACCTGATCCTGATTGGCACGGGCAGCGAGGTTAGCCTCTGCGTAGAGGCCGCTAAAGAACTGCGGACCGCGGGTACCAAGGTGCGTGTCGTGTCTATGCCCTCTTGGGAACTGTTTGACGCCCAGGATGCCGCCTACCAGGAGTCGGTACTGCCCAAGGCGGTTACTAAGCGCCTGGCAGTAGAAGCGGGCATCACCATGGGCTGGTGCCGCTACGTGGGTGCTGAAGGCGATGTGATTGGCGTCGATCGCTTTGGGGCCTCTGCTCCTGGCGACCTGGTGATGGAGAAGTTTGGCTTCACCGTCGAGAACGTAGTCAGCCGGGCCAAGGCGCTACTGGGTTAGACCTGCCTCTGCGATCGCTGTCAATGAACCACTCAAAGGCCCTGGGAGTTTAGCCAAAACCCTGGGGCCTTTGTTGTATATTCGCCAGATCGAACACCCCTCCCGCATCCTGAAACAACGCCTTCGCGCAGTGATGACGCACTATGGTAAACCGCTTCAAAATTGGCACACGCATTGGGGCCGGGTTTGCCCTAGGGTTGACGCTCTTGGCTGTGTTGGGTGCCGTTGCCTTCCGCACCACCACCAGCCTGATTCGCAATGCCGAGCGAGAAAAGCAGGCCTACCAGATTTTGGCCCATCTCAACGAGCTAGAAACCGAGCTGATCAACGCCGAAACCGGCCAGCGGGGCTACCTGATTACCGGCCAACCTCGGTATTTAGACCCCTACACCAGTGCTCTGACGGAGATTGACGATCAGTACGAGATCCTGCGTCAGCTCACCGCCGATGATCCGTTTCTCCAGAGTCGCCTAGCTAACCTTCAGCCCCTGATTGACGCCAGACTGGCGAGGCTGGCGGAGGGCATTGAACTGCGCAACACGGGAGGGTTCGCAGCAGCGCAAGCCTTTATCCTGACCGATCGCGGCAAGCAGATCATGGATCAGATCCGCGTCCTGATTGCAGAACTGATTCAGCAAGAGGAGAGCATGCTTGAGGAGCGGGCCACCCAGGCCCAGATCGCTTCGCAGCAGACACTCTACACGATCGCCCTTGGTATTCCGGTCTCATTTCTTATGCTGTCGCTGGTGGGATGGGCCCTGGCGCGCAATATCTCTGCTCCCCTGCGCAAACTGTCTGAGACCGCAGAACAGCTTGCCGACGGCGATCTATCCGTCACCCTGCCGGACAGCACCTCTCAGGATGAGACCGGCATTCTAACCCGCACCTTTCGTCAGATGGTGACCAATCTGCGGGAGACAATTCGCGCCAATGAAGAGCAGCGCTGGCTGAAGTCTAACTTGGCCGATCTGTCGCAGCAGTTGCAGGGGCAGCGCAGTCTCGAAACTCTAGCAGAGCTGATGTTGACCTACGTGGCTCCCCTGGTGGACGCGCAGCAGGGGGTGCTTTACTTAATGGACTCTACCAGCGAACCACATCGGCTCAAGCTGCTGAGCAGCTATGCCTACCAGGAGCGCAAGCACCTGTCGAACGAGTTTGCCTTGGGAGAGGGGTTGGTGGGGCAGTGCGCCTTAGAAAAGCGACGCATCGTGCTAACTCAGGTGCCAGAGAACTACATCCAGATTCGCTCGGGTCTAGGCTCTGCACCGCCCCTCACCATTGTGGTGCTGCCCCTGATGTTTGAGAACGCGGTGAAGGGGGTGCTAGAACTGGCGTCTTTTCACCGTTTTGATGACCTACAGCTGGCCTTTTTGGAGGAGGCTAGCGACTTGACGGGGGTGATGATCAACGCGATCGCCGCCTACATGCAAACCCAGGGACTGCTAGAGCGATCGCAGGTGCTGACCGAAGAACTGCGCCAGCAGCAGGAAGAGCTGTTACAGAGCAATCAGCTGCTCGAAGAGCGCACCCAGTCGCTGCAGGAGTCAGAGCTGGAGATGCAGCAGCAGCAGGAGGAATTGCAGCAGTCGAACGAAGAGCTGCAGCAGCTCAACGAGGAGCTGGAGGAAAAAGCAGAGCTGCTAGAAACCCAGAAGCAGCAGGTAGAGCGCAAAAACCAAGAAATCGAGCTGGCCCGCCAGGAGCTGGAGGATCAGGCCAGTCAGCTAGCCCAGTCGTCGCGCTACAAGTCAGAGTTTTTGGCCAACATGTCCCACGAGCTGCGGACACCCCTGAACAGTCTGCTGATTTTGGCCAAGATGCTCAGCGACAACAACGACGGCAACCTAACCGAGAAGCAGGTTGACTATAGCCGCACAATCCATTCTGCTGGCGCAGACCTGCTCTCGCTAATCAACGACATTCTCGACATGGCCAAAATTGAGTCGGGAACCATGGAGGTGGTGATTGAATCGCTGGCTTTTACGGCAATTCAGTTTGAGCTAGAGCGTACATTTCAGCCCACCGCCGCCAGCAAGGGGCTACGGTTTGAGGTTGTCGTGGATGAGAACTTACCCACTACCCTGGGCACCGACCCCCGGCGGCTACAGCAGGTGCTCAAGAACCTAATCTCCAACGCCATCAAGTTTACAGAACAGGGCCAGGTCACGGTGGATATCTTTCCAGTAGCCGAGGAGCGGGTGGCCTTTGCAGTTACCGATACCGGCATTGGCATTGCGCCCCAAAAGCAGTACACCGTTTTTGGGGCGTTTCAGCAGGCCGATGGCACCACCAGCCGCCGCTACGGCGGTACCGGGCTAGGGCTATCGATCAGCTTACAGCTAGCTCAGCTGCTGGGGGGTACTCTGGAGCTGCAAAGTGAGCCTGACCAGGGCAGCACCTTCACCCTATACCTGCCCCTACGCTACGTCGCCCCCTCGATCGATGGGGAAGTGCTTCAGATCAAAGCCCAGCCTGAGGGAACAGGACTAGCTTCCCGAGATCGCCGCTCTGCCACCCCTGAGCTAGTCCCGGCCGTAGCCCCGGCCCCAAGTGGGGACGCACTGCCGCCCCTACCGGCCAACCTAGAGGATGATCGATCGCGGCTATCCCCAGGGGGGCAAGACGCAGCCGAGCGAGTGCTGCTAGTGATTGAAGATGACCCCAACTTTGCCCGCATTCTATTAGATATGGCGCGGGGGCAGGGATTTAAAGTGTTGATTGCGCTCCAGGGCCAGACCGGCCTAGCCCTGGCCCAGCGGTTTGTGCCCAATGCTATCACCCTTGATCTGCACCTACCCGATATGGATGGTCTGACGGTGCTTGAACAGCTGAAGCACAATCCCACCACTCGCCACATTCCGGTCCACATTCTGACGATCAACGATGAGCAACAGCAGGAATTTCAGATGGGGGCGATCGCCCATATTCAAAAGCCTGTAGCCCCCGAAATTTTGACCCAGACCCTGATCGACATCAAACAGTTTGTGGAGCGCCGGGTGCGCTACCTGCTGGTGATTGAAGATGACCCGGTGCAGGCCCAGAGCATTATTGAGCTGATTGGCGGTGGCGATGTCACCAGCACCGCCGTGCACACCGGTGCCGCCGCCCTAGAGACCCTGCGCACCCAGCCCTGCGACTGCATCGTGCTCGACCTAGGCCTGCCCGACATGAACGGGTTTGACCTACTGGAGCAGATTAAGCAAGACCCGGCCCTGGTGAGGCTGCCGATTATTGTCTATACCGGCAAAGACCTAACTGAGGCAGAGGAGACCCAGTTGCGCCGCCTGGCCGAGACCATCATCGTCAAAGACGTGCGATCGCCCGAGCGGCTGCTCGATGAAACGGCCCTATTTCTGCACCGGGTACAGGCCAATCTGCCGCCGGGGCAGCAGCAAATGCTAGAGCGATTGCAGCACAGTGACCCAGCCCTGGCGGGCAAAAAAGTGCTGATCATCGACGATGACGTGCGCAACATTTTTGCTCTCACCAGCCTGCTGGAGCAGTACGAGATGGAAGTGGTGTTTGCCGAGAACGGGCGCGAAGGCATTGAGACCCTACGCGCCAATGCCGATGTCGCTCTCGTGCTGATGGATGTGATGATGCCAGAGCTAGACGGGTATGAAACCACCCGGCTGATTCGCAAACAGGAGCAGTTTAGATCGCTGCCGATCATTGCCCTGACCGCCAAGGCTATGCAGGGCGATCGCGAGAAGTGCATCGAAGCCGGAGCCTCCGACTACATCACCAAGCCCGTCGACACCGAGCAGCTGTTGACGCTGCTGCGCCTGTGGCTGTACCAGTAATGGCGAGCGCGGCCAAGATCTCCCCTTTGGCATAGCTTTTAGGGGAAAAATTGAGTGACAATAAGCAAGCTTTAGCCAGCCTAAAAGAGCGATTTGGGTTGAAATTGGCGCACTTTTGACAACGGCTTTGGTTAGGTGGTTTGAACGGGCGATGGGGTGCTGGCGACGATTTTGAAACCAGACGATTTGGACGTTCACTTGCTGATTGAAGGGCTATATCATCGGTATGGCTACGATTTTCGCAACTATGCTGCCGCCTCCCTCAAGCGCCGCATTCAAAGCTTTCTCAAAACTGAAAAAATCGCCACCGTAGCCGAGTTGCAGGCCCAGGTGCTGACCGATCGCGCCTGTGCCGAGCGGCTGCTGCTCGGTCTAACGGTGAACACCACGGCCATGTTTCGGGACCCAAGTTTCTACGTGGCTTTTCGGCAGCAGGTGGTGCCGCTACTGCGCACCTATCCCTTTCTTCGCATCTGGCACGCGGGCTGCTCCACTGGGCAGGAGGTCTACTCGATGGCAATTCTGCTGCAGGAGGAAGGGCTTTACCACCGCTGCCGCATCTACGCCACCGATGCCAATGACCGGGTTTTGCAAATTGCTCGGCAAGGCATCTATCCCTCCAAGCAAATGCAGGACTATACTCAGCTGTATTTAAAGGCCGGCGGCCTTCGCACTTTTTCGGAATACTATACGGCCAAATACAACAACGTTATTTTGCGGCCTGCCCTACGAGAGCGGGTGGTTTTTGGCGAGCACAATTTGGTAACCGATGGCTCGTTCAATGAGTTTAATGTGATCATCTGTCGCAATGTGTTGATTTACTTCAATCAAACCCTGCAAAACCAAGTTCATGGACTGTTTTATAACAGCCTGTGTAAGTTTGGCATTCTTGGTTTGGGCAAGCAGGAAACTATTCGATTCACTAAGTATGAAGCCGCCTACGATGATTTGGCAAAAGCCGAAAAACTGTATAGGAGACGCAATTAGTGGCCTATGAACTGATTGTAATTGGCACTTCCCTAGGCGGATTGTCGGCCTTAAAAACTCTGCTTGGTGCCCTTCCCCAAGATTTTTCTGCGGCGCTGGCCGTTGTGCAGCATCGCCACCGCGAGTCTGATCAAGGGTTAGGTAATTTTTTACAACAGTTTACGGTTCTGCCAGTGCACGAAGTTGAAGATAAAGAACGCATCCAGGCGGGGCAGGTTTATCTCGCCCCGGCCGACTATCATTTGCTGGTAGAATACGGATATTTTTCTCTGTCTGTTGATGAGCCGGTTTCCTATGCGCGTCCGTCAATTGATGTGCTGCTAGAGTCGGCCGCTGACAGCTATAACGAACGTGTGATTGGTGTGATTTTGACCGGAGCCAACCAGGATGGAGTAAAAGGGTTATCCACCCTGAAGGCGCGAGGCGGGGTCGCGATTGTGCAAGACCCAAACACGGCGGAGAGCCCAGTGCTACCGAAGGCGGCGATCGCCGCGATCGCCGTCGATGCCGTATTGCCCCTCTCGCAGATTGCGCCCCGCTTAATGCACCTCTGCGCGGCGAGAGGAGGTTAGGGATGCAAACCGAGGCAACCGTCAACATTCTCCTCGTCGATGATCAGCCCGAAAACCTAGTGGCCCTAGAGGCTATTTTGGGCGAACTGGGGGCCAACTTAGTTAAATCGACTTCGGGAGAGGAGGCGCTGCGCTGTTTACTGCAGGACGACTTTGCGGTGATTTTGCTGGATGTGCAAATGCCTCAGATGGACGGTTTTGAGGTGGCCACGCTCATTCGCCATCGCCAGCGATCGCGCGATACACCAATTATTTTTCTAACCGCCTTTAGCAGCAACGAACAGTTTATGTTTAAGGGCTATGCCCTGGGAGCGGTTGATTATTTAATCAAGCCAATTTCACCCAATATTTTGCTGTCAAAGGTAACCATTTTTATTGAGCTATTTAAAAAGACCGAAGCCCTGCGACAAAAGACCGAAATCTTGCAGCAGCAGGCCTCTCAATTAGAGGCAATTAATACTGAGCTACAGATGAGCGAAGAGCGGTTTCGTCTGCTCAGCACCTGTTCACCGCTGGGGGTGTTTGTCACCGATACTGAAGGTTGCTGCCTCTACACCAATCCCCGCTATCAATCTATTTGTGGCTCAGCCGACGCCGTCCCCGAGCAGAGCTGGTTGGGCTCTGTGCATCCCGACGACTCGGCGATCGCCCAATCGACCTGGCACGCTTTTATGGCCGACGGGCAGGAATATTCCCAGGAGTTCCGGGTTCAGGCTAGGGATGATGGCTCTCGCTGGGTTTCGGTGCGCTCGGCTCGCCTGGTGTCGGAGCAAAAGCAGTTTCTCGGTTACGTAGGCACCGTTGAGGACATTACCGAGCGCAAGCAGGCCGAAGCGGCCAACGCCCAGGTGATTCGCGAGCAGGCGGCCCGCCAAGAGGCGGAGACGGCCAACCGGATGAAGGACGAGTTTATCGCGGTCCTGTCCCACGAGCTGCGGACGCCGCTGAATTCGATTTTGGGCTGGTCGCACCTGCTGCGATCGCGCAACTTAGATCCGCAAAAGACGGAGTACGCGATCGCCACCATTGAGCGCAACGCCATTGCCCAAAAACAGCTGATTGAAGACATTCTCGACGTGTCCCAGATTGTGCGGGGCAAGCTACAGCTCCACTGCCGGCCGCTAGATCTGGCGGCGATCGCCCAGTCGGCGTTAGAAACGGTGCGGCCAGCGGCAGAGACCAAGGCGATCGCTTTGGTTGACAATGTTCAAGACACCGCCCGCCTAGAGATTGTGGGAGATGCTCTGCGGTTGCAGCAGGTAGTCTGGAATTTGCTCACCAACGCGATCAAATTTACCCCCCAGCAGGGGCGGGTAGAGGTGCATCTCTCAATGGTGACCGACCTGCCCAAAACCCTAGTAACTCCCCCAGATGCCTATACGCCGGGCTATGCTCAACTGCGCATCACCGATACCGGCATGGGCATCGACATTGACTTTTTGCCCCACATTTTTGACCGGTTTCGCCAGGCCGACAGCAGTACCACCCGCGCCCAGGGAGGGTTGGGGCTGGGGCTGGCGATCGTTTACTACCTAGTAGAGCAGCACCAGGGCTACGTCTGGGCCGAAAGCCCTGGTGTAAATCAAGGCACCACCTTTACCGTGGCCCTACCACTGGTGCCCTCCCCATTTGCCCCCACGCCCCCCACGCCGCCAGAAAACAAGCTTGCCGAGGCTGGTCCCCATGCCCTGGCGAATATGGCAATTTTGATCGTTGACGATGATACCGACACCCGCGATTATCTAACCTTTCTGCTAGCTTCTCAGGGGGCGGTTGTCACGGCGGCAGCCACCGCGCAGGAGGGCTTTCACCTGCTGAGTACAACCCAGCCGGCGCTGCTGCTGTGCGACATCAGCATGCCCGATATGGATGGCTACACCCTGATGCAGAAAATTAGAACGCAGCTGCCTGCATCCCAGGCACAGATTCCGGCGATCGCCATTACCGCCCACGCCCGCATTTCTGACCAGGCCCAAGCCCTATCCACCGGATTTCAGCAGCATTTGCCCAAGCCGGTGGAGGCAGAAGTGCTCATCCACACGATTCTCCAGGTAACTGGGGCAACCGCGTCCTAGCGAAGCGGCTGAGCTTTACCCCTTGCCAGAAGGGCCAAATCTTGGTACATCTGTGCCATGTCCTCAGGCCGCACTCACGATCGCATTACTCTCTGGGCCTTACCCTTGGTGGTGTTGGCTGCCTTTCGCGTCACCCTCAGCGGCCAGCTGACTGCAGTGGTCTGTCTAGGTTTTTTGCTGGGCGGCTGGATGCTGGGCCCCGATCTCGATATTCACTCGGTGCAATACAAACGCTGGGGCTGGCTGCGGTGGATCTGGCTTCCCTATCGGAGCCGCATTCGCCACCGATCGCACTGGTCCCACGGGCCGATTATCGGCACCGTGGTGCGGGTGCTCTACCTGTCGCTATGGGTGAGCATTGGGGGGCTGCTGATCGTCAATCTGCTGAACAGCGCCCAGCGCACCGCCCTTTCCTGGGAGGACCTGATCAACGGGCTAAGCTGGGGATTGGTCACCTACTGGCCCTGGTGGCTGGCCCTAGTGGTGGGGTTAGAACTGGGGGCTCTGAGCCACTATGTAGCCGACTGGATATCCTCAGCATATAAGGGCAAGCGGAAGCGATCCAAAAAGCGGAAGCGGCGGTAGTGGAGCGGTGGGTAAATGACAAAATACCCAGCTAGTTTTGAATTTTAAGTTTTGGGTTTTGAATGTTTTCCCTCCACCAGAAATTCAAAACTAAGCACTCAAAACTGGCTCCCCCACTTACCCATCTATTGCTCCACAGGGGAAGACGTATACCAGCGATCGCCCTCAACTACTGTATGCACCTGCCATTGAGGGCTAGGTTGAGGGTAGTCTTGGCGAAAGTGGCCGCCCCGGCTTTCAGTGCGGAAGGCGGCGCTGTTGAGGATCAGCCAGGCGATGTCGTAGAGGTTGCCCAGTTCGCCCCAGGCTCGCACCAACGGCCAGTCGATGTCAGGCAGGGGGTAAGTCTGGCCGGGCGACAGCTGGTGCAGAGACTGCCACGGGTGCTGTTGCCACTCGGTGCGCCACTGGCTCAGAGCGGCGATCGCCCCCTCCAGCCGTGTCTGCTCGCGGCTGATGGCGGCCGCATCCCACATTAGCTGAGTTAGCTGCTCGCGCTGTTGATGAAGCGTTGCCAGGGCGTCTTTGGCGGTGTTCTGGGACCATAGGGCGGCCTCATCCAGGGGTGATACTGCTGAGGCCACTTCTTTGGGATCGAAATCACTGTTCGCCTGCAGGGGCAGGTTGGCCAGTTCAGCGCCGTAGACTAGGCATTCCAGCAGAGAGTTGCTGGCTAGACGGTTGGCGCCGTGAACTCCGGTGCTGGCGTTTTCGCCCACGGCATAAAGGCCTGGAATAGTGGTTTGGCTGCGAAGATCCGTCGTGATGCCGCCCATCCAGTAGTGAGCAGCGGGAGAGACTGGCACCGGGTCGGTGAGGGGGTCGATGCCCCAAGTGCGGCACACCTGCAAAATGTTCGGAAAGCGGTACTGCAAGCGATCGCGGGGAATGGGCCGCATGTCGAGCCAGACGCGGCTGTCGCCGGTCTTTTGCAGGTGGTGAAAAATGGCGCGGCTGACCACATCGCGCGGAGCCAGCTCACCGTCGGGATGATAGTCGAAGACAAAGCGATAACCCTGACGATCAACTAAATGCGCGCCCTCTCCCCGCACCGCTTCGCTAATTAAAAAGGGCGGTGCCCCCGGTTCCGCTAAGGATGTGGGGTGAAACTGGACAAATTCTAAATCGCGCAGCTGGGCTCCAGCCCGCCAGGCCATAGCCACGCCATCCCCCGTACTGGCGGTAGGATTAGTCGTTTGGGCATAGACCTGGCCACCGCCGCCCGTGGCCAGCACCGTAGCTTGAGCCGACAGCCACTGAAGCTGTTGACTGTGGGCCACCAGTGCGCCACGGCAGCGGCCCTCGACCATCCATAGGTCGAGGGCGAAGGCACTTTCAAAGACTGTAATGTTGGGCCGCTGGAGCACCGCCTCGGCCAGAATCGATACGATCGCCCGCCCGGTAGTATCGGCGGCGTGAAGCACGCGGCGGCGCGAGTGGGCGGCCTCTAGGGTCATGGCCAGCTGACCTTCGGTGCGATCGAAGGCGACCCCCAGATCCACCAGGCGCTGAATACAGGGAGCAGCCTTACTGGCCAGGTGCTCTACAGATTGGGGATCGCACAGTCCGGCTCCGGCTACCAAGGTGTCAGCTACGTGAAGCGAGACGGCATCGTCTACGCCAATGGCGGCGGCAATGCCCCCCTGGGCCCAATCGCTGGCGGAAATTGACAGCGTATCCTTGGTCACCAGGCCAATGTGCCACTGGGGCGGAATCGATAGCGCCGAGTAAAGCCCGGCGGCACCTCCCCCAATCACCAGCACGTCGAAGTGGTGGCCCTGAGGCGGCGCAAGCGGCGATAAATCAGGCTGGGTCAAAGACGACTCCCAAGAATGATTCAAATAGTAAGGTGCTAAAAACCCTGGCTAACCAGCGTTGACCTTGGGCCAACCTGACCAACCAGGGCTACTAAGGGCGGCAGCTAAGCCAAACAGAGGGATGGCCCGCTGTCTACTTGTAAACGCCGTTGTTGAAGCGATCGCCACCTTCTACAAACGCAGAGTCAGGCACAGTAACCGTGAAGTTATCCAGGTTCTTGCGCAGAATCTCAAGCTGAGGCTCGCTCAGACCCGGCAAGTCGAGCACGTCATCAACGCTCTCGTAGGGAGCGTTGAGTAGAATCTTGCGCGCCAGGGTGGGGTACAGTCCAGGAAACTTTCTAAAGCCCTGTACGTTGGCGTTGTTGAGGTCTAATTTAGCCCCGTACTCTGTCTTAAGCTTGGCGTCTACCGCGTTTTGCGGTGATTCTGCCAGCCAGGCCGTGGCCTCAAAGGGGGCGCTCAGAAGGTCTGCCCCAGAGATGGGCTGCGCTACAGCGGGGCTGCTTACCCAACCAAACAGCACTGCCAGCGCAACGAGTAGGCCAACCAGTTGTTTCATTTACCCTAATCCTCTCCTACCAGTGTGAATGACTATACACAGCATTTCTAAGAGACTACCATTTTCCAGGCCCCACAACGGAGAAGAACGCTATCGGGCCGTTACTGTAGTTTTTATCGAGATTCCTGGGGTAGGCGCTCTAACTCTTCAGCGTAGTACTCGCCTATATCTTGCCCGCGCAGCAAAACTTGCTCATACCGAATGGTGGCCCTCAGGGTGACGGGCTCTCCCTGAGGCGGCGCTGCTGTAGCGCTGAGTACCCAAATGGAGCCCGAGTCATCCACCAGCTCGTACAGTCCCTGGCCCACCAGGGGCAGATGACGGCCGACGGTGCCAGCTAAATAAACCGTATCGCTTTGGCTCTGGCTGGCTTCGCCAATGGGGGTAACGGGGTCAAGCCAAGCGAGGCCGGGCCAGGTGCTGAGGCGATCGCGCAGGGAATAGCCCACCCCGGCATCGACGCTGGCCCCGCAGCTGGTGACGACCACCAGGGCCAACCCAATCGCTCCATAGTAGGTAAACTGACGCTTTAAGTAGTTCATAGAAGCTTTTTAAGGCGCTGAGCGGCGATCGCAGGCGTTTAGAGGATCAAAATCTGAGACACTGAGAAGGCGTCGAATCCTCAACCTGGGCAAAGTTTGCCTTAGGGTTTCAACTGCGATCGTTCCCGAGATACAGGTTAGCGCACCCGGCCATGACCCAACTGCTCGACGGCAAAGCCCTAGCGGCCCAAATTCAAACCGATCTGGCTGCCGATGTTCAGGCGTTCATCGCCCAGGGGCACCGTCCCCCAGGGCTAGCGGTGATTATGGTGGGTGACAATCCCGCCAGCGCCGCCTACGTGCGCAACAAAGAGCGGGCCTGTAGTCGGGTAGGCATTGCCTCCTACGGTAAGCATCTGCCCACCACCGTCTCCCAGCAGGAGGTGGCCGACCTGATTCAGCAGCTCAACGCCGACCCCAACGTAGACGGCATTTTGGTGCAGCTGCCCCTGCCTGACCACCTCGATGCCGTAGCTCTGCTCCACACCATCGACCCCGATAAAGATGCCGACGGGCTGCACCCCATCAATTTAGGACGGCTGGTGCGCGGCGAACCTGGCCTGCGCAGCTGCACTCCCTACGGCGTGATGCGACTGCTAGAGGCCGCTAAAATTGACCCCGCTGGGGCCACGGCCGTGGTAGTGGGACGCAGCATTCTCGTAGGTAAGCCCATGGCCCTGATGCTACTAGAGGCCAACGCCACCGTGACTATGGCTCACTCGCGCACCCCCGATTTAGCCGCGGTGATGCGGCAAGCTGATATTCTAGTGGCGGCGGTAGGCCGTCCCGGTATGATTACAGCGGCTGACGTTAAGCCCGGCGCCGTTGTCATCGACGTGGGCATTAACCGGGTTGAGCAGCCCGACGGCTCAGCTCGGCTGGTGGGAGATGTCGATTTTGCCTCGGTGGAGCCGGTGGCTTCGGCGATTACTCCGGTGCCGGGGGGCATTGGCCCAATGACGGTAGCCATGCTGCTTGAGAACACCGTAACTAGCTACCGCAACCGCCTGTAGACGCGGATTCATCCAGTTTCAAACTTGTTTTGTCGCCTTTCAACCTGCCTGCCGCCATGGTGCCAACCAACTCCCTCGATTCTAGACCCGCTGCTGCTGGCCCCTTTGACCTCGAAGCCTACCTAAAAGAGCGTCGCCCGCAGGTAGAAGCCGCCCTCGACCAGGCCCTGGCCTTGCGCTATCCCGAAACCCTCTACGAATCCATGCGCTATTCGCTGCTGGCTGGAGGTAAGCGCCTGCGCCCCATTCTTTGCCTGGCCACCTGTGAACTGGTGGGCGGCACTATAGCAATGGCCATGCCTACGGCCTGTGCCCTGGAGATGATCCACACCATGTCGCTGATCCATGACGACCTGCCGTCGATGGATAACGATGATTATCGTCGGGGCCGGCTCACCAACCACAAGGTCTACGGCGACGACGTGGCGATTCTAGCAGGCGATGCGCTGCTAACCTACGCCTTTGAACATGTGGCGACCCAAACCCAGGGGGCTTCTCCTGAGCGAGTGCTGCGGGTGGTTGCCGGGCTGGGTAAAGCGGTAGGGGGTGAAGGTCTGGTGGGCGGTCAAGTTGTGGATTTGGCCAGCGAGGGCAACCCCAACGTGACCTTGGAAACCCTCAATTACATTCACAATCACAAAACGGCGGCTCTGCTTGAAATTTCGGTGACCTCTGGGGCCATACTGGCAGGGGCTGACGAAGAGGCGATTGACAATCTGCGCCAGTACGCCCAGCGCATTGGTCTGGCCTTTCAAATCGTGGACGATATTCTTGATATCACCTCGACGTCTGAAACCCTGGGTAAGTCGGTCGGCAAAGACATTACTGCCCAGAAGGTGACCTACCCCAGCCTCTGGGGCATTGAAGAATCGCGTCGCCAGGCCAACCAGCTGATTGAGGCGGCGAAGGAGAGTTTGGCCGGCTTTGGGGAGCTGAACCGACCTCTGCTGGCGATCGCCGATTATATTGTTGCCCGTACCTACTAGGTTTGCCTGCGCCGATGGACAGTTTTAGCGACATCTTCAACAACCATGTGCTCGTGGTGGCGTTAATTGCCTGCTTTACAGCCCAGGGGCTCAAGGCTGTCATTGAGCTGGTGCGCCATCGCAAGCTCAATCTGCGGGTGATGGTAGAAACCGGTGGCATGCCCAGCGCCCACTCGGCTCTAGTTACGGCCCTAGCCGGCGGCATTGGCCAGACTCTGGGCTGGGCAAGCCCAATATTTGCTGCCACCGCCGTGTTTTCGGTGATTGTCATGTATGACGCGGCGGGAGTGCGTCAGGCGGCAGGCAAGCAGGCCAAAGTGCTCAATCAAATCATTGACGAGCTGTTTCAAGAAAAGCCCGAGATTAGAGAAGATCGGCTGAAGGAACTGCTAGGACACACGCCTTTTCAGGTGATTGCCGGGTCAATTTTGGGAGCGATGATCTCTTGTCTGGCCGCGCCTGCCTACTGATGCCGAATCTCATTCGGTTGCACCCGATCTGTAGGGGCATTGCAGTGCAATGCCCCTACAAGATTTCCGTCTTGAAAAGGAAGCCTCAAGGAGCGGTGAGAGCCACCGCTGGAGTCAGCATTACCACTTCCTGGCTATCGACGATAAAACCGGCGATGTTGAGACTGGTGAGCACGGACAGGGTAGAGGCGGCTCCGGCCACATCTGGGCTATGGGCGATGAGTAGATAGGAGCGCTGGCGATGCACCGCTAGGCCCACAGCCTGACCCACCTGACGCTGAATGGCGATCGCCGACTCAGGCTGGTATTGGTAGTCCACTAGCACCGCGAAGCCCGTTCCCAAGGGCTGAGGGGCGTAGGCGGTTGGCGCTGACTGCGTCGTCGCTGGAGGAGTAGCCGTGGCCGGAGTGCCACCGCTGGGTGGGGTATTGTTGGCGGGCGGAGTCTCACTGTTCGCAGGCGGAGTTGTGCCACCCGTGGGAGGTGCAGGCTGGGCCGCGGTGGTGGCCGGACGGGCTACAAAGGCCTGGAAGCCCTCTACCTCCGTCATGTACTGGGCCCACGCATTAGCATTTTCTAGGTTGGTAAACCCCCCGGCCCGCACAACGGTGTCGTTGAGGTAATCACAAACTAGGACGGTGCTGTTGGAGGGCAGCAGGTCTTGTACCCGCGTGCGCTCGGCCTCGGTGTTGCTGCGGACTAGCAGCAGATACTCGTTGGCAGACGGGGGCGGGCAGGGCGGAAACTGGGCCTGGGCAGCGGTCCACACTCCCGCAAGCGGTGCCAGCAATAACCCTAGGGCAATGCTTCCCGCTCGGGGCAGTGTTATCCAACTAAGCGATATCTGTGCGCTGCTCCGTTTCAAACCCTTTACCATTGCTCTTTGTTACCGCCGTAATCTGCCAGCGATTCTAGCCTAAAGCAGCGATCGCGGGCAGAGATTCTAGGTTTTGATCGCAATCGCGCCTGCCCTCAGCTTAAGACGCTATGGCATCTAGAGATGCAAGGGGATCGGGAATGGTAGCGGAGGGGGCCTCAAACTCACCAATGCCTACATAATCAAACCGCAGCTTGACCCAGGTAATGAACTGCTTGCTGGTGGAAACTAGAGCTACAGAGGGCTGGGGGCAGCGGGCTTTAATGCTGGCCAGTTCGGGAGCATCTAAAAAAGCGGGGGACTTGACCAGCCAAAAATTCACCTCCTGCTCTTGCTCCTGATAGTAGCGGCGGCGCTCCTTGAGAACTTCATCCAGGGGCTCTTCTTCGAGCAGAAACTTTTGGCTGGCAACGGCGTAGTAGTAGGTGGTCATGGGGAATCTCCTTTGTGAGTAGGTGGGTAAGGGGTGGGCGGGTAGGGGGTGGATGGGTAGGGGAGAGTTTTGAGTGTTTAATGTTGAGTTTTGAGTTGACGGTGAAGGCATAAACTCAGAATTCAAAACTCAACACTCAAAATTTTCCTTCAGCCTCCTTTCCACTCTAAATCAGCGCTTTCATCTCGCGGACGGCGCGCTCTAGGCCCACCAGTACAGCGCGGCTGACGATGCTGTGGCCGATATTGAGCTCTTCCATGCCGGGAATGCGGGCGACTGGGGTGGTGTTCCAGTAGGTGAGGCCATGGCCAGCGTTGACCCGCAGGCCTAGAGCGATCGCCTGGGCGGTGCCCTGGGCCAGAATGTCGAGTTCGCGGTGGCAGTCGGCTTCGGCCTTGACCTCGGCGTAGGGGCCGGTGTGCAGCTCGATGAACTGGGCACCGACCTGGGCTGAAGCCTCAATTTGGTCGCTGGCAGCGTCGATAAACAGGCTGACCGGAATGCCGGCGCTCTGAAGGGTGTTGACTACAGATTTCATCCGATCGGTTTGACCGGCAATATCTAGCCCGCCTTCAGTGGTGACTTCCTCGCGCCGCTCGGGCACCAGGGTGACGTAGTCGGGTTTGACATCGAGGGCGATCGCTACCATTTCGTCGGTGGCAGCCATCTCCAAATTCAGATGGGTGCGCACCATCTGCCGCAGCAGGCGCACGTCGCGGTCTTGCATGTGGCGACGGTCTTCGCGCAGGTGCACGGTGATGCCGTCGGCCCCGGCTAGCTCGGCCAGCACGGCTGCGGCCACAGGGTCGGGCTCAACGGTGCGGCGGGCCTGGCGAATCGTGGCAATGTGGTCGATGTTGACTCCCAGGGTAGGCAAGCGATCGCTCCTTAACGTTCCTAGACGCTACAGCCTACGATCCTACCCTATTGGCTTACCCTGCTAAAAGTCGCTGCTAAAAGTCGATGGAGCGAACCAGGGGCTGGGGGCCGGGGGTGACAGCGGCACTGTCGGCCGGAGGAGGGGTGGCAGAGGCGGCGGTGCGATCGGCGGCATTGACGATCGCACCCAGCAGCGGCAGGTCTTCGTTTTCTAACAGCTGTTCTAACAGAGCCTCTAGCACCGCTTTGTCGGTGTAGCCGGGGCGGGTCACCAGCAGTAGCCCATCGCTGGCGGCCCCAAGCAGCAGGGCGTCGTTGCTGTTGCCCAGAGGCGGCGCGTCAATCAGTACCAGGTCAAACCGAGCGCGAGCGTCGGTTAAAAATTGCCCCATCTCGCTCGACTCCAGGATGGCGGCCGGGTGGGGTTGGGGGCCGGGGCTGGGAGCTAGGTACAGGTTTTCGACCCAGGGCGCGAGCTGAATTGGCTCCTGCTGCCGCCCGGCGTAGTAGTGCAGCGGTGCAGAGATGGCAGCTGGGTTGAGCTTGACCCCTAGCCGGTGACCGCAGGAGGGCTGGCGCAGGTCGGCTTCAACAATTAGGGTTCGGCGTCCGGCGCGAGCAGCGGCAATGCCCAGGTTAAAGGCGCTGGTAGTTTTACCTTCTCCCGACCGGCTGCTGACGACTAGCACCACCCACGGGGGTGTCCCAGCCTCAGACAAGCTGCCCGCCCGCCGCAGGCTGCTGCGCAGTCGCTCATAAATCTCCAGGTCGGCAGTCTGGGGCTGGTAGAGAATCGGCCAACCTTGGGAAGACGTGGCAGCTAAAGCCGGGACTAGCCCCAACACCGGCACATCCTGATCGCTCAAAATGTTTTGGAGATCTTCGGGGGTGCGGGCAGTACTGTCGAGCAGATCGAGCAAAAAGACCACGGCCCCGGCGGCAACAATTCCCAGTAGTCCGCCGACGGCCATAACCACGACGGGGCTGGTGGGCGGGTCGGCCTGGAGGGTGGTGGTGGGCGGTTGAGCGACAGTGAGGCTGCTGGCGGTCTCGGCCTCAGCGGCTTGGGCATCAATGCGTTTGGCCTGAATTTGGTCGTAGAGAGCCTGGTTGAGGGCCACCTGCTGGGCGAGGCGGTTGCGCTCCAGCTGCTTGTTGGGCAGGCTGGAGTACTGCTGACGCAGTTGGCCATCGCTTTGGCGGAGCACCTGCTGCTGGCTGGCCAGGGCGGCCCGCTGGGCGCTGAGGGTGACCAGCTGGTTGGCCAGGGCGGCGCGGGCCGGGTCGAGGGTGCTGTTTTGGCGCACTTCGCTAACGCTGGGCAGGGCGGCTAGGTCTTGCCCCCCAATCACCTCCTGGGCACGCTCGGCCAGCAGGGCATTGTAGGCGGCCAGGTTTTGGCGCAGGTCTTGAATGGTGGGGTGCGACTCGCGCAGGGTGGCCGACAGCAGCTTGAGCTGGGTCTCGCTCTCTAAAATCTGCGATCGCAGCTGGGCAATAATCGGGTCAGCGCTCAAGGCCGAAGCGGTGAAGGCCTCCCCCGGCGTCAGCCCCAGCTGCTGCTGGAGGCTTTGAATCTGGGAATCTAGCCCCGCCAACGTGATTTGGTTCTGGCGCTGCTGCTGCTGCCCACCCGAGATCGCCCCTAGCAGGCTGCCGTCGAGGGCTGCTTGAATGGCCGGGCCTTCGGTGCGATCGTAGACTTCGAGGGCCTGCTCGGCGGCTCGCAGATCAGCTTCTACGGCTGGCAGACGCTCGTCTAACGCAGTCACAATGGCTCCAATTCTGGCCCGGTTGGTGACTCGGCTCAGCTCCACCATGGCCTCGAATAGCAGGCTGAGGGTGAGCTGGGTCTGCTCTTCGTCGGCCCCGCGAAAGGTGACTGTGACCCGCTGCACCACATTTTCTTCCCCCTCTAGCTTGACCGTGGTGCGGTATCGCAAGGTTTCAGGATCCATTGAAATCCCTCGCCGCTCTAGCTCCTGGGACACCTGCTGCAGCAGCACGTCAGCCAGCAGAAACTCCTCTGAAATAATGCCCTGACCCCGCTGCTGCACCTCGGTACCGGTGGTGGTCAGGGCAACGACTGGCGCATTTTGCACCAGCACCCCCTCGGCCCGGTATTGCGGGGGCGGCGGGGGCTGCACGGCCACCACTGCTGAAATGCCCAAAATGCCCAGCAGGGTTGCCAAGCTAGGCCACTTGTAGCGGTCTAGGGCCAGCAGATAGCGCTTAATAAAAGGAGAAACCATCGCCGTTCTCAGGGTCTAAAACCCTAGGGTCTAAATAACGAGTCTGCTGAATCGGTCAGGGAGTCAAAAAAGAGCAAAAAGCCCAACACATCGCGAAAGGGCTGAGTAAAGGTATTGAGAGCATAGCTGACCCGCGCCAGCAGGTTGCGGTCAACCACCAGGATGTCGTTTTCCTGAAGGGGAATGTTCTGGCTCAAGTCACCGTTTACCGCCGCCGTCGCATTCACCGTGATCGTGTCGGCCGAACCGGTTTCGGGGTTAAATCGCAGCACCGCAATGCGGTTATAGGCGGCCACATCGGGGTTGACCCCTGCCACGGCCAGGGCATCTAAAAAGCGGCTGCCGTTGCGCAGATTAATCGCTCCAAAGCGAGCTTCTCCGCCCCGCGCCCCGGCCGCTCGGTTAAGGATACGGATGGTAATTTCGGGCCGAGCCAGGGTTGAACTGGCCACTAGGGCGCGATCGTAGCTCTCTACATCCTCTGGAGATAGGCGGGGCACCGTGACCACATCGCCGTCCTGTAACCTCACCTGGGGAATGGGTTCACCCTGGAGGAGTGGGGTGAACAAATCTATGGTGCGCGACAGTATATCGCCGCTCTCCAGGGGCCGATCCACTTGCACCAGACGCAAATCCGCCAGGGTGGTAGAGCCTCCGGCTGTCAGCAGCGCCACCGATAGCTGCGGCGCCTGCAAGGGGTAAAACCCTGGACGGGGTACCTCGCCCACCACCGTCACTTCTACTGGGCGCTGGGTGGTGAGAATCACTGACACATCAGGATTGACCACGTACTGGTTGTAGCGGTCGAAAATTGTTTCGCGAGCCTCTTCTAGGGTGAGCCCAGTGAGGTTAAGGGTGCCGGCTAGGGGTAGCACCACGTTGCCTTGAATATCTAAAGTGGCCGGAAAGCTCAGGTCGGGAAACCGCTGCACTCCGACAAAAATGCCGTCTCCAGGCCCCAAACGGTAGTCATCAAAGACATCGTCCAGGCTCTCGGATTCTAGCCTCAAGCTAGAACCTGGGAGGCGATCGGGTAATGCCGCTGGGGGTGTTTGGGCGATCGCCGGGGCGATCGCAGTTACCAACCAAAGGCCCGTCAGACCACCCCAGCGCCCTAGCCTCTGAGCTGCCGCCCCAGACCTATAGCCTTTGGCCAAACCACAAAAAACCATAGCCTTAACCGTAGGGACGCGATCGCAGTGGAGAATACCCAATATTGACCCATTTTTCTAGCAGTGGGACAGAGTTCGGCGCAGCCTTGTGGGAAGAAAGTCGCTAATTTTGAATGTGCCTCTGCTGCACCTTCCAGAGCAGGTTGCCGATAACCAGATGCATCGCCAGTTTCTCTCTTGGGGGTGTGGCAACCGAGCTTCAGTTTGTATGTACGGCAGTTTGCAAAAACTTTACGGTGTAACTACAGATTTGAATTTCTTGGCAATATTTCTTGCTTTTCCCACGTTGTTGGTTCAGCCGTATAGCCTGTACACCAGTTAGGGGTGGGTAAAACTCAGCCTTACGTAGCTCAATTGTCCGTCTAGATACATCTCTATGATTAGTTTTAGCTGGCTTGCTACAGGTATCTTCAATGGGTAAATCTCTAAAGGCTGCGGTCATTGGTACCGGCGTTATTTCCAAACAACATTTGAGCTTTTTAGATAGTTCTGACCACAGCGAGCTAGTTGGGGTGTGCGATCTGTCTGCCGCCGCCGCTAAGTACGCCGCTGAGACATTTCATGCTGGCCAAGCCTTCACCGATTACCAGGCCATGCTGGCGGAAACCAAGCCCGACGTGGTTCACATCTTGACCCCGCCGAACACTCACCAAAAGTTGGTCACCGACTGCCTCAATGCCCAAGCTCACGTGATCTGCGAAAAGCCAATTACGCCCACCTATGAGGATTTCAAAACCCTCTGGCATTTGGCTCAAGAGAAAAACCTGCACCTGATCGAAAACCACAACTACCGGTTTAACGAAGCCATTCTCAAAATTGAAGAGATGGTCAAAGACGGCACTCTAGGCGAGGTGCAAGAGGTTGAAGTGCGTGTCGCCCTAGGCTACCGCGAGGCAGGTGGGCGCTTTGCCGATCGCAACTTGCCCAACCCTGTACACAAGCTGCCCGCTGGAGTCGTGCACGACGTCATTACCCACATGGCCTATCTGCTGCTGCGGTTTATGCCCGAGGTAGACCGGGTCGCAGCAGCTTGGAGCAACCACGGCGGCGGAGATCTATTTAAGTACGACGACCTTGATGCCATTTTGCTCAACGGCCAGCAGCACGCACGCCTGCGGTTTACCTGCTACACCAAACCTGAGTGTTTTACTCTATTTGTCAGAGGTAGCCGAGGCTACGCCGAAACCGACCTGTTTCAGCCCTACCTACGGACCGTGATTCCTCGGGCCGGGGGTGAGCAACTGTCACCGCTGATCAACCACTTCGTCAACGGATGGGACTTGATGGGTTCCAGCGTCAAAAACTTCCGCAACAAAGTCATGCAGCGCACCCCCTATGAAGGCCTGCACCGCTTGCTCGACCAGACCTATGCCGCCATTCTTCACAATCGGCCCATGCCGGTGAGCTTTGAAGATATGGACAAAACCAACCGACTAATCGAAACCCTACTTGCAGAGGAGAACCGCGTATGAAGCTGTTTATTACTGGAGCATCGGGATTTTTAGGCAAGTACGTGGTGGCTGAGGCGGTACGACAGGGCTACACCGTTAAGGCAGTGGTGCGCCCCGCCACCGATGCCTCAAGTCTGGCCTGGGCTGACCACCCTGCGGTGGAGCTGGTGCGCCTCGACCTGCGCCAGGGCCGGGGCATTGCCGAAGCCCTCGGCGACGTTGACTGCGTCATTCACATGGCGGCGGTGAAGGGTGGCGATTTCTACGATCGCTTTGCGGGCACCGTGCTCACCACCGAAAACCTGCTGGGTGCCATGTCCACCGCCGCCGTCAAGAAGCTGGTGGCCACCAGCACCTTCTCGGTGTACGACTACTTCAATCCCGCGGTCAATCGGGTGATTGACGAAGCCTTTCCCATCGAGTCTGAACCCGAGTACCGTGACGCCTACGCCCAAACTAAGCTGATTCAAGAAGACCTGATGCGCGAGTGGGGCGACGCCAATGGGGCTACCGTTACCCTAATTCGTCCCGGCATGATCTACGGTCGCGAAGCGCTATGGAACGCCTGTCACGGGGCCGATTTTGGCTCCAAATGGCTGCTCATTGGCCCTAATGCCCTGATTCCTGTCACCTATGTCGAAAACTGCGCCGAGGCCATTGTGCTGTCAGTGGGCAGTGCCGCTGCCGCTGGCGAAGTGATCAACGTGGTAGACGACAATTTGCCCACCCGCCGTCAATTCACTACGGCTCTGGTGAAGCGTACCGAGAACCCGCCCCAGGTCATTCCCATGCCCTGGGGTATGATGCGCAGCGTTTCCAGTTTGGCCTGGTTTGTGAATCAGCAATTGCTCAAGGGCAAGGCGCGCCTGCCGGGTCTACTGATTCCTGCCAGCCTAGATGCGCGGCTGAAGCCCTTTCGTTACAACAACGCTAAGGCCAAAAAAACGCTGAACTGGACTCCCCGCTACACCTTAGAGGCGGCTCTCGACCGCAGCGTCAGCGACCAGTGCCTACTGAGCGACATGCTGGCCAAGGCCCCTGCCACCCCCACCCTAGAGACTGTTGCCCAGGGTTAGTAGTTGTCAGGCTTAGGCAAAAAGCCCGTGTTTTCAGCTTTGAAAACACGGGCTTTTTGATGACGAAATAAATTTGCCTGCTAGAAACTCAGTCCATCGCCACAATAAAGAAGTGATTTTGTAACGGTGGATGCTGGCAGCTATGGAAATTGAGCAGATTCTCGCTAAGGCATTGGCTGGTGGCGATATTACCCCGACTGAGGGGGTAGCGCTTTTGCAGCCGCAGGATTCTGCGGCCCTGGCAGCGATTCGCGACACGGCTGACACCCTACGCCAGCAGCAGGTGGGAGAGACCGTCACCTATGTGGTCAACCGCAACATCAACTTCACCAATATCTGTGAGCAGCACTGTAGCTTCTGTGCCTTTCGTCGCGATGCCGAAGCGGAGGGGGCCTACTGGCTCGACGTTGCTCCCATGCTCGAAAAAACTACCGAAGCCGTTGCTGTAGGAGCTACAGAAATCTGCATGCAGGGAGGGTTGAACCCTGACGCCAAAATCAACGGCCGTTCCCTGAACTACTACCTGAAGCTGGTGGACACCATCAAGGGCTCGTTCCCGGCCCTGCACCTGCACGCCTTCTCGCCCCAGGAGGTGCAGTTCATCGCCCGGCAGGACGGGCTGAGCTATCGCGACGTGCTGCTGGCCTTTAGGGATGCTGGCGTAGGGTCACTGCCGGGAACGGCAGCGGAGGTGCTCGACGACGAGGTGCGGCGAGTACTGTGCCCTGAGAAAATCGACAGCGCCACGTGGCTGGAGATTGTGGGGCTGGCCCATGAGATTGGTTTGCCTACCACCAGCACCATGCTGTCGGGCCATATTGAAACGCCCGCTCAGCAAATTACCCACCTAGAAAAGCTGCGTCAGCTCCAGCGTCAGTCCCTAGAGGCCGGCCACTTGGCGGCGATAACTGAATTTATTGTGCTGCCCTTTGTTGGGCAGGAAGCACCCAAACCTCTGCGCCGCCGTGTGGGACGCGACCAGCCGGTGCTGGCCGATGCACTGCTGCTGATAGCAGTAGCCCGCATTTACCTAGGTAACTGGATTGTCAACCACCAGCCTAGCTGGGTGAAACTGGGGCTGAGCGGCGCTGCCGAGGCGCTGACCTGGGGCTGCAACGACATCGGCGGCACCCTGATGGAAGAGCACATTACCACCATGGCCGGAGCCCAGGGGGGAACCTGCATGACGGTGGCGGAACTGCGGGGGGCGATCGCCGCCTGTAACCGCCCCGCCCGCCAGCGCGACACCCTCTACGGATTTGTCGATGGGTCTGGAGAAACTCTTTCGACCTCAGCATCGGCTGGAAACACTGCCTCAAACCGACAGTCGCGCAGCCAAAGCCTCACCGCCTGACCCACAATACCGTCGCTGCTCTCCTGGGGTGGGGTGGGAGGGCGACTGCTAGAGCCTAAGGGCCCACTATTTGAATAGGGGCCTAGGCTAGAAAACAGCAGGGCCATGTGCCAACCGTCCTGAGTTGGGGCGAGAAACAGCCAGTGATAATGTTGCAGGGATGTCGGTCGCCCTTGCCAGTACTGCCGCTCTAGGGTGGTAAAAAACACCTGCTGCAGGTCTGTGTCAGCTTCACCTTCGCTCGTCGCCCCTGTGGGCAATAGCTGGGACAGATCTAGGGGGGTGAAGTCAGGGGCACTGGCCACCAAGATAGTGGTTACAGGTTGGATGGGGTTAGTAGATAGATCTAGGTTGCGGCTAGACACCCGGTTAGCGTAGCTGGGCAGGTCGGCCAAAAGTTGGGTGGCGAGCACTTGGGGGTCGCTTGGGCAGGGTTCAGCGGGTCGCAAATAGTTGGGCTCAGGCGGCTCCTGAGCTTGAAGATCTCCACCCAACACCAGCAGCATTACAGTGCCCGCCGCTAGAGCCGCTTGGCGGACTAGGGAGCGATCGCAGTGGAACATTCTTCGCAGATGCGCGCAAAGGCGGCGGCAGGGTCGGGATCGGCGGTAACCGGGCGGCCAATCACCAGGTAGGTAGCCCCGGCATTGAAAGCTTGCACTGGGGTCATGGTGCGGCGCTGGTCTTGGCTGCTGGCCCAGGTGGGGCGTACCCCAGGGCACACCAGGGCAAAGTCGGCGGGCAAAAACCGCCGCAGCTGGCTGGCCTCCTGGGGTGAGCAGACTACGCCTTTCAGGCCACTGTCTCTAGCGAGTAGAGCCATTTGTAGCGCATAGCTATTCGAGTCAAGGGGAATTTTTAGCTCAACGGCCAGAGTTTGAGGGTCAATGCTCGTCAGTAGGGTAACAGCCAGCACCAGAGGTGGCTCTACGCCGACGGCCTTGGCTCCAGCGATCGCGGCCTGCTGAGCGGCCTCCATCGCCTCCTGGCCCGCCGCCGCGTGAATGGTTAGCAGGTCAACCCCGTAGCGCCCCGCTGCCATACAGGCTCCGGCCATGGTGTTGGGAATATCGTGGAACTTGAGGTCGAGAAAAATACGCTTTTGCCGCGCCTTAAGCTCCTGAATCAGGCCCGGCCCGGTGCTGACAAACAGCTCCAGACCCACCTTCCAAAAGCTCACCTGGGGCAGGGCATCCACCAAGTCCAGGGCGGCTGAGGCTGAGGACACGTCCAGGGGCACAATGATGCGCTGGTCAACGGTCATAGACATAGAGGCCTGGGCTTAAGGGGGCAAAGATTTAGACAGGGCGTACCAGCATCAGGGTTTGACCAAATTCCACGGGCTGGGCATTTTCTACCAAAATCTCGACGATTTCGCCGCTGATCTCGGCCTCCAGCTCATTCATCAGCTTCATGGCTTCGATGATGCAGACGGTTTGCCCGCTGGTGATGCGATCGCCCACGCCTACAAAAGCTGGTTCCTCGGGGGCTGGCGATCGGTAGAAGGTACCCACCATGGGGGAACTGATAGGCAGCAGATCGCTGCCCTTGCCCGGTGGGGCAGCAGGGACGACGGCGGGCGCTGCCGACACCGGCTCGGTTACCGGGGGGGCAGCAGGGGCGACGGTGTCTACACGGGGAGCGACAGGGGCCGGTGCAACCGCCGACACCATGGCGCCCGGCTTGCGGAGGGTGAGCTCAAAATCTGAACTTTTGAGGGTGAGCTCCACGATGTCGCTCTGGCTCAGGGCGGTGACTAACTCTCTTAGATCGGTGACGCTTAGTTCCACGGCGTAAGTCTCATACGGTCTTATAGGGGTAATGGGCCAGGCTTAGTCAGCGGCATGGGCCGCAGGCGTCAAAGAGCCAGCAAAAACCTTACTCGCGACCCAGGTAGGCGTCGGTGCGGGTGTCTACTTTAATACGCTCGCCGATAGAAATAAACAGCGGCACCATCACCTGAGCGCCGGTTTCGAGAATAGCGGGCTTGGTACCCCCGGTGGCGGTATCGCCCTTGACGCCAGGGTCGGTTTGGGTGACCTCAAGCACGATGGAGTTGGGCAGCTCAACCTCTAAAATTTGCCCGTTCCAGCTGACGACGCTGACGCTCATCTCTTCCTTGAGGTACTTAACCTGAGGACCGATTTCATTGGTGGTGAGGCGGACCTCTTCGTAGGTCTCCATATCCATGAACACCAGGTCTTCGCCCTCCCGGTAGGTGTGCTGCATATCTCTCTTCTCGATTACTGCCTGGGGTACGGTTTCACCAGCCCGAAAGGTCTTGTCAACGGTGTTGCCGGTTTTGACGTTTTTAAGCTTGGTGCGCACGAAGGCAGAGCCCTTGCCGGGTTTGACGTGGAGAAACTCGACTACACGCCAGACGGAACCGTCTAGCTCAATGGAGGTACCGGTGCGAAAATCGTTGCTGGAGATCATGGCGCTGGCTACGGGGACAGTCGTTAAGTTTGGCAATTCATTTTACCCCCCTGCGGCCATTTCCCGAAGGATTTAGCCTTAACCAGCAAAGACTCAGCGTTGCTGCTGCGGCTGTTTGGACTGGGGAGTGGGGGCTTGAGTTGCAGCCTAGGGGCCGCCAGAGTATGACAAGATTGTTAGGGGCGCAGTGCGCTACGTGGTGAACGGCCGCCTGGGGCGGAGCAAGGAGTTATGGCCAAGGATATGCACGCAATGAATCAACAGCAGAGTTTAGGCTGGGCCACCTTGGTGCGGCTGGGATGGGGATTAGCTGTAGTGGTGGGGGTGTGGTTAGGCTCTCTGTCTCCAGCCCTGGCATTACCTGCCGGGCCACTGGTGGCCTACCTGCCGCCGGGCAATGCCATTACCGACGGTCGTGCCCTGCTGCGCTACTCACTGCCCATCGACAACTCTGACATTCGCACGGTGCAGGTTAACTTGGAGGGCCTGTCAGAGTGGCTGCGGAGCAAGCGTTGGGGGCCTATGGCCAAAGACCTGACCAAGCTAGAGCGGGTGTTGGTGCGCAGCCGCGAAGCGATGCTGGCGGCAGTGCCCGACGGCAAGCGGGCGGCGGCGATTTCCTACCTCGACGATATCCAGGCTCAGCTGGTGCCCCTCAAGGAGGCGGTGGAGCAGCGCGATCGCGCCACCGTGCAGGACAAGCGGTCGGCCATGCTCGACGACGTCAGCCGTATTGAAGAGCTGATGGTGAAAGCCTTTCCCTTTGAGGTGCCGGAGAAGTACAGCAACCTGCCCCAGCTCAAGGGGCGAGCCACGGTAGAAATCACCACCAACAAAGGCACCATGCAGGCGGTGATCGACGGCTACAGCGCTCCAGTGACCGGCGGCAACTTTGTCGATCTGGTGCAGCGGGGCTTCTATGACGGCATGGAGTTTACCCGTGCCGAAGATAACTATGTGCTGCAAACCGGCGATCCAGATGGCTCTGAGGATGGCTTTATTGACCCCAAAACCAAGGCCTACCGGGCAATCCCGCTAGAAATTTTGGTGAAGGGCGACGACGAGCCGATCTACGGCAACACCCTAGAAGAGCTGGGCCGCTTTCTAGACGCACCAGTACTGCCTTTCTCAGCCTTTGGCACCCTAGGTATGGCCCGCCCCAACGATGACCCCAACGGCGCGTCATCGCAGTTTTTCTTCTTTTTGTTTGAGCCGGAGATGACCCCAGCGGGCCTCAACCTGCTCGATGGTCGCTACTCGGTGTTTGGCTACGTGGTGGAGAACAAAGAGGCGCTTGACCAGATGACCCAAGGCGATCGCATTGAGTCGATTCGGGTGGTGTCTGGGGCAGAGAATCTAGTCCAGCCTTCCTAGGGTTTTTAGGGTTCAAGGTCCCAGGTTTATGGTCTAAAGCCAAACCCTTGAACCCTAAACCTCAAGCCCTATACCTTGAACCCTGGCTTTAATCTCGGTGGCAATGGTCTGGGCTCACTATGGAAAATCCGCAAACCATTGCTGAATTGGGAGAGCTGGGGCTGCTGAAGCGGCTATTTCGCTACTGCCCTGGGGACGTGATTGGCGATGACGGGGCGGTAGTGGCTCTGCCTGCGGGGCGGCACCTAGTGGTGACCACCGATGTGCTGGTGGAGGGGGTGCACTTTAGCGATCGCACCACCGCCCCCGCCGATGTAGGCTGGCGAGCCGTGGCCGCCAATCTGTCAGATCTGGCGGCGATGGGCGCAGACCCCGAGGGCATTACCGTGGGCCTCAGCCTGCCGGGGCATACGCCCCTAGCGTGGGTAGAAGGGCTTTATCAGGGGATGGCAGACTGCCTCAACCGCTGGGGTGGGGTGGTGCTCGGTGGCGATCTGTGCCGGGCCGACGCCGTCAGCGTGGCCATTACCGCCCTAGGCAGCGTTGCCCCCCAGCGGGCGCTGTACCGCAGCAAGGCCCGGCCAGGGCAGGCGATTGTGGTAACGGGCTACCACGGCCTGTCGCGGGCGGGGCTAGAGCTATTGCTGCATCCCGATCGGGGAACTGAGGTGGCTCAGGCCGATTGCGATCGCTGGATTGCCGCCCACCAAAGACCCCAGCCCCGACTGGATGCGATCGCCGCCCTCTGGCAAGTGTTGGGGGCAGACGCAGATGCCGGAGCGATCGCCGTCATGGACTCCAGCGATGGCTTGGCCAACGCGGTGCTGCACCTGTGTCAGAGCAGCGGGGTCGGGGCTATTCTGCGAGAGGGCGATCTTCCCTTGGATGGGACTCTGGTCGATTGGGTGGGGCGATCGCAGGCCCTTGACTGGTGCCTCTACGGCGGCGAAGACTTTGAGCTGGTGCTGTGTTTGCCCTGGCCCCAAGCTGAATCCTTGCAGGTAGCCCTAGGGAATAGCTGTGCGATCGTGGGTGAGACGACGGGAGCGGCTGAGGTTGAGCTGTGGCCCAGCGACGGGGCTACCCCAAAGGTGCTCAGCTTTAATCAGGGATTTCAGCACTTCGGCTAACTGCTTCTCCCCAGCTCTGCGCCCAACCTGTGGCGCTCTAAATAATGATTTCAGGCTGTTGTGGCCTCAGCCAGGTGGGGTTTAATTGGGAAGTATCTGGCTACAGGCCGGATTCACCGCCATCCACGCCTCTGCTTGCCTGCCCTACCATGACCCTATGACCGCTAACGACCTAGAAGACCTGCGGCCCTTTTGCCGAGATGACGCTGCCTTTGAGCAGCTGAAGCAGGTGCTAAAGCAGCGAGACACCAGCCGCGAGCAGGGCAGGCTCGATATGGCTCGCCAGACCCATCGCACTCAGGCCCTAGAGGCCCAGCGTCGAGCGGCAGAGGCTGCTAGCCAGGCTAAAAGCCGTTTTTTGGCGATGATTAGCCATGAGCTGCGCACTCCGCTCAATTCAATTTTAGGACTGTCGGCGCTGCTGTCTCGGCAAGTGGTGGGCTCGCTCAACCCTAAACAGTCGGAATACCTGGACTATATTCACGGCAGCGGCGAACACTTACTGGCAATCATCAGCGACATTCTCGATCTCTCTAAGGTGGAGGCCGGCCAAGAGCACCTGCGATTGTCGCAAGTATCGCTGACAGAACTCTGTCAAGCCTGCCTGGCAATGATGCAGCCTCGTGCTGCTGAAAAGGGGCTGGTGCTGACCTACCAGGTGGCGGATCTAGGGCCAACGACCTGCATTGCCGACGAGCGTCGCCTGCGGCAGATGCTGCTCAACCTGCTCACTAATGCCATTAAGTTTACGGCCCAGGGTCAGGTCACTCTGACGGTGCACAGCCGCGAGGCCCTAGTGGAATTTGAAGTTGAGGACACGGGCATTGGTATCCCGGCGGACCAGCTGGAGCAGATTTTTCAGCCGTTCACTCAGATCGATCGCGGCCTAGATCGGCAGTACGAGGGCGCTGGCCTGGGGCTAGCGCTAACTCGACAGCTGGCCCAGCTCCACGGTGGCCATCTGCGAGTGACATCATCGGTCGGTCAGGGCAGCTGCTTTGTGATCTCTCTGCCACTGCATGGGCCAGAGGGTAGTTCGCTTGCCGATGTGCGGGCGGTGAGACCAGTGCCGGTGGGCACGGGCGGCCAGCGCCTAGTGGTAGTAGACACTGACCTTGACCACCATCGGGCGTTGATGGCCTACGTTAGAGCCTGCGGCTGGCAGGTCAGCGGCTGTCGCAGTTGGGCTGAGGTACACCAGCACCTCAAAGAGCACCAGCCCCACCTGCTGCTCGTAGGCGATCGCGAAGCCTGCAACCCAGCCCTGGAAAATCACTTGCAGCAGTTGAAGCCGCCGCTAGTGCCCCAGCCGATCAAGGTGGTTATTCTGCTCCCAGAGGATGGGGCGGCTGGTGGCTTAGCCAGCGCCGATGCCTATATCGACCTGCCCTTAACTATTCCTAAACTCGAGCGCATGCTCTCGCTTTAGCGGTGAAACGAGGAGGCCACGACGGCTCTAGAACCGAGTTAAGGCGAGTCCGCGCCTGGAGCAATGGCTGGGCGCGGGTTGGGGCGACCAGAATTCGATACACTAAGGGGAGAAAATTTGCTTAGAAGTTGTTTGAGAACCCTGGACGGGCTCATGGCTGGTACCAGCTAGCTATGAGCTAGATTTTGGGATTGATTGGTCGTGCAAAGGCCAATCGCATCAGCGATCGCTGCTTTTAAACGGCCTTCTAGCAACTGTATGCAGGACAATTAGGTTTAGGTTCAGCTAGGTTCACTTCCTATGACTCCGGTTTTGCCCCAAGCAGTTTCCTCAGCCCCCGCCGCTGCCCCCGCAAAGACTCGCCAAACCACACGCGAGACGTATCCCAACTACAAAATCATCGTGCTCAACGACGATTTCAATACGTTTCAGCATGTGGCGGAGTGCTTAATGAAATATATTCCGGGCATAGATGGCGATCGCGCTTGGGAGCTGACTAACCAGGTGCACCACGACGGTCAGGCAGTTGTGTGGGTTGGCCCCCTAGAGCAAGCAGAGCTGTATCATACCCAGCTCACCCGCGCTGGCTTGACGATGGCCCCCCTCGAAAAAGCATAATCAAGTAGTCTTTCTTAAATCTTTCTTAAAACTACCCCAATGACACAAGCCTCGGACGGTCGCCTAGTCTGGAACCACTCCACCCACTTGCCCGGGCTGATTCCTATTCTCGAACGGCTTTTAGAGCAGCCTGGCATTGGCACCGTCACCCCGGGGGTAATTGCAAACGTTAGAGCCCACTCCCCAGAGATGCGGGTAAAAGTGTCGGTGCCTATCCGCGGTGGGTTCAAGCTAATTGCCCGCAAGGGTAAGACAGTACAAGAGGTGTTTGTGCTGACCGAACTGGAGAAGCTGGCGTTAGAGGGCGCGATCGCCAAGGCCGTTGAGGCGGCTCGGTGACCCTAGGGTTGCCCCCAGCCGTAGTGCAGGAAGGTAAAGCCACTTTTACTGTAGGGTCTGCTTTTTATCGACCCCAAAGCGCGATCGCCCGTGACCTGGCGGTGTTGGCGGCAGCTATTTATCGCCAGCACTACGGTCGTTTGCGGGTGCTGGATGCCATGACCGGCTGCGGGGTGCGGCCCCTGCGCTACGGGCTAGAGGCCGGAGCTGACTGGGTGTGGGCCAACGAGGGTAATCCTGAGCTGGCGGGCGTTTTGGAGCAAAACCTGGCGACTCTGCCCGCCGATGCCTGCCGCATCACCTATCAGGATGCCAATCAGGTATTTTTCACCTGCTACCAGCAGCGCGACTTTTACGACCTAGTGGATATCGACAACTTTGGTAGTCCCGCCCCCTACGTGAGCACGGGGTTGTGGGCCACACGCTTAGGAGGACTGCTGTATCTAACCAGCACCGATGGCCGAGCCACCAGCGGCCATGACCCAGAGCGATGTTTGAGAACCTACGGCGCCTGCGGGCGATCGCACCCTGCCGCCCATGAGCAAGGGTTGCGGCTGATTATCGGCCATGCGGCCCAGACCGCAGCGGCTCGGGGAATGGGCATAGAGCCAGTCTTTTCGCTGTTCACAGGCCAGGTGCATCGAGTCATGGTGCGCCTGGTTAGCAAACCAACGCTGGCGGGGGAAAACTATGGCTTCGTGGCCTACTGTCACCACTGTGGCCACTTTCAAACCGCAGATTGGCGACACCTGGGCCGGGTGAATTGCCTTTGCGGTGCGCAAGACACCCCCGTGGTGAGCGGGCCGATGTGGCTAGGACCGCTGCACGATGGGGCCATGCTAGCGGAGATGCAGGGTTTAGCAGATCGCTGGAACTGGCGCTCTCAGGCGAAGCTTTTGACCATCATGACCCAAGAAATTGACCTGCCCCCCTACTACTATCCCCTTGGCGAAATTGGCCGACGCGGACAAATGGATATTCCCAACCGCGATCACTTAATTGCGGCGTTACGGACAAAGGGCTACCAGGCGGCAATTCCGTCGATGGATTGGCAGGGGGTGAAAACCAGTGCGGCGTTTAGGGATTGTGTGGCGATCGCCAAAGCAATTCAGCCCTAGAATTTAGGTCGGGTAGGGCCTGAGCCTTTGACCATCAGTTTCCATTCCTGCAACCACTGCCCCTCTCCCCCTGTCGCCATGACAAGGTAAGAACGGCGTTAACTAATATTCCTATGGACCACCGATGGATTGGTCGGGCTGTGCTTTTAAGCGGGCTAGCCGCCCTAACTTTAGGCTGCGCTCAGCTACAGGCTCAGCCCCCTACTGCCCCCGCACCAACTCCCGACCACAACTCGGGTGCCCCCCGTTTAGCCCAGGCCCCTACTGTGGATAAAGAATTAACCCAGGCCCACTTAGACTTCGGCTTTGCTCTGTTTGAGCAGCTGCGCCAAGCAACACCCAATGAGAATGTGCTGGTGTCACCGACCAGCGTGGCTCTAGCCTTGGCCATGGCCTACAACGGTGCCAGCGGAGAAACTCAGGCGGCGATCGCCAACACGCTCAAGGTGCAGGGTCTAGACATCGAGCAGCTCAACGCAGGCAACCAGGCTCTAACCGAGTATTTGACGCAGCTCGACCCCGAGATAGCGCTCGAAATCGCCAATTCCCTATGGGTAAATGAAAGCCTGCCAGTGCGGCCCGACTACGTAGAGCGCATGCAAACGGCCTATGCCGCCGAAGTGGCAACCCTCGATTTTAGCCAGCCCGCCGCCACCGATCGCATCAACCGCTGGGTCAAAGAGCACACCCGCGATCGCATCCCCAACATCATCGATCAGTTGCCGCCCGACCAGCTTTTAGTGCTAGTCAACGCTGTCTACTTTAAAGGAGCCTGGAGCGAAGCTTTTGACCGCGCCCGCACAACGGAGCGCCCCTTCACCCTAGCCAGCGGCGAAACCATCCAGCACCCTCTGATGGCCCAGCAGGACGACTATTTATATTTGGAAACTGACCAGTTTCAGGCAGTGAGTCTGCCCTACGGCAATGGCTCGCTCAGCTTTGAGGTAATCTTGCCCACCCCCGGCACCGACCTGGCTACCCTATCAGCGCAGCTCACCCCCGCCACCTGGGAGAGCTGGATGAGCCAGATGCAATCGCGCCCCGGCGAAATTCAGCTACCCAAATTTCAGTTTGAGTACGAAGCCGACCTGATCCCCACCCTGCGAACCTTGGGCATGGGTATCGCCTTTGAGGCAGGCCAGGCCGACTTCTCGGGCCTCACCGAGCTGGACGCTTTCATTAACCAGGTGCGTCACAAAACCTTTATTGAAGTCAACGAATCCGGCACCGAAGCCGCCGCCAGCACCGCGATCGGCGTCGCGCCTACCTCTGCTGCCCTGCCGCCCGATTCGCCCTTTGAAATGGTGGTCGATCGGCCCTTCTTAGCCGCCATTCGCGATCGCAACACAGGCACGCTGCTGTTTCTCGGAGCGATCGTCGATCCGCGTTAGAAGGTAGATGAGTAGGCGGGTAGGCGGGTGGATGGGTAGGCGGGTAGGTGGATCAACTTTAACCCATCCACTCATACACTCATCCGCTCGCCCACTCCCTACCTACCCCTTTCCCCCTCGTTGCTCCAATAACCGCTGCCACTCGGAATCGATCTTGTCCTTCTGAGCAATTTCCTGCTCGGTCAGATCGCTCTCTGTGGTATAGGCCAGGTTGTCAGTTCCCACCACCGTTTGGATGGTGAGGGTTTGGGCAAAAGCCAGCTTTTCGCGCTGGTCGTCGGTGAGCTGGCTCAAGACTTCGGCCCGCTGCTCGCGCTCAGCATTGCGGGCGGCAATGCGGCTGTTTTGCTGCTGCACCCAGAAATAACGCACTAGGGGCAAGCCCAAAAAGGCCGTTCCATAGCCCAAAAGCAGCCAGTAGAGCGAGTTGACCAGAGCGACGACACCGCCAAGCTCAGCGACCAAACTTGAGTTGTCTTGCAGCATGCTGCCCAGGACCAGGGCTCCAATTAAGTTCGCACCGCCCAAAGCAATGGCCCCAATAATCTGCCCAGAGGTCGCCTGGCTAAACTTGCGAGGTGACTCTCGTAGGAATGGGGGTGGATTGATGGTGCGTTGCGCCTTGGCCGTCACCTGTAGCTCAGGGAACTGGTACACAATACCGCCCTGGGGGCTGACCTGGGGCAACCCGTTAAACCGGCTGAGCACGGGCACCATAAAGTCTTCCAAATCCTTGTCCCAGCCTTTGCCCAGGTCGCCTAGGAATGGGGTGATTTGCTCGGCCACCACAGCCCCACCGTTAGCCTGAATCACCTGGGCAACGCTTTGCCAGCGGCGCTCGTCAAGGTCAGCATTGGGGTTGCCGTCACCAAACAAAAAGGAGAACACCGCCTCAAGAAAGTTCATCTCTGACTTGGTACGGGGTCGCCGACGGCGATCGCTCCTAGGGTCAAACATCCAAAAAATGTCTGGTCCCAGCCAAATCCGGGGCAAAAACACCATGCCCCCACCGCCACCGCCGCTGTCGTTGTCCTCACGGCCGGCGCTACTCGCTGCGATCGCGATAATCGTAATCGCTATCACAATCAGCACCAGCGACAAGATCAGCACTACCCCAAAGGAAACGCGGATCAGGTAAAACAGCACCCGCCACACTTTTTCCCAAGCTGACTGCCACCGCAGCCGCCAGGATTTGCTCCAGAGGACCGCCTGAATATTTTTGGGAAAGACGTAAGCAATCTCGCCCGACTCAGCTACTTGGAGATGGGCTTGCACCTCAGAAGCCAAGGCCAACACCCCCTGCTGGGCCTCCATCAGGGGCAAACCGGCTTCAGCGGCCACATCCCCCACCGTGACTCGGTAGCCCAACCGCTCTACCGCCTGGGTAATTGTTTTTGTCTGCGTCATAAATAAAACGAACCCCTGGGTTTTAACGATCGCACAACCACCAGTTGCGTCTACAACCAGTATAGAAAGCGCGATCGCAAATCACAGGGGAAGTTAACCGAAAGGGGTTTGAGGATTACGAGGGTAAACCGTGGCCTTATATAGGTTTTTACTATATGAGCCGCTACCCCTTACTCCTTATTTATGACCGAGACCCATTACCGAGTACCTGGTCGCGAATGGCAGCAATATCGCCTAGCAGCTCTTGCCTGTTAGAAGCCTTGAGCAGGTAGCGGTAGAGAAACCAACCGCTGTAGATGAGGCCAACTAGCTCAAAGGTGGGGGCCAACAAAGGAACGTCGTTCACGGCTCCCAACAGCGCTAGCACCAGCTTGACTGCGATAAACGCCGCGACAATCAGGCCAACGGTGACAATCGGTCGCCGATATCGCTGAATGAACTCAGTCACATAGTCAGGGAGATTGCCCAACAGTGCAGAAACCTTATCCCACACCTGCTGAATTTGACGAGAGGCTTCGTCACCCAGCGCCGAGGCACTAGAGTCTGAATTGTCAATAATAACCGTGGGGTCTTCCGGTTCCGTAAACTCTGTGTAAGTGGTGTCTGACTGAAAATCGCTCATAGCTAATAGTCCCGGGGGCTTAGGTAGCAGTAGAAGTCAAGAATGACGAAACAAGAATACACTAATTCGCTTAACTTGCTTTGCTTCTTGAAAGTGTTATAAGCCGGATCCTGCCAATTTTCATGTTCCTTAGGGCGTAAGTGTCCCAACCACTTGATTGGACGCCCCAAAGGTCATAGCATCACTCCCCCGACAAGCCCTCGAGGGAATCTAAATAGCTGTAAAGCCGCCGCCGGTCAACGATCAGATCTAAATCGGACGACAGCCTAGAACGAGAATTTGAAGACTTGGATGTTGAAGGCCACCGAATAAAGCTCTGCCCATCCTCACGGTCTGCCCGATGTCGTCTGGCCATGTATGCCCTCAAAATCAGCCTTAGTACTATACCGAATCCTGTATATCCCAGAAGGTGAGGGAATCACGTAACCCAATTTCCGTGGTTAGGTGGGTTAAAGCTAGATTAGCAAGTCGGGCCTGCAGAGAGTGCTCGGTTGTGGGCTATAGCCCTCCTAAACCTTGCTACTAGAACCCTACATTGGTCTATTAACTACCGACAAACAGCCAAGCATGGTCGTGACAAACCAATAATTTACTAAGTCTTCTATCCAACTACAGATAGCCGGCTCCGGCCAGGATCGTTAAGTTGAGTAACAACACACCACAAGCTCGTGGTCAATGCAATAGATGCATCTGAGAGCGAGCCATTGGGTTTAACCCCTTGTGGTTTAGGTGTGGCAACTGCTCAGCTGTAACGTAATTATTTAGAGGCATTTCACGATGGCTAACCCCCAAGACAAAACTACCTACGACGGTCAATTTACCCGCAAGTATGGCGAATTCGGGACCAAGTTTGAATTTGGGTCTAACCCCAGTGCTGAACTGTGGAACGGTCGTCTCGCCATGATCGGTTTCCTTGGCGCTCTGCTAGTCGAACTGACCACTGGCCAAGGCTTCTTCCATTGGCTGGGTCTGTTCTAAGCAAAACGGTTCTACCGTATATTGCTGCTCAAAAGGCAAAGCTTAAAAGCGGACACTACGTTAGTGTCCGCTTTTGAGCTTTAGCTAGTTCTAGCTGGCAAGAGATGGCTGTATACCAGTTCAACATCCTAATTCTTGCCATTGATGGTTGTCCATGCCCCAATCTAGCCGATTGCGCCGCAAGGTTGAACAGCTACCTCAAAGGACTGTTGACTGAGCAACTAGCTACGACTTTTAAATTACATAAGGACAAGAAATTTTGAATCTCGCCACGCGTCCCTAAGTTAGAAGCCAAAGTTAAAAGCTATATAATTTATATCCTCAGCCTAGATGGGGAGAGGTTAGTTTCCTAGAGGCAAGACTGCACCTCCTCAGCAGGGCTGAAGATATCTTTGGCTTAGGAGCAGGTTGACCTTATCGAAACCATCTATGGCAATCTAAAGGGGCTCAAGCCCAGCCAGCTCAAGCAGCTGCAGCGCATCTACCACCAGCGACTGCCGGGGGATTGTGTGGTGACTCCTGAGTTTGCCCAGCGGCTAGCAGCAGTGAGCACCGACATCGATAGCCCCCTATGCGCTTACGTCAACCGTCGTGGTCAGGTAATTCGGGTGGGGGTGGGCACTCTGCGGCAGACCCAAATTCCACCTTCGGAGCTGCCCCGCTACGGTGCCGAGCGCCTCAGCGGTATTCGCTGTATTGCCACCCAGTTTGAACCCGGCTCACCCAGCGACGCCATTCTTACCACCATGGCCCTACAGCGGCTAGACGTGTTGGCGGTACTGGCGTTGACGGGCACTGGTTTTACCCGTCGCGGTGGCGGTGCTACGGGCTACATCCAGAGCACTTATTTGGCCCACCTGGTGCCTCATCCTGAGCAGCGCTGGCTGGTCTCGGCCCCCATCGATTTAGACGATCTGGCCCAGCAAGACTTTCTCGCCCTGGCCGAAGGGCTAGAGGCCGAGTTCAGCCACGCCTTTACTGCCCTGCAGGTAGAAGATGAGCGCGATCGCGTCCTAGTCGTCGGCCTGTTCACCAATAACCAAACCCCTGAGCACTTTGAGCAGCGTCTCGAAGAGCTAGAGCGCCTGGTCGACAGCGCTGGCGGCGAAGTGATGGAAACTATGTTTCAAAAGCGCCCTCGTCCCCACCCTCAGACCGTGCTAGGGGCTGGTAAGGTGCAGGAAGTAGCCCTGGCGGCCCAAACCGTGGGCGCTAATCTAATCGTGTTCGATCGCGACCTCTCCCCTATGCAGGTGCGCAACCTGGAAGACATGGTGGGCCTGCGCGTGGTCGATCGCACCGAGCTAATTCTCGATATCTTTGCCCAGCGGGCAAAGAGCGGCGCGGGCAAGCTCCAGGTCGAGCTGGCCCAGCTTGAGTACCAAATGCCCCGGCTGAAGGGGCGTGGTCAGTCCCTATCGCGGCAGGGAGGCGGCATCGGCACCCGAGGCCCAGGGGAAACGAAATTGGAGACTGAGCGCCGGGCAATCCAGCGGCGCATTCAGCGGCTCCAGCAGGAGGTGAACCAGCTTCAAGCCCACCGCGCCCGCCTGCGCCACCGCCGTCAGGATGACAACCTACCCTCGATCGCCGTAGTGGGCTACACCAACGCGGGCAAGTCGACCCTGGTTAACACTCTAACCAACTCAGAGGTCTACGCCGCCGATCAGCTGTTTGCTACCCTCGACCCCACTACCCGCCGTCTAGCAATCACCGACCCCGCCACCAACGACACCACTCAGCTGGTGGTCACCGATACGGTGGGCTTTATCGAAGAGCTGCCCGCCTCGCTGATGGATGCCTTTCGCGCCACCCTCGAAGAGGTCACCGAGGCCGACGCCCTGCTCCATGTGGTGGATGTGTCGCACCCCGCCTGGCAAGACCAGATTCACTGGGTAATGCGCATCCTCAAGGATATGCCGATTGTGCCGGGGCCGATGCTGCTGGTGTTTAACAAGGCCGACCGGGTAAGTAGCGAAGAGCTGGCGATTGCCCAGGAGGAGTACCCCCAGGCTCTGTTTATCTCTGCCACCGAGCGACTAGGACTGGAGACGCTGCGATCGCGTCTGCTGCAACTGATCGATTATGCTGTCACGGTATAGCGTAAAGAAAACCAGAAATCGGTGAGGCCACCATGGTTCAAGCTGCCTCTCAACCCCTCACATTTGAACAGTTTTTAGAGCGGTACCCTGAAGACGGTGGCCGCTACGAGCTGCGCCATGGAGTCATCTTAGAAATGCGCCCTATCGGTGCTCATGAAGAAGTAATTAGCCTAGTGCGGAGAAAGCTCGATTTCGAAATTGAGCGCTTGGGTTTGCCCTACTTCATTCCTCAGTCCTGTTTGGTCAAGCCGTTGCGGGAAGGAGAGGGCTACCTGCCCGACATCATTGTGCTCGATCAGGCCAAGGTCAAAACCGACCCCTACTGGAAGAGGCATTCCAGTATTTCGACCGAGGATTCTGTGCGGTTGGTGGTAGAAGTTGTGAGCACAAATTGGCAGGATGATTACCTGACGAAACTAGCCGAATATGAAAAGCTGGGCATTCCCGAGTACTGGATTGTGGACTACCGTGCCCTGGGCGGCGTGCGGTTTATTGGCTCTCCTAAGGTGCCAACGGTGTGGATGTATCGACGCCTAGGGGAGGAATATGAAGCGGGCCAGGCTTTTCGTCCCGGTCAGACGCTGACCTCTCCAACATTTTCAGAACTGGCGCTGACCGTAGATCAAATTGTTGAGGTGGGTCAAGCCGCAGACTTAGCCTAGACCGTCTCCGATGCCGGCAGCCTGCTACGCTAGCCAGATAGCCCAGAATATGGGAATTCAACAAAGCCAAAAACTGACACGCTATTTGGCTCGCCATCGCTACCCCAGAATTGCTATCTTCAGCTTGGCCTAATCACCGTGACGATGGCGGTATGGCTAGGCCAATTGAGATCGTGCAGGGGAATGAGCCGGTGCCAAACCAAACTATCAAACGCAGCATTCGCCGCTACGAATCCGAACAAGACTGGTTTAAGCTGCTGTTTCGCGTGCGGGGGTCGGTGATACCGGCGGTGATGCCCCGAGTGCTGCTGTGCGCAGCTTTTGCCCTGGGGATTTTGTTGCTATACAGCCGGGGCTGGCCGGTAGCATCGCCCATTCTGGGGTCGCTGGTGCCCAGCTTGGTGCTGGGTCTGCTGCTGGTGTTTCGCACTAACACCTCCTACGAGCGGTTTTGGGAGGGGCGCAAGCTCTGGGGCAGCGTGGTGAACCTCACCCGCAACCTGGCCCGGCAGCTGTGGGTGGCAATCGAGACGCCCCAGCCAGGAGATTACGAGGCCAAAATGGCCGCTGTGCGCCAGCTGCCTGCTTTTGCGATCGCCATGAAACTGCACCTGCGCAGCGAACTCCCCAATGCTGAGCTGGCTAACCTGCTCACCGCCGACCAGTTCGCCAAACTGCGGCAGATGAACAACCCGCCACTGGAGATCGCCTTTTGGATAGCCGACTACCTGCAAACTCAGCAGACCCGGGGCACCCTCAACACCCACCAGCTCACCCACTGCCTAGAAACCCTAGACGACCTGGTAGATGCCCTAGGAGGGTGTGAGCGCATTCTCAAGACGCCCATGCCGGTGGCCTACAGCATTCACCTGAAGCAGTTGCTAATGCTGTATTGCCTGGCTCTGCCCTTTCAAATGGTGGATTCGGTGGGCTGGGCTACACCTTTTTTAGTGGGGCTGATCAGCTTTGCAGTATTTGGTATTGAAGAAATTGGTATCGAAATTGAAAACCCCTTTGGCCACGACCCCAACGATCTACCCCTCGACACCATCTGCCACACCATGCAGCAAAATATCGAAGATCTGATATCGTTGGTGCCGGGAGCGGGGCGATCGCAAAGCGCCCGTGTTGAGGAATCGCCCACCAAGGCCGGTCTTTGACCATTGCAACGCGTCTCCTTGGGGAAGGCTCCCACTTAGACGTGCCCCATCAACCTAATTAGGATGCCTAACGTTGCTGGCACAATAAAAGACCGGCGAAGCAGTTATAGTGACGTCACTTGGTGAAGGTAGGCTAGCCAGCGCTATGACTTGAATGCTGCTAATTAGAATGCCTTAGACCTTAACTTTAAGTTCGCCCGTTTGGGCTAGCCACGACTGAGCATATAGACCCCGCTGACGCAGTAACTCATCATGGTTTCCCGACTCAACAATCTTTCCCGCTTTCATGACGTAGATTAAGTCAGCCTGGCGTGCCAGGGTAAAGCGGTGGGTAATGACTAGCGCTGTGCGCCTGTAGGCCATTTTGCGGAACCGCGATAGCCACTCGTGCTCAGCCCATGGATCCATGGCACTAGTGGGCTCATCTAGGATAATGAACTGAGCCTGACGGATAAACGCGCGCGCTAGGGAGAGTTTCTGCCACTCTCCACCGCTGAGATCAGTGCCGCCAGAAAACCATTTGCCCAGTTGCGACTCATACTCCTGAGGGAGTCCCATGATTTTCGGATGTATTCCAGCCCCTTGTGCTGCTTTAACCAACTCTTGTTGACTAAAAGTAGTGTTGCTGTCGCCCAAGGCAATGTTTTCTCCGGCGGTGACGTAGTAGGCCATAGGTGATTGAAATAAGACCGTAATAGCCCGCCGTAATTCTGATGTTGAAAACTGTCTTAAATCAATGCCATCCAGCTGAATGCTACCCTGGGTAGGATCGTAAAAGCGACATAAAAGCTTAATAAGAGTGCTTTTCCCCGCTCCATTATCGCCGACGATCGCCGTAATTTTTCCAGCTGGAATCATCAAACTAAAGTTACTCAAGGTTTTCTGATCGCTGCCGGGATATGCAAAACTAACCTGATTAAATTCAATGGCATGCTGCAGAGGTGATGGTAGCGCTTTAGGATTGGGCGGATCAATTACCTCGGGTTTTAGAGCCAAAAACTCGAGCAAATTGCTAATAAATAGACTATTTCTATAAATTTCTTCAAGATTACTGAGAAAGGATTTAATAATACTTTGCCCTCGACTAAAAGCTTGATAGAAAAGTGCTAGATCGCCAATGGTCAACAACCCGAGTAGCAGTTGCTGAGCCATCCACACCACGGCTAAACCAGAGAGGAGCAGAGCAATTGCACTAGCCAACAATCGGCTAAGAGTTTGCCTGCGAATCAGCTGCATATGCTCTCGGCGCAGTCTGCGGCGCAGCCGTTGGTAGGCGCTAGCAAAATGCTCGCCCCAGCTAAATAGCCGTAGTTCGGCGGCGGTCCAGTTGCTGGTGAGCAAATATTCGTAATAGGACAGGCGCCTTCGATCAGAGGTTGTGCGCTGCGACCATTGGTACTGCTCCATGTTTAGCTGTAAACCAATAGCTAGAGCAGGCAGGGCGCTGATTACCAAAAGTAAGGGTAGCCAAGGGCCATAGGTTAGTAAGATAGCTGCGATCGCTCCTAGGGTGATAGTGCTTTGCAGTAAGCTACCCAGACTTTCTAGCAGTGATAGCGACTGTCGACTAGCACCTTCCCTAGCCCGCTCTAGGCGATCGCTATACTCCGGTGACTCATAGCAGGCAAAATCGATTACGATCGACTGTTGGTGTACCAGACCACTAATGTAGTCTTGCACCAATTCGGCCTGAGACGTACGTACCCAAGTGGTAAGACTACCCAACAGTTCTCCAGCTAATAAGACGCCAACCATAGCAATACCGGGAATCATGACTGGGCGCAGAGATTCCCAGGCCATCCCTTGACCGGCAGCGCTGACTAAACTATCGACTAAAGCGCGAGACAAGAAAATGGAAGCCGCAGGCAGGAGGCCTTGGATAATGAGCAAAATGCACCAACCAGCCATCCAATAGTGGGCTGCTTGCCAAATCAGCTCTAAAACCTGGGGAATATAGATTAAATACTGCTTAAATCTTTTGAGCCTTTCTAAAAGAAATGCCATAGCTTCTGCCGAAATTTGCCAAGCTCAACCCTAAGTCAATTGTCTTCAGTGTGAAAAGGAGCCAATCAAACCCTGCACAAAGTTCATCGCCTTGCGCAGGTCGGGGAATTGTTGAGAATATGCTATTACTAGTTGTTCTGCCATCGCCTTGGTTGAAAGACTGCGATTGCTGTGGGACAGAACAAAAAGAGCCGCCGCACCTTTATCGTTAAGGCTGGGTTGATAGTCTGGCGACTGCTGCCTTAGGGTCTTCATAGTCATAGGCGTAGCGAAAAATGTAGATCGCTGCTGGCGCTGATCGTTAAGGGCTACTTGCCACGTCCAGTCTCCATAGGTAGGGCGGGTCAGCCTAAACGTTAAGTCGTCACCCTGGGTAACTTCCAGCGGTGGATCGAGAGGCAAATAGGCTACAGACCAGTGGAGTGGAGGCTCATGGGGAGCCGTTGACAGCCAGCTATCCCCCAGCTGCATCTTGAACCAGCCTGCAAAGCCGTGGCAACAACCAGCGTCTTTAATGGCATAGCTAATTTGGGTCTGGCAGTGAGTTTGAGTCGCGGTGTAAAAATCAAGCTCCATCAGAGGCTCGGGTATTGCCAGGTATTGAGCTTTTTTCAGTTCTTTGCCGTACCAGTAGATTTGTTGGTTTGCATAGGTTCGGGCCGGGCTCTGATCAATGCCCAGCTGTGGTGTCGACCAAACATCAATCACCTCTTTGAAAGTCTCTGGAGCACTAACCGGTGCAGCTTCCATAATCGCTGCATTTGGAATGAGAACGCCTCCTGGTTTTAGGTAGCGATCGCGGGCAAAGAATAGTGATGGTAACAAGTCTTCTCCCAGCAAAAAGTTGCCGGTAAAGACAGAGATAATGACATCTACAGGCTCTGGAATGTCAACTTTTTCAATTTTTCCTTGAAGACATACAACGCGATCGTCAAAGCCATTGACCTTGACGATCTCACGGGTGACGCTAATAACGTCTTCGGGCTCAACTAAGTAAACCCTTTTGGCCCCCAGCTTAGCAGCCTGAAGACCTAACATGCCTAGACCAGCACCGAGATCTAAAACTACGCTGTCTGGAGTAACTACTTGTTTTAGGGCCTTGAGATAGGCTGAGTTTCGACGTTCATCGAAGGTCATTGAGCGATGGGAACCGATAGAATAATAGCTCATATATTATTTGCTCCAAAAATAAGTTGCTTGTGCCCAAACAAACAGCGCTTGGATAAAAGAATTTATTGAATGGCTATGACTTTAGATCTTCAGTCAAAAAACGATAGACATTAGGCAGTCGATCAAAGTTATGGGGGTATATAAGGCGTTTGACTGGCACTTGGCGGATGAGCTGCTGGTAGCGATCCAGCAGCTTTCCATAAACTTCTGGAAACTCTTGAACAGCGTAGCTGTTTTTCAACAAATTGAATATGGCCTGTGTTGGTGGCACAGAGCTGGCTGTGATGGTATCAACCTCAGCCGCGTCAAGCAAATAAATAGCGTGCAACGGTGCTGGCTCAGTAGGAATGGGCGATCCTAGTGTTTCTGAACTGTAAAAGATCTTATAAAAATAATCGTCAGGTACTTCGAGGTTAAGCGCTGTGCCAGTGTGGGGAAACAGTTTAATGCGAGGATTACCCAGTAAGACTCGGTCACATTCATCGACAACAAGCACGTCGTCGGTGAGCAACTCCATACCCTGCTGTACACAATACATGCTCAGGGTAGACTTTCCTGCCCCTGAAGGACCAACAAAGGCGATCGCTCGACCGTTTAAGGCGACTGCGTTAGCATGAATAGCAACCTGTCCCTGGAGATTTAGGCAGGCCCCCATTAAAGCGCTAGTAAAGCCTAGAGTTAGATTGCTAAGGTTAGATTCTTTTTCACCCTCATGAACCAATAATTCAATTTCTTTGCCCGATGAGCTAATCCATGCTCCTACGGAATCTGACCATGACATCCAGTATTGATTCTCAGCTTGAGCAGCACGAAGAATTTCTGATACTTCTAACGCTGGCAAACAAGAAACATAAAAAGCAGTCAGCTGAGCAAACTTCGTTAGATCGACGATATCTTTGCAACCTGAAAAGTTTATTTTTTCGACGTATTTATCGACTTGCCTTATAACAGAATGAGACATTTTTGATGACGCTGCTATCTTTTGAGAAATCTCTGGTTATCAGCTTCTTTAAATCGCCCCTGCCTTCTCCATTCCATAAAACAAAGAAGGGAAATCTGCCTAGATGTACAGATCTAGTCTTTAGTCGCTGACTATTAATTAAAATATTTAGATAAGGGGAATGATTCCTATGACGATAAAAATCATTCCCCTCCCTGATGGCTTAGCTAGCTTCTAGCAGTGGCAATAGAGTTATTAACTCATTACCCTAAAAGCTAATCATTGCCCATATCAACTACCATTCCCATGCCGCTGTCGCCGTCATTATAAAGCGCAAACATCCCCTGAGTCAGGGAGGCAAGGCTACCCAGCTCTTGTACCTGCATGGGTTGGTAAGGTTTCAAATTCATGATCATATTCTCCAAAAAAAAGTGTTTTAAGTAGATACATCCATACATAATATTACATAGGAAATTTTGATTGAGAGACCTAAATGTCAAGGTTTACCGTATTTTCTTATATAGTTTAACCAATTTGAGAAAACCAATATTGCAAAAATATTACTTATTTCTCGATGTGGAAATTCTTTTTTGAATTTTTTTTGCCTATAGGCCTCCTGAAACTTGAGTAGCCATTCGTAGATTTTTTGATGATTGATTACGGCTGCCAATTCTGACAGTTCAGGGAGAATATCGATAAAGAATTTGTTCTCTTTGCCTAGCGCCACACCTGCATACATTAAAGGTGAAAAGTGATTTATCTTATGGCGCCACACAATTTTTTCAGGCATATGGGCCTGGACGGCACACCTGAGAAAAATTTTGTTGTAGTGAACATCATTTTGAAGAGTGGGATGCAGACCAATAGAAAAATCAATTAACCGCCTATCACCTAGGGGAGAGACTGACTCGACGCCACAAAAGGCTTGATAGAGCTTATAGGTTTGATTGGGGCCAACTATAGCCGTGCTTTCATTGAGTTGCGCCATCCACTGACTGCGACCTGATGACAGTTTGAACTCATGGTCTTGCTGGATAGCTGTTTTGTAATCAGGTTGCTGAAGATAGTCAGATTTAAACCAGGGGTACAGCAACGATCGCTTCTGTCTAATGTCTTTATATTGCAACCACCTTTGTCGCAATGGAGCAGCCAAGTGCGGCAGTACCCATTCATTCCAGAGAAAATTTGGCCAGTGGGGCTGCTGTTTAAGCTGGGCTACAGCGGCAGAAAAACATCGAGCTGCCATTAAATCATAGAAGTTGGCATCAAACAATTCATCACCCCAGGCTCCATCAAATACAGTGCCAAAACCTAATTGCTGTATCTGCTGCATTAGCTGTACATTCATAGGCATGGTGCAAGCAATTAGCGGATCGTCTGTTAGAGGAAGACTACTCCAACTAGACCCAAAGGGCCAGGCACTATCTCCATTAACGGGGTGCCAGTTAACTTGAGGATAAGCCGATAAAAAAGCTTGAATTGGCTGTCGTTCATCAAACTCCTTAAAGGTTGTAGTGATGTTAGAAAAAGCGTCGATTGTTGGCACTTGCTGAAGCAGGCCGACAGTGACCGTTGTAGAGTCAAGGCCACCGCTTAGGGTCGTACAAATAGGTCGATAGCTGCGCCGTCGGTCTTTGATAGCCAAATGTAACAGATGCCAAAACTTTTCCTGGGCTTCGGCCTGCGATCGCATTGGCTGTAGCTCAGAGGCGTGAGGAAACTGGGCGACTGGTTTAACCGTTAATTGTCCTTCCTTGAGCACTAAAGCCCAGCCTGGGCGGAGCCGCTTAATCTCGGCAAAGGCTGTTAGCCCAGGCGGATGTGCCCACCGATCGCATAGAGTATGAGCCAGGTATAGGTCGTCTAAGCGCCGACTCACCTGAGGGTGCCAAAGTAGCGACAGCACCCGAGATGAGATTGAGAGAGACTGCCCATTCCAGAAATAGGCTAGGCTGCGCCCCCCTACAGAGTCGCAACCTGCTACCAGCTGCTGATTAGGGATATCCCAAAGGATAAAGCTGTAGTCACCGATGAGGTGTTTGAGGCAGTTGAGCCCCCAGCGGCGGTAGCTTTCGATAATAAGTTGGGCATCCGTAACCTGAGACCGTCCTGCCAAAAGGGCATCGCGGTCGTCGAGCCTGCCGTCCCACACTAATACGCACGCTTCAGCCGCAAAAACAGGCGGCTCTAAGGCCGCTTCTGGGGTGTTGAAACGCTGGATGCGTCCCAGACTCAACCCCGCCTCGGCGTCGTGCCAGTCTCCTTGACCATCGCGCCCAAAGACTTCTGCCAGATCGGCCATCATAGCCTGCCAAGCGTTGGTGTCAGAATTGTTCCAGCTAGCTAGTATGCCGCTCATGGGTATACCCTGCTAGGCTATTTGGGTAATCAGGTTGTAACTCAGCAGATGTGTTAGAAACGTTTGCAGGTCGGCTAATACTTGATCTCGCTCAACCGCGTAGCTGTCGGTAATTTGATCAATGGCTGTAGTTAGGGGTTGCTGGTTTTGTAGGGCTTCCCAAAAGGGCAGGCTAGTCTCGTTGAGGCTGTAGTAGTTACCGTTAGTGACATGCAGTAAGACTGCCTCCTCTTCAATCTGTCGGAACAGCACCTCTTCTGTCGCCTGAAAAGCAACTGTGCTGAGGATGGTGTCGTTGAGGGTGAGTTGGGATTGATGGGTTGGCATAAATTACTCCGTATCTTTAAAGGCTAGAGTTTTACAGTGGGTTAAAAGTTAGGTTCAAACGGTTTTTCAAAGGCCGCAAACTGTTGGTGAATAGCGGGGTGATCGTTGATCACATGGCCGCCATACTTAACCCAGGCGTGGGCTTTGAACTGGCTTTGCTGCAGCTGCACGCCAATGCACAGGTCGCTCGCTACACCCTGACGCCGTAGTAAAAACCAGAGGGTGAGCGATCGCTTCAGGCAGTTTCCCCACAGCGGGCTATTGTCAGCGGCTCGGTTGACAGAGCGAGCCAGCCTCATAGCCTCTACGATCGGCATTTCGCTGGTAGCCTTTGCCCTTGAAGACAGGCGGGCGAGGTATTTCTGAGTGGTAGGTAAACCGACTAGCGCCAGAGATAGGGCGATCGCAGGCAGCAGCACCAGAGACTGGGCAACGACCCAGCGATCGCCCCAGGACATGCGCCAAACAGTGCATAACTTTCGAAGTAACCCCAGTAAAACCATGTGTACCTTTTGCAGACGCAGAAAGGCGAACTTTCATCAGTCTTCAGACAGCAACGGCTCAATCAGTACAAACTTGGGGGGCTTCACAAAAACCTCATAGAGATAAGTTTATGTATTAGTCAGTGTTATGGGGTCGTGCTATCGAGGGGGCTCATGTTCGAACTGACAAACGCCCTTTCAGTAGCCAGTACACAACAGATTCTAGGTACATAGCTTTATCCTGTAGGCGTTCTCTAACTTGAAGCTGATATTGCGTTGTAGTACCCATAGTGCGGTGCGAATGGGGTGCTAGCCCAAAAATTCGGTGATCAACTTGCGCAGCAAGCTTGGCAATAGTTGCATCCGCTTCAACTGTGTGAAGAATGACAGCTGGTAAGCTAGCTCCTAACCAGTGGTGAGCTAGGTAAAGACCCAGGTGCAGCATGCGTTTGCAGCCCCATCCCTCTGCCTGAACCAAAAGTTTGGGCCAATCAAGGTCAGGGCATCGATAGAGCAGCATGGCAATATCACACAGCCACGACAGCCTGCACCATAAATGTCGGGAGCCATGCATACAGAGCACTAATAAGTAATCGTCTATTGCGATGGTTGGTACAGACAGTCCGTTTAGGTTTAAAGATTCTCGACGGTGCCAGATCTCACTAGGGTTAATGGAGGAGAAATAAACTGGCCAGAACCGCCAGTGAATCTCTACCAAAATACCCTTGCCCTCATGATAGAAATCGTAGGTATGTTCAGCCTTGGCTTTCATATAGGTTTGTAGTTCGGCAGTTGTCTTCTCACCGAAGTAGGGACGATACCCCTGGGCGACGAGCAGTTTTTCTACCGCTGGCATATGTTGTGGCTGAATAATAATGTCTAAGTCGCCAAACTGCCTCAGATTCATGGTTCCGTAGAGGGGGTGAGCTAAGGCTGGTCCTTTGTAGGGCATAGCATCGATCCCCTGGTGGACCATGGCCTTGAGCAGGCTAATCATCTCTGCAGTGAGGAGCAAATTTTTCGCCACCAGCTGTTGATAGCGATGCCGCATCGTATTCAAGATGCGGGGAGGCACCTGGTGCTGGCAAACTTGGTTGAGTCGGCTGTAAAGGAGCGCTAGCACGTGGTGAATGTTGGCTAGTTCTATCAACTCGTCCCAGTCCACCTCGAGCCGCGCGGCTGATTGAATCTGCTGCTTTATCTCGTCATCTATTGAGGGCGAAAGACAAAGCAGCAACAGCTTAACTGTGGCAGCACTGTCAAAAGACCAGGAGGGAGCAGCAATTTGCAACTGCCTTTTCGTTGGGTACATTGAGGTTCTACGACCATAGAGTAAAGATGGATTGAGAAGAATCTGCGCCCACTTTGGCTGGGGGCCCTACTTAGGTGGCCCCACAATCTGCATTGACTCATGCCGCTGGGACGCCGTACCGGCGGGACACTTGCCCTACGGATTTTCACAATTCACGCAGGCTCGCTATGTGCCACTGTTGCAAAAAGCGCTACGCGGTTTTTCTCATCTTTTTGGTGCTGCGTCCCGCAATTCGACCCTTAGAGCCCATTGCCAAGCGACCTAGGCTGAGTAAACCAATGCCCACTACGGCAAAATTGCTCGTACTGGCTATACCGCTTTTGGTAATGGTAGTCTTTGCGTTTTGCTTTAAAGTTTCAGCTTGGGTATCGATCGCCCGCAGGGCATTGGCAAAGTCGTCTTCGGTGGCGTTGGCTATAACTTCAGGGTTAGAGCGACTGGCTTCTACCTGAGTTTGCAGTTGTGTAGCCTGGTTGCCAATGTTGTCAATTGCTTGGGAATGCAGCGAAAAACTGTCGCGCACCACCAGCATGCAAATTAGCAAAAAGAGCGTTCCAAGCCCCAAAGCCAGAAAGCCGAGAGGCTTGCGCAAATTTTGATTTTCCCAGGCGCTATAGATGAGCAGGGCAATACCAATTAGCAGCACAATGCTGCGATCGCCCATCTGTTGCATCAGCCCCACCCGCCAGGCTGTACCCGACCCCAATGGGAAGGTGAGGGCCGTCATGTCGACAATAAAACCAAACGCACAGGTTAGACCCACCACACGGGCGATCGCCTGTCCGCTGAGAGAGGGAGAAGAAAGCGGATTTGAAGCACCAACCATAGATAAAACTCCAGATCTATAAATGCTTAGTTCTAGGGTGGGGCGATCGCACACCACCACTAGGGCACGGGCTTACTCCAACCCTATTCAGGAGATGGCGACGGTTTCCGCTCAGGTTGATCTAACTTCACTGGATGTTTACAGGTAACCACAAACCGCCCAGCCCCGGCAAAATGACCAGGGCTGGGCGGTTTGTGGCTAAAGATCGTCGATCTATGCGAAGTAATTGGTTACCGTTAGTGTCCCGGCGGTAGCGTCACTGCCGGCCATCTTGATACCTGTAACTTCGGCCACCAGGTCGGTGTCTTTAGAAAAGGCAGCGGTACCATTATTGGCTGAGAGAAACGTGCGGGTTCCCCATCGGAAAAACACCGCTTCGTTCGCCGCCATAACTTGTGCTCCACTAGAGGCTTGATTTTTATCTTGGTAAGCTGCCAAAGCAGCCTGCTCCAAAGTTGTACCAGTCTTCAATCCAGCATTAAACAGACTCGATGGTTGCTCAGAGGTAAGCAGATTGTTGTTGTAGTCAAGCTGGATACGATCGCCCAGGGTGGCATCAAACCCCACAATACGATCAAGCGCCGCCAGGGTTGACTGGCCCAAGGCCTCGACCTGCGATCGCCCGGTGTAGACGATGCGATCGGCTCCAGTACCGCCAGTTAGACTGTCAGCTCCGCCTAGACCCAAAAGAGTGTCATTACCACTGCTGCCAGCAAAGCTATTGCTTGCCGCAGTACCCAACAAGGTGTCGTTGCCAGTGCCGCCAGTCGTCAGTAACCCGCCGCGCTCAAAGGCCCCGACATCGGGCAAAAAGTCACGGGTAAACTGGCGCTGATCTTGGGTGGGCACGCCCGTGACCTTCACGCCGGTATTGATAGCTGGGCTACCCGACAGCAGCGGATGCACCAAGTCATCGCCAATTTTCAGCAGCGGCCCCAGCAGTGGATCGACGATGCGACTGTTGGCAGCCACCCGCGGTCCAGAGTTTACCGGAGCCGGAAACTCAATATTGCCGCCGCCATCGCGGGGGGTGTAGCCCACCTGGTTCTGCCGCGTATCGACTGCCCTGTTAAAGGCGACAATCGAATTGCGCAGAGTAATTGAGTCTTTATTGCCGCTGTTCATCCATAGCGCACCATTGGCCCGCCCGGCATAGTTGTTAACAATGGTGGAGTTCACAATGTTGACTGGGGCTGTTGCGTCGGTATTGAGGAACATCGCACCACCCGCATCACGGGTTACTCGATTACTCGAAAAAGTCGAGTTGGTAATGTTGACGGGTAGCTTAGTTTGTACCCACAAACCACCTCCCTGGCCATCAGCCAGGTTATTCGCCACCGAAATGTTTTGCAGCGTAATACTACCGCCATTGGCTTCAATGCCTCCACCACGAGCCAAGTTTCTGGAGCTGAGGCTAACCGAATTATTGAGCAGGGTGCTATCTTTTACAATCAGCTTTTCGTTACCGTAGCTCCAGGCATAAATTGCCCCACCACCACCTTTAGCTTTGTTGGATTCAAAGAGGCTGTCTTGAATTAACAGCGGGGTTCCTTGGGTAGTACTGGTGCCACCGGGGCCAGTACCATCACCAAAGATAGCGCCTCCTCCATCGCCAATAGCTGTGTTGTTGAGGAAGGTAGATCTCGTAACGGTTGTAGGGCTAGAGAAGTTGTAAATAGCGCCGCCGTTAAAGCCCTTGTTATTGGTGAAGCGAGAGTTTTCAACAATTAAAAACGATGCTTCTCCGACTCCTCCTGAACCATTGGTAGAAATTGCTCCACCGCTGAAGCCATTGTTGGTACGACTGCCATCATTACCAGTAAAGCTACAGTCAATCACTCTGGCTTCAACCCCTGCCCAAAGCATTAGACCGCCGCTGCGATCGGCTTTATTGTTGTTGAGTTGGCAACCCATAAGGGTAATGCCACCATAGTTAGCCACACTCACCCCGCCCCCTGCGCCTCCAGTGGGTGCGTTGCCATTGGCAATGATCAAGTTTTTGAAGGTGGCCGTTACTGGGTTGTTTGAGCCTCCTACCTGAAACACTCGGCTGCGGTTGTTGCCGCTAATGGTGAGATTTGCAACCTCAGTGGCATCGATAGTGAGGTTGCGGCTCAGGTACAGCTCACCACTGGTGAGGGCAATAGTTTTGTTGGCCAAGGTCGAGGCAAACTTGATTACGCTGCCCGCCGGGGCTGAAGCAATGGCAGCCCGTAGAGATCCCGCACCATTGTCGGCGGTACTGGTGACTGTGATGATATTGAGGTTACCAGCATAGCTAGCCTGGGCTTCGGTGCTCAGGGCTATGGCTGTCTCAATAGAGCCGGTGACTAGCTCAAAGTCCCAGTCGCCCAAGCTGCCAGTGATATTGTCAGAGGCGGCAACATCAGCTCCGGTGATCTGGCTAAGGCGATCAACAAAGTCGAACCCGCTAAGGCCAAACCCCACATTACAGCCGTAGAGCAGCAAATCGGCCCCATCGCTGAGCGATCGCCCCCACTGGTTGAGTTGCGAGCCATAGCTATCGAGGGTGTTGGCGTTAAGCGCCGTTGCCCCTAAGGTTAGCCCACCCGCTTCGCCATGGGAGAGCAGGTGGATGCTATCTAGGCCAGAGTACGATCGCAGCGCTTCTGTAATTTGGTCAATACCATCCCGAGCCGAGTCAAGAAACACCACATCCAGGCTAGGGTTGAGGCCTTTGAGCAGAACATCGGCATTGGCGATCGAGTCATCTACAAAGACAATGCCTTTAATCAAGCTAGGAACACTTTGAGTTTGAGTCGTCATTTTTTCTCCAACCTACAGGGGATAAATGCCGTCTCAATGCCTTTACTAGAGCCTCAGACTACGATCTAAGGCTCGTACATTTAGTGTGTCTCCGTTATTAGGTGTGTGATGACTCGCGTGGCTACAATCCAAAGCTTTAGGTGAGGATCAGCTGGCACTGAATAGCTGGATCCGTAGAGACAAATTGATGTCAGTAAAAGGCAAAGACGACAAACAAAACTGGTAGGTAAATGCCCTGAAGTAATGCACGATTGAGGATGTGATTTAGCGGGTCTAACTTTACAATCACTCACATTCCTCAACTACCTTACACTAACTTTATGAATCCTCATTGCCTTCCGTATACTTACCCGACATTTTTCGTAAACGGATGCTCAAAGGCGGGCAAAATACCACCTAGACTTCGCCACAGCTTAATGTTAGCTAAACCTAAAGGTTAAAAAAAGCGCTTTCTCGTAGCCGAGATAGCGCTCTCAACAATCAATCAGGCAA
>NZ_JACJPP010000010.1 GCF_014696135.1 Nodosilinea sp. FACHB-141 | reverse complement strand
CGACAGCTTTATAACGTCTTATGTTCTACCGCTAAGGCGCCGAAGGGGCACAACTTTATGTCGTGCCTTGGGGGTACAACCTTACGTCGGATGACACACTGCAATGCCCCTACGGCGAACCTGTTCTGCCCCATGAACGTTGGTGATAGTTGGGGCAAGACAGCCGTTTAAGTCTGTTTGAATCTCAAAAATATTGAAACTGTACTGAAACTGTGGCATAGTTTTTGGAGGAAACACCGGTAACCCGATGGGTTTTTAGTGGTTTTTTGCGGACTCGCCATGGTTGATGTTGCGATCGCAGGTCAGGTCAGGCTCAGCTCAGGCGGGCTGGGGCCTTCTCCGACGGTGCTGGCGCTCTTGGTGGGGGTGTTTTTTATCACCAGCGCTGTCAGCATGGTGACCGGCAGCACCTCGCTGATTACGGTGCCCGCACTGCTGCAAGCGGGGGTAGAGCCGCAGGTGGCGATCGCCACCAACATGGCCGCCCTTACTCTAATGAGTGTCGGCGCTACCCTACCCTTTATGGGCCAAAGCAAACTCGACAGCCTCCGCGCTCCGGGGCTAATTGGCCTCACCCTGATGGGGTCGGCCCTGGGGGCGATGCTGCTTCAGCGGTTGCCCACCAGCGCCCTGTCGCCCTTTATCGCCGCCTCTATGCTGGTGGTGGTTGGGGTTTCTTTGACGATAGGCGATCGGGGCCTTCAGCCCAGCCCAGCTCAGAATTCTACCCTGGGGATTGCGATCGGGTACCTGGCCGCTTTTCTGTTGGCCATCTATGGCGGGCTGTTTAGCGGCGGCTACGTCACCCTGCTTACTGCCACCTTTGTGGGCTGCTTTGGCCACAGCTTTATTGAGGCGATCGCCACCAGCAAATTGGTCAATATTTTTTCTTCTCTGGTTGCCACCCTGGTATTTATCTACCTGGGGCTAGTAGATTTTGGCCTCGGTTTGCTGTTAGGTGTGGTTATGTTTCTGGGCGCGTTTTTGGGAGGCCGAGTGGTGCTGCGCTTGCCCAACTGCTGGCTCCGCCGCATCTATGTTGTCACCGTGATCGCTCTTGCCCTGAGATTGTTGCTAAGCTCATGATCGACATCAACATCCCCGGCTTTCGCCATCTTCAGCTGTCTGATCTCGTTTTAGACTACAACGGCACTCTGGCCACAGACGGTCGCCTCATTCCCCAGGTGGGCGAAACCCTCGCGGCGATCGCTGAGGCGTTGCAGATTCACGTGATTACCGCCGACACTTTTGGGCTGGCCCAAGACGAACTGGCGGGTCTGCCCCTCAGTCTGACCATTGCCCCACCCGAAAATCAGGCCGAAACCAAGCTGGCCTACGTTAGCGATCTGGGCACCGAGCGGGTAGTGGCGATCGGCAACGGCCGCAATGACGGCCAAATGCTCAAGGCCGCCGCCCTGGGTATTGCCCTGGTGCAGTCCGAAGGGGGCGCGGTTGAAACCCTGGTTTCGGCCGACGTTGTCTCCACCAGCATTCTGGACGCCCTGGAGCTGCTGCGTCAGCCTCGGCGACTGGTGGCTACTTTGCGATCGTAGTTTTGCAGCTCCTCTACTCAACGTTAGCCCTTTAGTTAGGATGAACCCCTTGTCACTCCTTCAGTCCGATACCGAGTTAAATTCTGATACCGAGTTAGCACCTGCTGTCTACGACGGCGTAGGCAGCACCCCCGTAGCGGATGACGCCCAGCCGGCAGCTCCCTGGCTGCGTCGACTGTGGGGCGGCAGCCTGGTGGTGGTTGGCTACCTGCTCTCACCCCTGTGCTGGTGGAATGATTTGGTGATTAACCTACCCCTGGCCCTGGGTTTTGGCTATCTGGCCAGCCGCCCGTTTCCCGATACCCTGGTGCCCATGACCGGGCTGGGCTACTGGCTGACTAACGTCGTCGGCTTCGTGCTCATGCAGCAGGGGGCGGTCACCGCGCTACAAAAAGAGGGGCAGGGCAACAGTGCTCACTCGCTGCGCAATGGCCTGATCACGTCCACGCTGTATACCCTGGCGATCGTGGTGTTGCTACAGCTGCACATCCTCGATGTGCCCGATTTTCTCACGGGTGATGTACTCACTAATCTCAGGGCTGTGCTGCCCGACTGGCTCATGACCTGGATTTCAGCCTAAGTTAATTTCTATTCAAATGGAACAGTCTGCTCGCTCTTCAGCCCCCAGCCCACTCTGGCTGGGAGTCATTTTACCGCTGCTGGCCCTGGTGATTTTAATTGGCCTGGGGCTACTGGTAGCGGCTTACCCGGCTCTGCCCGCTTGGGATGCGGCCTTTTTGCTGCACTTGCACCGCTACGCTACTCCAGAGCTAAATCAGGGGGTGGCGATCGCCACCAAGTTAGGCACCAAATGGGGCGTGCTGCCCGCTTCCCTGGGGCTGATAGCTCTAGGCCTCTGGCATCGCCGCTGGCAACCGGCCAGCTACCTGGCCTTGGTGATGGCGGGCAGCGCCGAGCTTAACCAGGTTGCCAAGGTGCTCTGGCATCGGGTGCGTCCCGCTCTCTGGGAGGGCATTCCGCCCCACACCGACTTTAGCTTTCCGAGCGGCCACGCCACCTACTCGATGACCTTTGTGCTGGCCCTCATTTTGCTCAACTGGGATAGTCCTAAGCGCCCTTGGCTGCTGGGTTTGGGTGGCTTGTTTGTGCTTTGCATTGGGGCTAGCCGGGTATACCTGGGGGTGCATTTTCCAAGCGATATTTTGGGGGGCTGGCTGCTGGCTGCCGCCTGGGCGCTGAGCCTGCATCAGGCTATGTTTCGCTGGCTACCACTGCTGCCGGGGTTGGAGCCTGAAGCCGAGGAGCAGCCCATTCAGCACCGCTAGCGGGCACTACTCACTCATTTATTTATTGCCTGCGATCGCCAAGCTAAAAATGCTTCAACGGTGGGAAAGTAGCGCACCACCTCATCTAGCCCTGTCGACCTGCCCAAGCGATCGCCCTTCCAATAGTCGGCGTTGGTGCTTTGGGGCAGCAGGTCCGTGCTGCGATCGCGGCATCCTTGCTCAAACAATCCCTCTCGTCGATTCTCCATAACCATCTTCAACAACTCATCCACTCGTCCACCCATCTACCCATCCACAACTTCCACGCCCTACCTCCGCCGTCCGCTACAACCCAGGAGCCAAAGCATAGAGCAACTGATAGCTGCCGTTTTCGAGCACAATCGAAGAACCCAGCCAGATCAGCACAAAGGGAAACGCGCGCCGCACGTAGTTGGCCATCACAAAGGCCGCCTGCGGCTGGCGAGTCAGGCTGTAAGACAAGGTCAACCACAGGCCGATCGCCGCATAGCACACCGCCAAAATAATGCTGAGGCGCGGCAGGGTGCTGCTGGCAAATAGGGGAATGTAGATAGCGATGTTGTTGCCGCCGTTGGCCAGGGTAACCGCCGACACCCGATAGGTTTGAGGGTCGCGCAGGGTGTGCCACAGCGACTGGCGGCGCACCTGGCGGTAGTGGGGGTGGGTGGGGTTGGCCACTGACACATCTACGGTTTCGTCTTCGGCAATGGTTTGGCGGCTGAGCAGGGCGTTGACGCCAATGGCGATGGGCAAAAAGCCCAATAGACCAATCCAAATGTGAGGAATCATTAGCCCGGCAAAGTAACCAATTAGGCTAATGCCCACTAGCCCGGTAAAGCCTACAAACTCGCCCACCACAATGTGACGCGGCCGAAAGGTGCGGTTGGTTTTGCTAAAAAACATCGTCAAGTAGATGTTGTCATCAAAGGTGGTGGCCGTAGCGGTGGCCAACCCAAGCATAACGGTCGGTACGATCCAGTCCATATGTAACCCCTGAAGGATGAGCACCCTCAATTTACGGGGAGCGAAAAATAAGAGCAAACGCTATTTTTTGTGGAATTGATAGATTGAAGTTATAGATGCAGCGCAAAGGCTAAAACCCTTATCTGACAAAGGTTCTACCACAGTGTCTTGGCCCATTGACAGTACCCAAACGGGTCATTTTTGCAGGGCTGGTTGGCAATTTCTGATTGCGATATGGCTACTTGGTAACGCGCAGAAGCTGAGCCGAAATGTTGTCTTGGCGCCCAAGGCACGATGAATTTAAGCGGTGTACGCATCCCAATCTAAGTTTTTAGAGCACACAACAATGCCCGCATGGGCAGAAGATTGGTTGTGGAGCTTGACAAAGTCTCGCCGATTTTGCGTGATCACGGCCCGCTCTTGACTCGCTGCAAACTGCAAAACCTGCTCATCTGGAATGCGTTGATTGGCTTGCCCAGCCTCTTGCACCGTGAGAATGTCGTAGCCTAACGCTCTTAACCGTTGAACTACCGGAAACGGAAACTGTTCGTCAGCGTAAAGACGCACCACGGTTAAGCGGCCTCATTCTCACAAATGGCCGCCTCAATTTCAGCCTGATAAATGTCGGCGTAGTGCCACGCATTGGCTAAGTTAATGGCTGTGAACTGTGGATAGGCTTCCAAAATTTTGGCGTCGGTGGCCCCTAGTCGACGATACTGCACCAAATCCCAAACGGGAATGCGGGTATCGGTAATGCAGGCATCGCCGCCAACAATGCCAGGTGTTTTTTCGATGCCGGGCCAAGTATTGCTGAGGCTTTGCACTAAAAGCTGTACCGCTTCAGCTTTTTCGGCGGGGTTAGGGCGAGAAGATGGGCTTGCAATTCCTGGAGGGTCATCGCTTGGGCCTGAGCGCTCAATAGGCGCAAGTGCTTTGCGCGCAACGGCTATGAGTCTACGATACTTTGAAGGTGAAGATTTGACCGTGCAACCTACTCTTCAAAGCGACTTGTGGGGTCGCGATCGCGCTCATATCGTCTGGTGAGCGGAAACGGCGGCAGCCAAGATTCGCGACGGGTAATCCAATTTTCGTAGGTCGGTGTCAGCTGGTTAGGGGAATCTAGAGAGCCTAGGTACACTTCAACTTCGTCTGCGGTGCGGGCGAAAACGGACGAGCCGCAGCGGGGACAAAAAAACCGCCCGCCGTAGTCGCGGGTTTCGCCGGCGATCGCTACCGCATCCTGAGGGAAAATCGCGGAGGCGTGAAAAAGAGCCCCATGATGCTTGCGACAGTCGAGGCAGTGACAAAGGCCAACTCGGTAAGGGAGCCCCGTTGCTACTATTCGAACGTTGCCGCATAGACAACCACCGGTGAATTGCTCCATACTGCGTCTCCTCTGAAATAGGCGCTCGGAATAGCTACAACAGCCAGCACTAATACAGTTCCCACGGTGTATTTGGCGCCCGCCGTCACTGTTGAGAGAAAGAGGGCTGCCAAGCCTACGGTAGTACACACAATGGCTGTTAACGCCCCTGTTCGCCGACACAAAAACTGCTCGAACTCACTGAAAGGAGCTTTGCGCGGCCGGTGTGCAATGACTTTGTTAGCTAATTTTCACTCAGTATCACCATAGTTGGCACCATCACGGAGGTGGCATCCACTGACCCTGGCTAATCAGACGGATATCAGTACCCGTGATGTTGGTGTGGTAGACCCAGAGAGGCTGCTGTATCGACGTGCCGGAGATGGCCTGGTCGACCATGATTTGCACCGCCCACCCTGAACGAATAGCCATGCCACAGCTGGGGGCATCTTCACGGGTATTCAAAGAGCGGTCAAAGAAACGCGCCTCTGCCCAGAACAGGCGCAAACTGGAGGTAGAGATTCCAGCTTCCTCTGCGACTTGGGTAAGAATTCGCTGTTGTACGGCTTCTGATAGACTTTGCAACCCATCCGGTTGAGGTGTCCAAAGACCGACTTCAGCCCCTTGCGGGATGTAGTAAACCAAACGGAGCGGCTCGGAGAACCCCTGTCCTACAACAACCACTCGCCAACCAAATACATTGATGTCAGGGCAAATGCCACGCATGGGGCGGGAGGGGCCAGAATCACCCCTACATTCGTTCCACGTAACCGGTTCAATCAATTCAACCTCGACACCGATATCGGTTGGTGCATCTGGAGCCATTTCAAGCATCAGTTCAGTGGTGTTGAACCATTCTTGAGCATCCTGTAAAACCGCAGCGGTTAGCGCATTAGGAAGGCTGCCCATGTCAAGGGGCGAGCGCATTTCTTCCGACACGTTTTGAATGGGAGCGGCAACAGGGCGAGGTAATCCCACGCGCTCAACCACAACGATGGGCTGCGATGACGCGATCGCTGGGCGTCCAATAACGGAGAATGAGGACATGGGCTGAAAATGGGCATGGCTACTGCTAGCGATCGCAACTGATAACCCAACTGCCCCATATATGACTCGTTTAACCTGCATCACCCCACATCCTTCGATAACCGATCTGTCAGAGAATACGACTTGAACCTGTTGCTACCGTAAGTAGAAACGGTTGCTAAATAGTTGTGGTTGCTAAAACTGCAACATACAGCACCCCAAAACACTGGTGGTCTCAGTCGAGATATGGACGGTGATCATGACAAAACCCTGCGGCTAAGGTAGCCCTGTAGATCGTCAAGCCCCAGGATTCCTCAAGAACCCTGGGGCTTGACCTAGGCAGCCGCTGATTGAAGAAGGATAGCTGCGGGAGACCAGCCCAATCAGTTGGAGAGCTGGAACAACGGCCTGAGCTTGACCCCCAGCAGCGTGCCAAGCAGCGCAAAGGCGATCCACAACCAGCCGTGCAGACTGGTAGAAGCAATGCCGCTGAAGTATGCGCCGACATTGCACCCAAAGGCCAACCAGGCTCCATAGCCCATCATCAGGCCACCGATTAACGCCGCCAGCACCGCCAGCCGTGAGGGGGGCTGCCGCACCGTTAACCGCCCGGCGATCGCCGCCGCGATCGCTGCCCCCAGCACAATGCCCACATTCATCACCGAGGTGATATCGGCGAAGACGCTGGCTTGCAGCACCTCAGCGATCGCCTCCTGGCTCCAAAATTCGCTGCTAGCCGGGTTCCAGCCCAGTAGGGTGGCCAGCTTGGCCGTCCAGAGGGTAAACCCCCAGGTCACCCCCCAGGGTCGACCGGCCAGCAGCAAAGTTAGCGTATTCAGCAGGGCCAGCACCACCGCCCCAGTTACCAACGACCAGGGGCCGTAGAGCAGCGATCGCCAGTGCAGCAGCGGTTTCAGCGCCAGGGTTTCATGGCCTTGCCGCCGCTGCCAGTGCCATAGGCCAATCCCTAGCAGTCCCAGCAACGCCAGTTGCAAGGCCACCCCGCCCCAACCCCACAGCGCCACCAGCGCCAGGGGCTCGGTCTGGGGCAGCCCCTGCCAAAAGCCGTTGGTCAACGTGCCCAAAAACGACCCAAGGCCAAAGGTCAGCAGGGTAAACAGCATCATTGAGCTGCCGCCACCAATGGTATAGAGCGTGCCGCAGGCGCAGCCGCTGCCTAATTGCATGCCCACCCCAAACACCAGCGCCCCGATCGCCCCCTGGAGCGCAACGGGAGCCAGCGACCCCCGACCCAGTTCGCCCATCAAGATGGGGGCAAATAGCACCGTCGCCAGCGCCAGCATCACCACCTGCGCCAGCACCCCCTGGCCATCGCCCTGCACCACCAGCCGCCGGTAAGACGACGCAAAGCCAAAACTAGCGTGGTAAAGGGTGAGGCCAAACAGAGTGCCGATCAAAAACAGCAGGCTCTGCCGCCAGCCAAAGCGGATTAAGCTAGCAGCGATCGCCACCACCGCAGCCAGCAGCAGATAAAGCCACAGCGGTTGTGATGGCCCTCTAGAGCCAGTTTTTGACCATGGCGATGCCGTTAAGTTACCAATCGGAGTCATAGCGTCAGCGTCAGGGTAGGGGGTTTAAGAGAATCGCCCGCGAGTTGGGCGGCGCGGCTTCTTGTCGTCTTCGTCTTCATCAGCCTCGTCATCGTCATCGGGCTGGGTGGGGGCGCAGGAGGCAACCGGATCGACGGTGTCACTACCAGCAGCCCCGTGGGTAACCGACCAAAAACTATGCCCCCCCAGGCTGAGCGGGGTGAGCACACTGGCGAGCAGCAACAGGCGTAACAGCATAAATTAATAGATTCCTTCAACGTTAGGTGGCCCCTTCCCGTTGTTTCGTTCAACTGGAAAAGGCCACCGCATTACAACCAATAAGCGCAATTAAACATTCGGATCTTGCCCAGTGGCAACGGGTAAATCAGGCTGGGCTGAATACTCCGTCCAAGCCCCCTCGTACAAACGAACGTTGGGGTAGCCCAGCAGATGCTTGAGCACCACGTACTGAAGCGACGCTTCGCGTCCGGTGCTGCAGGTCACGATAATGTCGTCTTCGGGAGTAATTTCTCGGCGGGCTAGCAAGGCGCGAATGTCGTCGAGGGGCTTGAGCTGGTGAAAGTTGGCTTCACCCACGGTAAAGCTAGGCCAGGGAAGATTGTTGGCCCCCGGAATGTGGCCGTTGCGAATGAACAGGTCTTCTTCACCGGCAAACAGCGCGGGTGGGCGCGGGTCAATAAAGGTAACGCGGGCGCTGCGGTCACGCACAATCGATCGCACCTCGTCGAGCGATACGCGAATGTCGCTGTTGTCTTCCAAAGCGAAGTTGCCCTTGGCATACTCAGGGAACTCCTTCGTCACCGGCAGACCGGCATCTTTGTAGGCTTTAAACCCACCATCGAGTACCGAAACCTCACCGCCAAAGCTGCCTCGCTCTAGCAGGTAGGCCACCTGGGTGCTGCCCAAAATGCTATTGCCCTCGGAGTAAATCACCACATGGCTGTCGCTGTTGACCCCAGCTTCTTGAAACAGCGCCTCAATTTTCTGCTGCTCCCAAAACTGCACCGGCAAACGGCCATTGGGGCCCCGGAAGGTGTTTTCGGCAATGTTCACCGCGCCGGGAATGTGGCTGCTGATGTAGTCGAGCGGGTTAGTGCGCACGTCAAGAATGCGCAGGCTGCGATCGCCCGAATGCTGTGCCACCCACTGAGGGGTCACAAAATCGATGGTCGTCGCCGCTGCACCGGGCTGCACCAGCCCCGGCAGAGTCGCTACGGCGATAACCGCCGCCAAAAAGGCAGCCAGCTGGATCTTCCAGCGCTGTAGTTGCTTAAGCATTGAACGTATCTCCTTTGTATTGATTGATTGTCAATGTGAGGGGTAAGGGGGTGGGCAGGTGCTCAAAATTTTGAACGTTGAATGCCGCCTAGCTGCCCACCCTTTACCCCTAAATCCCTACCCCTACCGCCGTTGCCTCCGGTACCTCCACCAACTCCCCCGTCTTCACGTCGTAGATGTAGCCGTAAATGGGGATGTTGGCGGGCACCAGCGGGTGATTGCGAATGCGGGCCACATCTTCTGCCACGCTTTTGGCCTGGTCAGAGATGGTCAGCCAGTTAATGAAGTCACCCTCATTGGAGCCTAGACCCTGGCCCACGTCGTGCCAGCCATTGGCATCGACCTTAGCGGTCTCCAGGCTGTTGGCCAACAGCCCGCGAATCACGGTATCGGTAAAGGTTTCCATGCCGCAGTTGCTGTGGTGGATGACAAACCACTCGCGGGTGCCCAGCAATTTGTAGGAAATCACCAGAGAGCGAATGGCGTCGTCGCTGGCCCGCCCCCCGGCATTGCGAATCACGTGGGCATCGCCCTCGCTCAGCCCGGCAAACTTGGCCGGGTCGAGGCGAGCATCCATGCAGGTGAGCACCGCAAAGCGGCGACCGGGGGGCATGGGGAGGTTACCTTTGTCGCCGAAGTCGGCGGCGTAGGTCTTGTTGGCGGCGAGGACGGCTTGGAGGGTTTGGGACATGGGAGAGTTGGGGGTGGATGGGTGAAGGGGTAGGGGGTGGATGGGTAGGGGGTTAGTGGGTTATTCCGGTACTCTTCGTTCCCTGCTCTCCACGTCTTACCCATTTCGATGTGGAGGGAATTTTGCTGCGATCGCACCGTTCTGCATACTTCTCTGCCACTTCGGTTACTTCCAGCAGCAGCCCTTTGCTGAGGGTGATGGGCTCTAGGCCCAGTTCGAGAAAACAACGGTTTTCGACGAAAAGGTCGTTTTCGGCGGCTTCTTTGCGGGGGTTATCGAGGTAGGTGATTTCGGCTCCGGTGAGGTCGCTGACCAGCTGGGCCAGGTTGCGAACCCGGTGGGTTTCGGTCATCTGGTTGAAGATTTTGACCGGTTCCCCAGGGCTGGGCGGGTTTTCGAGCGCCAGCTGAATGCAGTGCACGGTGTCTTGAATGTGGATAAAGGCGCGGGTTTGGCCACCGGTGCCGTGGACGGTGAGGGGGTAACCGATCGCCGCCTGCATAAGAAAGCGATTCAACACCGTGCCGTAGTCGCCGTCGTAGTCAAAGCGGTTGATCAGCCGCTCGTCCTGACGGGTTTCGCGGGTGTGGGTGCCCCAAACTACGCCCTGGTGCAGGTCGGTAACGCGCACGCCGTCGTTCTTGTTGTAGTAAAAGAAGAACAGCTGATCCTGGGTTTTGGTCATGTGGTAAACGCTGCCCGGATTCGCTGGGTAGAGAATCCGCTGGGCAATACGCTCCCCACTCTCGGTGGGAATTTCTACATCTAAGTAGCCTTCGGGAATTTTCATGCCCGCCGTGCCGTAGCCGTAGACGCCCATGGTGCCGAGGTGGGTGACGTGGATATCCAGCCCCGACTCGACGATGGCGCAGAGCAGATTGTGGGTGGCGTTGAGGTTGTTGTCAACGGTGTAGCGCTTGTGGCGGGGCGACTTCATCGAGTAGGGAGCGGCCCGCTGCTCAGCAAAGTGCACCACCGCATCGGGGCGATACTGCTGAATTAGACCCAGGAGCTGGTCATAGTCTTGGGCAATATCGACTCGGTGAAAGGGAATGTCACGCCCGGTGAGGGCTTTCCAGGTGGCCAGGCGGACTCCGAGGGGTGCGATCGGGGTGAGGGAATTAACTTCTAGCTCGTTGTCGATGTTGCGCCGAGAGAGGTTGTCGAGAATGACGACCTCGTGACCCAGGTTCGACAAATGCAGGGCTGTGGGCCAGCCACAAAACCCGTCACCGCCCAAAATAAACACCTTGAGCGGCTGGGTCGAGGTCTGACCGTTGGCAACTACCATCTACCCAACCTCCTGCTGGTCAGGTACAGGGTCGCCGTAATAGTCGCGCAAAAATTGCTGAATCTGCGGCTGCTCTGGCCCCAGCCCGTGGGTAGTGGCCTGCTCTAGAAAGGCGTCACGGGAAAGCTTTTCTTGGTTGGCGATCGCAATTAACGCCACCGCCGTCGCCCGTCCGCCCCCCCGACAATGAATCAGCACTGGCTTAGGCAGACCATCCAGCGCAGCCAGGGCAGCGTTGAGGGGGTCGCCCTCCGGCGAGGTTGGGCTTACCGGGGCCTGAGCATAGCCCAAACCAGCGGCGGCGGCCTGCTCAGCTTCGTCGGGCAGCGTACCGGGTTCGTGGGGCGACCTGAGATTTAGCACCGCCTGAAACCCTTGCTGGGCCGCTTGCCGAATCTGCTCTGGGGTAAGCTGACCGGCGCTGCTGTAGTCGTCATTTACGGGGCGAATAGGGTCTGTCATAGCCTGCTTTCTCCAACAGGAAACAAGAAGCGACGCATGGATGTGCCTCTAGGCAACCAGTGCTCCACAAATACTTAGGCGCTTACGAAGAAACTAGCGGAGAGCTTCGTAGCGCGCTTGGCAAACGCATCCGAATCGTACATGAAACCAAAAATGTTTGCAATCTGATTGAAAATTATTTGATGCCATGCCATAGTTGTCAAACACAAATCAATCACCGGTAAACCTACCGGGTTTTCGGTGTATGCAGTGGCGAGGGGGGCATTTTGGCGATTCAGGCTGGCTATATCGAAGCCAACGACTGGCTCAACCTGATCTTTCGAGTCGGGCTTTCCGTCATCATCGGCGGGCTGATTGGCTTCGAGCGCCAGTGGACTGGCACCAACCGCTCTGCCGGGGTCCGCACCCACATGGTGATTAGTCTGGGGGCAACGCTGTTTATTCTGCTGCCCCTTCAGATCCCCCAAGACTATTCCTCCGTAAACGCCCTCAGCCGCACCATCCAGGGCATTGCCACCGGGGTGGGCTTTATTGGAGCGGGGCTAATCTTGCAGCAATCCCACCGGGGCAAGGTTAAGGGGCTAACCTCGGCAGCGGCGATTTGGGCTACGGCCGCCCTCGACACCGCCATTGGCCTAGGCTACTGGCAACTCGCCGTAGTGGGCACCGTGGCCATGCTGCTGGTGCTCAGCGGTGTCAAGCAGGCCAAACGGCCGATCGCCGTGCGTTTGGGGCGAGCGTCGTCCTCATCAAAAAAGCGTCCTGCCGACACACCGTCACCGACTCCGACTGATCGGCGTGCTCACCCACTGTTTTTCGCCCAAGATGACTAGACGCACCTTTACTATTCCTAGTCCTCAACGATTTTCACCTGTTGTTTCCGTTGGTTTACGCACCATGACAACTCCCCAAACTCAGCTCAGGCTTAGAATTTACGGTTCTCCCCAAATCTCCGTTAGAACGCTGCTTGAAGAGCTGGCCGAAAGCTGTCGGGTCGTGGTGCGAGCCATTGCGTTAACCGGGCAGCCAACCACGCTCTCGATCAGCAGTTCGGTCCAGTCAACGGCCTTGGAAGTGGAGCTATCTGGCCCACTCAACGCGGTGCAGTGCTGGCTGAGCCAGCTGCAAAAATATCCCCTCGTCATTCAGGGCAAAGGCAACCCCGATGGCGACGGCTGGCATTACTAGACAGCGCCAGCGGAGCACAGGCGACTTTAAGTTTTCTTGGCCGCAATCCAGGGTTTCACTGCGGGGCACAACAAACCCGACGGCCGAAGGGGGAACCCTAGATGACCGGCTCAGCTCTTGGCCTAAAGCCTGTCTCCGCGCCTTTTCTAGTCAAATTTTCCGTTGTTCTCTTTTCTCTCTTTACTTTTTGCCATGACTTCCTTCTCTCTCAACCAGGCTGAAACTCAGCAACCTTACTCTTCCACCCCCCTACTCATCCACGCCCTACCTAAACCCCTAAAAAGCCGCTGGAGCCACGGCCGCGGCTATGTCGTAATCGCCCTAATTGCGCCGCTGCTGCTAGGCAGTCTGCTACTGGTCTATCTGCACAACGTCACCAAAACGCGACTAAGTCTGTGGCAATGATAGATCTTTGTTAGACAGTGGAGAGTAGGGAGTAGAAGACCCCTAAGCCTGAAGACTTACAAAGCCCTTCACCCATTCACCCCCTACTCCTCACCCATCCACCCCCCACTCCTTTCCCCCATGCCCATCGCTAACAACATCACCGACCTCATCGGCCACACCCCCATGGTGCGCCTCAATCGCATTCCTCAGTCTGAGGGAGCCGTGGCCCACATTGTCTTCAAACTAGAGAGCTTCAACCCCGCCGCCTCGGTCAAAGACCGCATCGGGGCCAGCATGATTCAGGCAGCCGAAGATGCGGGTCTCATCAACCCAGAATCCACGATTCTGGTAGAACCTACCTCCGGTAACACCGGCATTGCCCTAGCCCTAGTCGCCGCCGCCAAGGGCTACCGACTAATTTTGACCATGCCCGACACCATGAGTCTAGAGCGGCGGGCGATGCTGCAAGCTTACGGTGCGCAGCTGGAGTTAACCCCTGGCAGCCAGGGCATGGTCGGAGCCATTCGACGGGCCGTAGAAATTGTCGATTTCTTGCCCGATGCCCACATGCTTCAGCAGTTTCGCAACCCGGCCAATCCCAAAATCCACCGCGAAACTACCGCTGAGGAACTGTGGGCCGACACCGAGGGGGCGATCGATATTTTGATTGCCGGAGTCGGCACCGGCGGTACCATCACCGGCGTAGCCGAGGTGCTGAAGCAGCGCAAACCAGGGTTTCAAGCCATTGCTGTGGAACCCGTCGAAAGCCACGTCCTCTCTGGCGGTACCCCCGGCCCCCACAAAATTCAGGGCATTGGCGCAGGCTTTGTGCCCGAAGTGCTGAACATTGATCTAATTGACGAAGTAATTCAGATCGACAGCGAAACCGCCGTCAACTACAGTCGCCGCCTGGCCCGAGAAGAAGGCATTCTCTCCGGCATTTCTGCCGGTGCTGCCCTAGCCGCCGCCATTCAGGTTGGGCAGCGCCCCGAAAACGCTGGCAAACTCATCGTCGCCGTCCAACCCAGTAACGGCGAACGCTATCTCAGCACCGTCCTATTTAACAACCTGCCGCCCAATCAAGTCGCCGATCTGTCAGCCCTGCGAGGTGATTTGATCAGCGTCTAAAGAGGATGAGGAATGAGGGGTAGGCAATAGAGGCGAGAAATCAAAGCCTATAACTTCCCACCTTCCCCGACCCCCTTACCCATCCACCCCCTACCCTCCCACCCATCTACTCCTCACCCCCTACCCCCATGCCCCACCGCTACGAAACCCTACAGGTGCACGCCGGCCAGGAACCCGCTCCCGGCACCAACGCTCGCGCAGTGCCCATTTACCAAACAACCTCCTACACCTTCGACGATGCCGACCATGGGGCTCGCCTGTTTGCCCTGCAAGAGTTTGGCAACATCTACACCCGCATCATGAACCCCACCACCGATGTGTTTGAAAAGCGCATCGCGGCGTTGGAGGGGGGCGCGGCCGCCCTGGCTACAGCCAGCGGCCAGGCAGCGCAGTTTCTCGCCCTTAGCACTCTGGCCCAGGCGGGGGATAACATTGTCGCCACCAGCTATCTCTACGGCGGCACCTACAACCAGTTCAAGGTAATCCTACCTCGTCTGGGCATTGGGGTGAAACTGGTAGAAGGTGACGATGCCGAAACCTTTCGCCAGGCGATCGATGAGAATACCAAGGCGCTCTACGTGGAGAGCATCGGCAATCCGCAGTTCAATGTGCCGGACTTTGCTGCCCTAGCCCATGTGGCTCACGAAAACGGTATTCCTTTAATTGTCGATAACACCTTTGGGGCAGCAGGCTACCTAGTGCGGCCCATCGATCACGGCGCCGACATTGTGGTGCAAAGTGCCACCAAGTGGATTGGGGGCCACGGCACCTCCATCGGCGGCGTGATTGTTGACTCGGGCAAATTTGACTGGCGCAACGGCAAGTTTCCGCTGTTTACCGAGCCGTCACCGGGCTACCACGGGCTAAATTTCTCCGATACCTTTGGCCCCGATGGCCCCTTTGGCAATATTGCCTTCATCATTCGGGCGCGGGTCGAAGGGCTGCGCGACCTAGGCCCCGCCCTCAGCCCCTTTAACGCTTTTTTGCTGCTGCAAGGGCTAGAAACGCTGTCTTTGCGAGTCGATCGCCACGCCAGCAACGCCCTGGCCCTGGCCCACTGGCTAAAAGACCAGCCCCAGGTAGAGTGGGTCAACTACCTAGGGTTGCCCGAGCACCCCTACCACGATCGCGCCACCAAGTACCTGCACAACGGCTTTGGCGGCGTGCTCAACTTTGGTATTAAAGGCGGTTTGGAGGCGGGTCGCAAATTCATCAACCAGGTCAAACTCGCCAGCCACCTCGCCAACGTCGGCGACGCCAAAACCCTGGTGATTCACCCCGCCAGCACCACCCACCAGCAGCTCGGCGAGCATGAACAACGCTCCGCCGGGGTGTCTCCTGATCTGGTGCGCGTTTCAGTCGGCATTGAGCATATCGAAGATATCAAGGCGGACTTCGAGCAAGCGTTTGAGGCGCTGTAAGGGGAGTGGTAGGGGAGTGATGGAGTAGGGGGGACGGGAAGCCAAGCAGTGTCTACACTCCATCACTTTTTTACCCATCCACCCATCCACTTCCTACCCCTATGTCCTACCTCCACCTTGTCTCGTCGCATACCCGGCTCTACCACCTACCCGATCCCCTAGAGCTAGAACTGGGCGGCATTCTCCCCCAGGTGCAGGTGGCCTATCGCACCTGGGGAGAGCTGAGCGATCGCGCCCACAATGCCGTGCTGGTCTGCCATGCTCTCACTGGCACCGCCGACGTCGATGACTGGTGGCAACCGTTGCTGGGGCCGGGGCGCACCCTCGATCCAACCCAAGACTTTGTCGTTTGCAGCAATATTTTGGGCAGCTGCTACGGCACCACCGGCCCCACGAGCCCTAACCCAGCCACGGGACAGCGCTACGGGGCAAACTTTCCCGCCATCACCGTGCGAGATATGGTGCATGTGCAAGCCAAGCTGCTAGAAGGGTTGGGCGTAGAATCTTTGCGCTTAGTCATAGGAGGCTCCCTCGGCGGCATGCAGGCGCTGGAGTGGGGCTTGCAGTATGGCGATCGCGTAGAAAGCTTAGCCGTCATTGCCGCCCCTGGCCGTCATTCCCCCTGGTGCATTGGTCTGAGTGAAGCCCAACGTCAGGCCATCTACACCGACCCCCTCTGGCAGGGCGGCCACTATTCTTCCGATCGCCCACCCGCCCAGGGGCTAGCGGTGGCGCGGATGATCGCCATGAGCACCTATCGTTCCTGGGCCAGCTTCCACCACCGCTTTGGCCGCAACCCACCAACCGACTCTACCGCTCACGCCTCCACTCCCTACGCCGTCACCCAATATCTCCACCACCAGGGCGACAAGCTAGTGAAGCGCTTCGACGCTAACACCTACGTCACCCTGACCCACGCCATGGATCGCCACGATGTTGGGGCCGCCTATACAGGACAAGATGCCGATCGTCGCTACCAGGCAGCCCTGGCCAGCATTCACCACCCCACCCTAGTGGTGTCGATCGACTCTGACCTCCTCTACCATCCCGCCGAGCAGCAAGAATTAGCCGAACTGATGCCCCAGGCCCAGCTCGGCTGGCTCTATTCTCCCCACGGTCATGACGCTTTTTTGATTGATATGGAGAATCTAAATGAGCAAGTCATGGCCTTTCAGCAGCGCTGGGCGTTGGTCAATCGCTAGCTGAAAGACAGCCTCAGCAGTCCGTTAGAACCCTGTGCTAAACCATTTTGAACAATTAACGCAGCGATTTCCCTTCGTTGAAGACTGCGGCTAGGGCTGCGATCGCAACCACCGCCCCGCCCACTCCGCCTACAATCCACATCGGGGAACGCCTCGCCTCAGGCGCAGCTTCCGGGGCTGGGGCAGGGGTGGAGCTACGGCTACCCGTAGCGACAACGGTGGTATAGCTGAGTTCAAAGGGGGCAAAGGTGGCGTCGGCCTGGGGACGACCGGTGAGCACCAGGCGATATTCCCCCACCTTAGGAAACGTGATCTCGGCCCCGGGAATATTTTGAAACCGCTCGGGCGACATCGCTTCCAGGGTGGGCTGCATAACCGGCACGGCCCCAGACTGGTTGGCGGCATAGACGGCGAGGGTGCAGTCACACTGCTCTAGAGGAATGACCTGGCCACCCTGTTGGGTCAGGGCCACCCAGACTTGCGCTGGTTCTCCGGCTTTGGGGCTGTGGTTGGGTTCCAGGTGCCAGGTGCCCGCAACATCGCCCGACACTTCGGTCTTGTGGGCCTGGGCCGGTAGCCCGGCCAGGATGGCGATCAGTAGCCCGGCCACCAGACTAAGACTTGGCGGGCGCATAGTACTTCTCCAGAGACAGCAGAGACCAAAACAGCCGCCAACGCAACAGCAGTGCCAGTAGCGCCAGCACCACCAGGGCCGCAGCTGCCAGCCAGTGGCGGGTAGAGCGCTCAAACGCACCCAAATAGCTCGAACCCAAGAGCAGTGTGTGGGTCACCGCTAATCCAAAAATGGGGATGATGAGCAGATGGAGCCGTCGCCACTGGTGGCCCAGGCGAGCCTGCGCTCGATTGAAGCTAGTTAGGGCCAGGGGCACCATCAGCCCAAAGGCGACCATGCCCGACCAGCCGCCCGCCTGCAGGCTCGGCAAGAGAAACGGCAAAGCGGCCGGATTCCACCCCATGGTGACCATGTGGGCAACGTGGGCCACAGAGAGCACAAAGGCCCCCACTCCTAAGGTGCGCCGATAGACAAGTAGAGCTGGCCAGAGGCGGCTAAGGGGGCGAGCGATCAGCGCCAGCAGCAATAACACCAGCGCCCCATGGCCAGTGAAGTCGATCATGTCGCTGCCCCGAATCAAGGTCAGCAGGCCAATCAGTAGGGTGATCCAGCCACCTAGGCGAAACAGCTGCCCCCGGCGATCGCCGCTGACCCAGGCCGTCGATACCCCGACCCCAAGCATCATCGGCAGGGTGCCCAACCCAAAGGCCAGCATGATAGCTCCACCCCACCAGAGGTCAGTAGTCTCTGCTGCCTTCAGCTGGGCCGCGTACAAAAATCCACAGGGCATTAGCCCCCAAGCTAAACCCAGCAGCAACGGCGTCCACCGCTGAGGGTTGAGGGAGAGGGCCTGCATGGCGCGGCTCAGCCGATTGTGCCAGCTCGCTTGAGCCATAGGGTTGAGCAGTGGCACGTGAGGCACCTGGCCAGGGCTGATTTGGGCTAGGCCAAACCAGATCAGCAGCAGCCCGGTCACTAGGGCCACCCCCCGCCGTAGGGGGCTGCCGATGCCCGCCATCTGCCCGCTGGCCACCAGCACTGATCCCAATGCCCCAATCATCAGGCCCACCAGGGCATAGCTCGCCAGCCGCCCCAGGTTGAGCAGCAGGTGAAACCTAACCTGCTGCCAACGATCGCGATCGCTGTCGGGTTGCGATAGCGAAAAAGCTACGGTAATGGGTCCACACATGCCCAGGCAGTGGCCAAAACTGCCTAAAAATCCCAAGCTGGCCATGAGCAACAGGTCGAGCATGCTGGCACTGATAGACAATCTTTGAGCGTAACACCCCGCCAAGCGGGTGTCTTGCGACAGCCTGTCTGTTGACTCTAACCCTAGTCTGTTCTCGATATATGCTCCCTAGGGAAGAACGGCAACGCTGTAAATGCCCCAAATAAGAGCCCACGAAAATGGCCTGATTAATCAGGCCATTTTCGTGGGCAGGAGCCTAGGACCGTTGCCCAAAGAACTACCAATTTGTTACGACAGCGCCCAGCTGCGCCGTGGTTTTAGTAGCCAAATTTTTGCCGTCCATGGGATACCCCGCACCCGACAAAACTTAGCCAACACCATCATCTATTAGCTCGACCAGGCGCGAAAACCAGTAGGCAATTTCTGGATCGCAGCAGGTGGTGAGGCGGGCAATTTCTCGGGCCAGTTGAAAGGTGGCCTCTCCCTTAGGATGGCGAGTCATGCCCGCGTGGTGTAGCAGTGCTGCCTTAAGGTCACCAGGGTAGACGGGCAACGATTGACCATCGGTTGGCTGCATTTGGTTAAGAATAGGCTGCCAGTCGATGGCCTGTTTGGGGCGCTTCGGGGGGAGAGGAATTTTCATTGTAGGCCTGCTTTTTATAGGTTTATTTAGGGTTAGTTTTCCCGCTCGGGGAAGGGAGAAAAACAGGCGGGGGTGGGCTGGGCGGGTGAAAATTTACTTCTCACCCCCCACTCCCTACTTCCTAATCGACTGGGGCTGTCGCCACTTGGGTAGCCACGTCGGCCAGGGTAAACTCGGGCAGCGGTAGGGTAGTGTCGGCCGCTTTCAGCACCTTGTAGATCGGGGCATCAAACTCGATCGCGCCAGTAATAGGGTTTTCGCTGATGGTAAGGCGGGTGCCATCGACTAGAGAGGCGATCGCCCCCTCACCGCCTAGGTCAATACCGGTTACCGAGGCATCGCTAGGCAGAAACACGCCGGTACAGGCCCAGTCGTCGTCGGTGGTTTGGCCTGCGCCCAGGTAGGCAATCTCGGGGGTGGCATTTTTGTGGTCGGGGTCATAGCCGTAGACACCGACGGTGGCAGCGGTGGTGTTGCTGCAAATGCCCCAGTCTTCGCTGGTGTCTTGAATGTACTTTTGAAAGCGCAGGTCAGAGAGCTTTTGAGCGAGCGAGTCCGCGGTGTAACCCTCAGCTTTAAGGTCAGCATCGGGGTTAGATTGCAGCTGTTGTAAGTCGGTTAGCGCCTGGGTGATTTCGGCGTATTGAGAGCTTTTTTGAGCGATGGGGTCGGCAAAGGCCGGGCGGGCGACGCCGACGAGCACCAGCAAAATTCCAGCGAACAGTAGAAAGCTCAGAGCATTTTTGATTGTACGAATCATAGGAAAAGTCTCCTTTTTAGGGTGAAAGCTAGCGGCCGATCAGGCGGTAAGTTCCGCTGTCGACCAAGATGAACAGGCCCAAACCAATTAACACCAAGGGCATCAAGCGGTGACCGACGACGGTGAGGCGATCGCGCACCCCAGGCTGGCCAACCAACCCCCGAGCTAGCCAGTACCAGAGGGCGACCAGCACCCCAAACACCAGCAGGGTCACGCCCAGCTCGGCCCAGGTTTGGCCTACAAACAGCGACACATAGATACCGATGTTGTCGCCGCCGTTGGCCAGGGTAATGCCTGCGATCGCCGCCATTTGGGCATTTAGCAGGGGCAGCTTGGGCGGCACAACCTGCTCCTCGGCCCCATCTTCTCGCCTGAATAGCTGCCTGAGACCAATGGCGATGGGCACTAGGCCCAGCAGCCCCACGTAGGCTTTGGGCAGCACCAGACCGCCAAAGAAACCAGGCAAGCTAAGGACAACCAGGGCGGCAAAGCCGAGGTAACGACCCCAAAAAATCTGGCGGTGGGAGAAGCGGTTGGGCACCTGAGAAAAGAACACCATAAGTAGAACAAAGTCGTCTAGGTTGGTGGCTACAAATGCGATCGCGGCTTTGACCAGGGTTTGCGAGAGCGAGGGCATAGGGGCAAAAATGCTACCCGTCCATTCTCTGGGCTGCGGGCATGGGTTTACCAACGGCAACCGCCGCCGAGAGCCGCATCGTCTCCCGCAGCAGATGAATGACGCAGATGCCGAGGATGGTGAGGGTCAGAGCCGTCAACCCTCGGTACTCCAGGGTGTGGCTGTCGACCAAAATCAGCCCGCCCAAGGCCATCAGCACAAAGGGCACCACCTGAGACCCATAGCGGGTGAGCAGGGCTGCGATCGCCCCCACCTGGGTCAGCTGGTAGGCCACAAAACACCACACCCCCACCAGCCCAAAAAACACCGCCAGTGTTACCCCCAGCCCCAGCCCGTCGCTGCTAGCAAACATAGGCATGTAGATGCCCACATTGTCGCCGCCGTTGGCCATGGTAATAGCGGCCACGCTGGTGGTCTGGGGCGACAGCCAACCCGACCCGCCGCTGGTGGGCGCTAGTAGCACCTCGCCGGTATCTTCACCATTTGTCTCATCGGCGACCACCGACAGCAGCTGGCTCAAACCAATGACGATGGGCACCACCCCCAGCAGCCCAATCCAGGGACGGGGGAAGAGTAAACTGCCAAAGAATCCGGGCAAGCTCAGAGCCACCAGACCCGCAAACCCCACATACTGACCTGCCACAATGTGGCGCTTGCCCAGAGCTGCTCCTACCTGGGAAAAAAACAGCATCAAAATGACGATGTCGTCGAGATTGGTGGCGGCAAACGCCATGGAGCTACGCCCCAGAGTGGTCAGTAAGTCAGTCACGATCGCAGCACCTCGTCGATGGGGGTTAACAAACTTTGCCAATTGCCCCTTACCTTAGGTTGAATAAACGGACGGATCAAACAGTCTTTTTTGTGAGTTTGATAAATAGAATTTATGCAATAATTGAACAGTCTTTTTAAACTGTTCAGTCATCACAAAACTAGCTCCCATGAAGCTTGAGCAACTCCGAGTTTTTTTGGCGGTGGCCGAACATTTACACTTTACCCGCGCGGCAGATTCGCTCTACATTACTCAGCCAGCGGTCAGCGCATCTATTCAAACCCTAGAAGAAGAGTATGGTGTAAAGCTATTTCATCGCATTGGCAGGCATATTGAGCTGACCGACGCTGGTGAAATGCTCCAGATTGAAGCCCAAAAAATTCTTGATCAGGTGGAGCTAACTGCCCAGGGTTTGCGTGAGCTAAACGACCTCCAGCGGGGTGGCTTAAAAGTTGGCAGCAGCCTCACCGTAGGCAACTACTGGCTGCCCCATAAAATCAGTCACTTCAAGCAGCATTACCCTGGAATTTCGATCAATTGTACCATTGCCAACGCGGAGGAAATTGTCAGCGGCACCGTGAGCGGTATGTTTGACCTAGGGCTAGTCACCGGAGAGGTAAAACCTTCCCTCAGCCAAAACCTATCGGTGTCGGTGATCGGTCAAGATGTGGTGGCGATCGTAGTTGGCCAAAGTCATCCCTGGTTTGGCCGCGATCGCATTTCTCTCGCTGAGATCACTGACACCGGCTGGATCATGCGCGAACCTGGATCGGGCTCTCGCTACATGTTTGAGCGATCGCTTCAGGGCTGGGGCGTTGACCCCAGCACGTTAGAAATAGCCCTCATTCTAACCACCAGCGAAATGATCAAAGCCGTGGTCGAAGGGGGCATTGGAGCTGCGGCTTTGCCCCGATCAATCGTGCGATCGGAGCTAAAGCTCGGCACCCTAAAAGCGATCGAAATTGTGGATGATATCAACGCGCCTCAGCATACCTATGAGATGACTCAGCCGGTGATCTTGCTGCGCCATCAAAAGCGATTTCGCACCCGCATTTCTAAAACTTTTGAAGAAATTTTAGTGGAGCCGGAGAAAGTGGCGGTTTAAGCTTTTTGAGGATAAAGGGATAGGGAGTATGAGTCTAGTTTTGAATATTGAGTTTTGAGTGTCTATCGTACAAAAATAACTTAACGCTCAAAATTGAAAACTCAAAGCTTCTTTATTTCTCATCACTTGGCAACAAATCGTCCAATTCAATCACCGTACTGGTTCCTTCTCCACTAATCATAGGCAGTCGTCCATCCCACTTTTGTAGCGCTTCATACTTGAGCACACTAGGGGTTAAGGTTTCTAGCAAAATTTGGTGAGCTTCAGCGGTTCCTCTAGCCAAATTAATCTCGATTTCGGCCTGACGCAGGGCTTTTTTGGCAACAAATTCTGCCTGTTTAGCCTCTTGTACGGCGATTTGCTTAGCCTCTACTGCATCGCGAAACTGCTGCGAAAAGTGAATGGTAGTCAGCGAGACATCGTCGATGGCCAGATTGTAGGGAGACAGGCGCGATCGCAGCCCTGCATCTACCTCAGCCTTTACCTGGTCGCGCTGAGTGATCACTTCTTCGGCGGTGTAGTGGGCGATCACGGCCTTGATCACCTCTTCTATGGCGGGGTTGATGATGGAGCGCACCACCGCAGGCTCATCGCCGATTTGTCGATATACCAGGTTGGCTTGGTCGGGCAGAATGTGCCAGTTGAGGGCGACATCGCTAAACACATCCTGCAAATCTTTAGACGCTGCTTCGGTAGCGATTTCCTGCTTTTGCACCCGAGTGCTCAGGGTCTCCACCGAATCCACTAGGGGAATCAAAAAGTGCAGCCCCTCGGCGAGAATTTCCTCCTGCACTTGGCCAAAGCGCATCCACACGCCGCGCTCCCCAGCGGGAATAACCACCCAAAAGCTGGCGGCCAGCCCCAGCGCCAGCAGCCCCAGCAAAATCCAGGCCGCTAGGGTGGCCCCACTCCCCCAGGGGGAAGCGGTGGCTGGCCTGGCGGCGCGATCGCGGTTGCTACTGAGATCAACCAAGGGTGACGGACTCCTGAGATGGGTGGATGGGTAGGGGGGTGGATGGGTAGGGGGTGGGCGGGTAAGGAGTGGAGGTGGAAGCTTTGAATCTTGAAGTCGCCCTTCGGATCAGCAGCTTCATCCCCTACTTCCCATCCATCCACTCCTTACATCATCGAAAACCCTTTCACCGACGCTGGGGCTGAAAACAGCACGTACAGTACCCCTGCCCCCAGCAGCGTGACCACCAGACTAAAGAGAATCACCCAGCGGCGGCTGGGTTCATAGGTGCTGCTTTCAATGGCGTCAAGGACCGCAAAGTAGTGCCAGGTCGACAACAGCACGGTAATCAGGCCAATGGAGGATAGACCTAGCCCCACCAGCCAGCCTTGGCCGGTGCCGGGCACATCGGGCGAAACCAGGTAGCGCAGGCGAGCAATTAAAACGCCGAAGCCAATCAGGGCGATCGCGGTACGCATCCAGGCTAGGTAGGTGCGCTCATTGGCCAGGTGATCGCGGGTGCGAGAGGCGGGTTTTGGGGACGGGGCAGGGGCGGTTGTGCCCTGGGGGCGATCGCCTGTGGGCGGGGTGTCAATTGCTTGAGAAGACTGGGTCATTAACGCAGCAGAGAGTCAGGACAGGCAGCAAAGCTGGCGGGCCAAACCTGACCAGCTTAGGCTAAAGTCTACAGCAGTTAGATTCAATCTGCGATCAACTTGCGATTGATTTTCAATCTAATGCCCTGTGGATTGAGTTATAGAACTCTGTGCCCTGCCCGTCGAGACAGCAGTACCAGGCTCGTTCGCTGCGTTATCACCTTAGCCCTAGCTAAATTTCGTAATGCCAGTGGTCGCTGGATTCAGCCAAAATCAGCTGGCGCGATCGCCGGTAGATCAGCCCCTGCTCTTCAAACTGGCGCAGCAGGCGAGTTACCGTCACCCGGCTAAGACCACTAAAGTCGGCTAGGTCTTGGTGGGTAATTTTGAGATCAATCAGGCAGCCGCGCTCAAGCTGTAGCCCAAAGCGGTTGGCCAACCACTGCAACAGCCCCAGCAAAGCAGCCTCGGCTCGGCGATGGGTGCGCACCACCATCAGCGCTTCGGCGTGCTTGAGGTAGCTGGTGATCACATCCACTGGCGGCTGCCAGTCAGACAAGGAAATGCACACCGCCTCGACATCGTTGACGGCTTCAATTAAATAGGGCTCCGCATTGGAGAGAAATTTCCCTATAATATCGCCCGCGCTCCAAAGGCCTAGGGCGATCGCGGTGCCATCTTCTAGGTAAGTTAGGGTGCGTACCGCCCCGGCTTTCAGCAGCCAAAGGCGATCGCTGGCAGCGGGCAAATAGCTGCGCCGTCCAAAATGACTAGACCCAGACACCGGCAGCCGCTGTAGCTGCTCCAACGAAAGGCCCTGCAAGCGAGCAGCCACCGGCGGGTTTGATAGACCCGCTAAACTATCCAGTTGTCCCAACATTGAGTGACTCCTATGTAAGGATTTGTGAAAAATCCAGCGTGCAGATGCCTTTAGGAAAAGACTACGTGGCCTGGGGTTTGGCTAACCTTGCTAGGGATAAGCGTCAACTATCCAGCCTGTTCTCCAAGCGAGCCGCCCAGCTAGCAAAGGGCTAAAGGGCAGCTCCAGAACTATTCCTAAAAATTCATCTCTGGAGCATAGCTCAATTTCAAAACATTTTCAAATGAAATTCATTTTAGTTCTGACTCCCATTCGTCCAAAGAGTTATAGGGCAATGATCTGAAGCAAGATAGCAGCTGAGTCAGGCTTTCTTGACTTGTTGAATGGCTAAATTGGCGAGCGAATTGGTCGGATAGCAGTACAATTGCACTAAATTAAAATGAATCTAGACGACTGACTTTGCTGGCAGGAGCGCTAACCATGAACGAATCCCTCCAGATGCAGAGGCAGGTAGATGCCATTTATCGGGCTGAGTCGCGTCGGGTTTTTGCCACGCTGATTCGCCTACTGGGAGATTTTGACCTGGCCGAAGAAGCGCTGCACGACGCCTTCGCCGTGGCGATAGAGCAGTGGCCACGGGATGGAATGCCAGTTAAACCAAGGCCGTGGCTGGTATCGGTGGGTCGGTTTAGGGCGATTGATCGCCTGCGTCGCCGCACCCGCTTTGACGCGTCGCTGGCCGAGCTGGCCCAGCAGCTCGATGCCCAGCCCGAGTTGCCCGACGACGATGTCGAGGACGATCGCCTGCGGCTGATCTTCACCTGCTGCCACCCGGCCCTGCCCCAGGAGGCCCAGGTGGCCCTCACCCTGCGAGAGGTCTGTGGTCTCAAAACCGAGGAAATCGCTAGCGCCTTTTTGCTCGCCCCACCTACCTTGGCCCAGCGCATTGTGAGGGCCAAGGCCAAAATCCGCGCGGCGGGTATCCCCTACCAGGTGCCCGCCCTGGAAGATCTGCCCGATCGCTTAGACACCGTACTCCAGGTAATCTATCTGGTGTTTAACGAGGGGTATGCGGCCTCCTCTGGCCCATCGCTGACGCGGGCCGATCTCTCGGGCGAGGCGATTCGGCTGGGGCGACTGGTGCTAGAGCTGCTGCCCAACCCTGAGGTGATGGGGCTGCTGGCGCTGATGCTGCTGCAAGAGTCACGGCGGCAGGCCCGCACCTCCCCTACGGGCGATCTGATTCTCTTAGCCGATCAGAATCGCGCGCTGTGGAACCAGGAGCAGATTGCCGAGGGGCGATCGCTGGTGCAGCAAGCCCTATCCTCAGGGCAGGTGGGACCCTACGGGATTCAGGCGGCGATCGCTGCCGTTCATGCCGAAGCCCCCCAACCAGCTGCAACGGACTGGGCACAGATTGTCGGGCTGTATAGCCTGCTAGCCCAGATCGAACCCACTCCCGTTGTCCATCTCAATCGAGCCGTGGCCGTGGCAATGCGCGATGGCCCCCAGGCAGGACTGCAACTGCTAGATGAGATTCTCGCTGAGGGCGATCTGGCTCACTATCACTTGGCCCATGCGGCCCGAGCCGACCTGTGCCGCCAACTGGGCGAAACCGCTGAAGCCAAGGTGTCTTATCAGCGAGCGCTCGATCTAGTCAAGCAAGAACCCGAGCGCCGGTTTCTCGAAAGCCGCCTGCGCGAACTGGTCTGAGTAGCGCTGAATAGGGCCAATGGCAGTCCTCAAAGCTCCCACTGAATGGCTGATTTAGCCTTGGAGTGGGGAATCCCAAAAAACTTAGAAAAACTTTTGCGCTGCTGTCGATCTGCTCCCTAGCCAAACGACTAATTCACAAAGGTGAGAAATTCAGGCCAAATCCACAGTCAATCACCTTGTTGCCGATGAGAAACCCCAAGGGCGCTACGCGTCCCTACAGAAGGGGGAATGCAAACGGGATTTGGTATTAGACCTAAATTTTGGAGGCAAGCATGAAATTCATCTGTCTGGGCTACTTCGACGAAACGCAGTGGGACAAGCTTTCTGAAGACGAACAGGGGGAGCTAATGGCCGACTGTTTTGCCTACGACGACGAACTGCGGCGGGGCGGCCACTTTATCGGTGGAGAAGCGTTACAAAGCGTTCGCAATGCAGCGACGCTGCGATACCAGAACGGTCAAGTTGTCGTCACCGATGGCCCCTTTGCTGAAACTAAAGAGCAGATCGGCGGCATTTTGATGCTGGAGGCCCGCGATCTCAACCACGCCATCCAGCTAATGTCGCACCATCCCGGAGTGCGCAACGGCCCCTTTGAAATTCGCCCAGCAGATGAGGAGATCAACGCCCAGGTCAACGAAAGCAAAACCTTTCAGACCAATCTGCACTGAGCACGGATCAGGAATTGCGTAGGTTGGATGAAACGCAGTGCAACCCAACAATACTCACCACCGTTGGGTTCCGCTGGCGCTCTACCTACCAACATTGGAAATTCCCCCTCAGAAATCTACGGAGAAATCGCCATGACTACCACTACTCTTGCCCATCCGCCCGTGGTGTCAGCCGACACCTGGCTGGCAGAACGAAAAGCGCTTTTAGCAGACGAAAAAGCCTTAACTAAACAGCGCGATCGCGTCAATGCCAAGCGCCGCCGTCTGCCCATGGTCAAGCTAGAAAAAACCTACACATTTGAAGGGCCTAAAGGTGAGACCAGCCTGCTCGATTTGTTTGAGGGCCGCCACCAGCTGCTGGTTTACCACTTTATGTTTGACCCCGAGTGGGAGAACGGTTGCACGGGCTGCACTGGCCTGGTCAATGCCATAGGTGATTTGAGTCTGCTGGGCGATCGCGACACCAGCTTCGCACTCATATCCCGTGCTCCGCTGGCCAAACTTGAGCAATATAAAGCCCGTCAGGGTTGGACTCTGCCCTGGGTTTCTTCCTTTGGCAGCGACTTTAACTACGATTTTCACGTCACGCTCGATGAAGCGGTGGCTCCGGTGCAGTACAACTACCGCGACCAGGTGGAGCTGGCTAGCAACTCAGAGCAGCACTTTATGAAAGGCGAAAGCCACGGTATGAGCGTGTTCTTTCGCATCGACGACGAGGTTTTTCATACCTACTCGACCTATGCTCGCGGCTGCGAGGGCCTGACTGACGCCTATAGCCTGCTCGATCTCACTCCCTACGGTCGGCAGCAAGACTTTGAGGATTCTCCCGCAGGCTGGCCGCAGCGACCGACCTACGGCTAGCGCCCAGCGGGTGGAAGTAAGGTCAAGGCCAGCTCGGCAAAACCTACTGCCAACCCGCCTGCCCCTTCAAACTTGTATCTAAAACATTGGAGAAATATTATGCACGTTCAACCGCAGACAGAACACCAGTGGCTAGACCGACTAGTTGGCGAATGGATCAGTGAGTGCGAGTGCATCATGGGGCCAGATCAGCCCCCATCAACGACTCACGGCAAGGAAGTAGTTCGCTCCCTAGATGGCGTTTGGGTTGTAGCCGAGGGCGAAAGCGAAATGCCCGATGGTGGCACCGGCACTACCCTGATGACCCTGGGCTACGATCCCGAAACCCAGCGTTATACAGGCACCTATGTTGGCTCGATGATGACCCATCTGTGGGTGTATAACGGCTCTTTAGATGAGGCAAAAAAGGTCTTAACGCTAGAAACTGAAGGGCCTGATTTCAACGGAAATTCAATGACCCAGTATAAGGACATCATTGAGTTCTTAACTGATGACCACCGCACCATGACGTCGCAAATTTTGACCGATGATGGTCAGTGGCAACAGTTTATGATCACCCACTTTCGGCGACAGTAGCCGATTGAAATCCGTCAATCTTGGGAGCTAAACCATGAAATACATGCTGCTGATTTACAGCGATGAAAACGTCTGGGGCGAGGGCGAGCAGGAGCGCTGCTACCAGGATTCGGTCAAGCTCACCCAGGATCTGCACGCCAAGGGTCAATATTTGGGTGCGTCGCCGCTGCACTCGGTAGCTACAGCCACCAGTGTGCAGATGCGCGACGGCAAGCGCCTGGTGACCGATGGCCCCTTTGCCGAAACCCGAGAACAGCTCGGCGGTTATTTTCTGATCGAGGCGGAAGATTTGGACGAGGCGATCGCGATCGCCGGCCGCATTCCTTCTGTGCACAAAGGCACCGTCGAAATTCGCCCCTTAATAGAGTTAACTGGCCTGCCATCTGGCCAATAGAGGCTAATCTTTTCAGGTTTTTTTTCAAAAGGGTCAGCTCTACCTGTCGATCTCGCCCCCCTCCATTCGACTACTTAACAAAGCAGGGAGATTTTAGTTGCAAACAACTCCCTGACCCCCGCTCGATATCGGAGATATTTCTATGACTAGCACGATCACGGTTACCCGCGACGAAGCCCAAATCCGACAGCTAATTACCGAGCAGGCCAACGGTATCTGTGCCAAAAATCTTGACCAAATCATGGCTCACTATGGCTCAGATGCCGTTCTATTTGACGTTAAGCCGCCACTCCAGCTCAAGGGTGTCGCTGCCATTCGCCAGATGTGGGAAAGCAGTTTGCCCTATATGCCCAACTCTTCGGGCACCGAGATGCAGGATCTCACTATCACCATCAGCGACGACCTGGCGCTGGCCCACTGGATGCTGCACTATACCGGCATTGCGGCCGATCATCCAGCGGCGCAGATGTGGTTGCGCATCACCGCTGGCTATCAGAAGCGGCAGGGTGAATGGCAGATTTTGCATGAGCACTGCTCGAGACCCTTTAACCCAGGCTGTTGAGCCAATGCCCAAAGAACTGTTTAGGGCGTCGCCCTAGATGATGCGCCCTAAACAGCCGATTTCCAGCCCTCACAAATCGCATAAGGAACCCCACCATGGGACGCAAAATTTTTGTCAATCTGCCTACTCAAAACCTCGACCAGGCGATCGCATTCTTTACCCAGCTCGGCTTTGCATTCAATCCGCAGTTTACCGATGAAACCGCTACCTGCATGATTGTCAGCGATGACATCTACGTCATGATTTTGACCAACGATAAGTTCAAAACCTTTACGCCCAAACCTATCTGCGACGCCACCAAGAGTACCGAGGTGCTAGTCTGTCTATCCTGCGACAGCCGCGAAGAGGTTGATAGCTTGGTTAGCAAAGCCGTTAGTGGCGGTGGCTCAACCTACAACGACCCTCAAGATCACGGATTTATGTATGCCCACGGCTTTCAAGATTTAGACGGTCATATTTGGGAGCTGATGTACATGGAACCCGGCGCTATCCCTCAGTAAGTAGTTGTTGGGTGGGTCATCAATTCGTGTGACCCACTACACCTGTCTCAGCAGTTCGTTTCGCTCATCATTTTTTGCACTAGCTGGGTTTTCGCTCCCTTGACGTTGAAAACCAGTTTTAATTGTTCACGAATTTTTTAGTCCTAGGAGGGCGCTATGAAACTGTATTCTTACCTCAACTTTAATGGCAATTGCGAGGCTGCATTCGATTACTATGCGCAGGTCTTAGGCGGCAAGGTTGGTGACAAGATGACCTATGGAGAATCGCCAATGGCCGACCAAACACCTGAAGATTGGCGCGACAAAATCATGCACTCTCAGCTAATCCTAGGAGATCAGGAGCTTATGGGGGCGGACAGCATGCCCGACTACTTTGAAGAGCCTAAAGGCACCTCTGTCTTAATCGCCATTGAAGATCCAGATAAGGCCGAGCATGTCTTTGCAGCCCTGGCTGAGAATGGCACTATTAAGATGCCCATTCAGGAGACTTTTTGGGCGGCCCGGTTTGGCATGGTAGTCGATCAGTTTGGCACACCGTGGATGATTAACTGCGATCGCGCCGCCTAGCCCTTCAAAGAAAGCTGCGTGAGGGTTGCTGTCAGTGGCAGCCCTCACACTACAGCGATAAAGGACGCATTTCCTAATCAGGCTTTCGGTTCGTCTACTTAATAGTCGGTAGCTTCAAGGCTACTGATCTGGCTACGGACCAACCAAAGGGATGTTTTGCGGCGATCGCCTAAATCACTAAACAGCTCGATTTTGAGTTCCTTCGCCAGGAGTAATAAACAACACAGAGCAGGGCTGGTGAACTTTAGCGGTGTGCCAAATGCCCTTGGGCACAATCACATAGGAGCCAGGGGTGTCTAGCGGCAGCCTGTTTTCAACACCGTTCTGCTTAAGAATGAGATCAATCTGCCCTGAGATCAGGCACACAAACTCTTCACCAGCAGGATGCATTTCCCATGTGCCCCAATCGCGGTCAAAGTTAAGTTGAGAGACAAGTCGCTTGTTTTTAAAGTCTCCAAAGGTACGGCTTAGTTCTTCATAAAAGGTGTCGCTTACTGACACTGGCATGGCATTGCCGCTACCATCCATCACAACGTAGGTGGAGTTTATATTTAAGGGCTTAATTTCGCTGGGCATTGACTAAGTCTCGAATGATTGTGGCTGTGACTGAATCTATTTAAACTGCTTTGTATGTTTCTACAGTCACTTTATACGTTATTGGACGAGCTTTTCAGACTTTGGGAATTAATAAATAAAAATAATAAAAATTCTAATGATTTAGGCACAAAAAAATCGGCGGTGTGCCGCCGATTAAATAAGCTTCTATCTGTTGCTTATTGAGTTATTTCCTTAAGACCTAAATCGTAGGAAACCTCGTGTACTCCAGGAATAGCTTTGACATCTTCAATAATGGCTCGGGCCGTGTCGCGACTCTTTACCTTGCCCGATAGCTGTACAGCACCGTTGGAGACGCCGACCTTGAGGTTATCAGGAACTTTGCTCATGATTCTGTCGGTGATATCCTGATCGCCCAGAGGAGTACCTTTGGCTTCGGCATACTCAATGCCCTCATATTGACTGTCGTTGGGCGTGGACTGAAGCGTCTCGTTGAGGTCTTTTTGCTCGTCGGTTATCGCCGCACCGTTAACCGCACCAGCGAAGGCGGGTTGGGTGAAGCTAACCAGCATGAGAGCCAAACAGATCATGGCGATTATGCCAGACTGCCCAGCTTTAGGAAGACGCACCAGCATTAGGGCTAAGCCTAAACCGACCACTACCATTCCAATTTCTAACGATATCAACATAGGTCTACTCCAATCAAAATTTATAGGTAAAGGCGCAAAGCAATTGTCAGAGACCGGCCTTGGGGGCGATCGCATTCTTGCTAGCGCACTTCACCGCTTAACTCTGGAGTTTACATAACCTAGCCAAATTCCATATCTCCCGCCGGCAGTAAGATGCCTACGCCAAAAGGCATAGCTTGTCGATTCCGTCTTCTTTTTTCGCCGTGGTCAGAAATTTTTGGCCTCTCCTCTGACTTCCCGAGTGAGAAATTTTAGGAAAACCATTCACAATTTCCGATTTTTCGCTGCCGACAGGATCGCCAAGCTTCTAAAAAACATCAGGACAGATTTTTGCTTATCTATCCAATAGTAGACACACATATTGGCATAGGTTTTTACCGTGGAATTAAGCGAAGCAAATTAGACCATTTGCAGTTGCCCTGGCTTGTTTGAGGCTGCTAACCACTAACCGCTTCACTTAGGCCCGGCAAAACTTCACTTATCCAAGGCTTGTAGTTTTTCAGGAGACGACACTATGTGGAGCATTCTTTTATCTGGCTTGGCAACGGCCCTTAGCCTGCTGGTTGTGGATCTAGTTGTGCCTGGGGTTACCATCAACACCCTAACCGCAGCGGCGATCGCGGCTGCTTCGGTCGGCGTGGTCAACGCTTTTCTCAAGCCGACGCTGCAAACCCTGACCATGCCTATCAACGCCGTTAGCTTCGGGGCATTTTCCCTGGTTCTAAACGGCCTTTGCCTGTGGCTGGCCTCTCTGGTGGTGCCCGGCTTCTACATCACCGGCATCATTGGTTTTCTGGTAGGTCCGCTGGTGCTATCGGCGGTGAACACCTTCATCAACAACTACTTTGACAAGAAAGCTCCTGCTTTCCTGCGCGATGGCACGGGTTCTGAGCTCAGCACCGAGCGCTCGTCTCAGCTCTAGTAGCCAGTTCTCAATCTAGCTCGCCCCATGGCCCTGAGCCGTCGGGCGAGTTGATTATCAAGCCCATAGAAACAGCGTTTTTGCCCAGAGGTTATCGAAGTGGAAGATTCCGTTAGCACGCAACCGTCAAAAGATACGGAGGCCGGTAAGTTAGAGCGGTGGGCGTCAATCATTAGCGGTGGCGCTTTGGTGCTCGGCGGCTTGCAGCAGCGATCGCTGCGGGGGATCTTGATGGCGGCTGCCGGTGGCAGCTTAGCCTATCAAGGTGTTCAAAAGAAAAGCACGCTCAAGCAGGTTGGCGAAGCCGTTGGTATTGAAAAGTCCATCTTGGTTGAGAAAACCGTCACGATCAATCGTTCGGCAGCAGAGCTCTACAGCTTCTGGCGGAAGTTTGACAACCTGCCCAAATTTATGCGCCATGTCAAGTCTGTGCAGGTTCAAGATGATCAGCATTCCCACTGGGTGGCCAACGCCCCCCTCGATCAGAGCATTGAGTGGGATGCGGTAATCGTGGATGACCAGCCCGATCGCCTAATTGCCTGGACCTCGACTGACGATGCCGAAGTGAACCACTCTGGGTTTGTGCGGTTTCAGCGCGCTACTGGCGATCGCGGCACCGAGGTCAAAGTGGTCATGGAGTATGAGCTGCCGGGTGGTGCTATGGCTGCTGCGATCGCCAAGCTCTTTGGCGAAGAACCCGAACAGCAGATCGGCGATGATCTCAGCCGCTTTAAGCAGCTGATGGAAACCGGAGAAATCGCCACTACTGACGGTCAACCCAAGGGAGCCTAGCCTTAATCTGCCCATGTTTTTGGACGTATTGCCATGAATTCTTTGTTTCATTCTCTCTCCTCTCTCTTCTCATTCGCTAAGACCGCCGTTGTGAAGGCTCGGCTCGGTCGGCGGGTGGCATGGGCTGTCCTGGCGATTGCCCTTTGGTTTGGCTCGGTCGGCTACATGCCCAGCGCCCAAGCGGCCAATGCGCCTGAAACTGGCGCTGGTGACACTAGTGCCGTTCGTCCTAGCCATAACCCGATCAGCAACGAAAACTTCCAGGGTGGTGTCGACCTAACGGCCCTCGATCGCCAGGGCAAGAACATCCAGCCCCCTGCCGAGTCAAAACCCGGCATTGGCGATCGGCTCAAAAATTTGATACCGGGGCTGTCCTCAGAGAAGTTGCCTACCGATGCGCCCCGCAGCACCATCCAGCCCGAGAGAAACCCCACCCTAGACCGCTACCCCAACTAGGAGTGAAATCCTGTTGAGCTACCAAGCCCCCTAGGCATTGTCCATTTCCCAACCCCTGGGTTAATGCGTCATTGTCACGGGCGTTGACCGAGATCGCTGAACGTAACTACCTCAGGAGAAGTTTAATGAAAGCAGTTTGCTGGCATGGCACCCACGATGTTCGGGTAGACACTGTGCCCGACCCGACAATTTTAAATCCGCGCGACGCCATTATTAAGATCACCTCTACGGCGATTTGTGGGTCTGACCTACACCTCTACGATGGCTTTATTCCCACCATGCAATCAGGGGATATTTTAGGCCACGAATTCATGGGGGAAGTAGTCGAAACCGGGCCAGGGGTGAGCAACCTCAAGCAGGGCGATCGCGTGGTGGTGCCATTCACCATCTCCTGCGGCAGCTGCTTTTTTTGCAACCAAGATCTGTGGTCGCTGTGCGACAACTCCAACCCCAACGCGTGGATGGCCGAGAAATTTTACGGCCACTCGCCCTCAGGTTTGTTTGGCTACTCTCACCTAATGGGGGGCTATGCCGGGGGTCAGGCCGAATACGTGCGGGTGCCCTTCGCTGACGTCGGCCCGCTCAAGGTGCCCGATGGCCTCACCGATGAGCAAGTACTCTTTCTCACCGACATTTTTCCCACCGGCTACATGGCGGCCGAAAACTGTGACATTCAGCCCGGCGACACGGTGGCTGTGTGGGGCTGTGGCCCAGTGGGTCAGTTTGCCATTCGCAGTGCCTTTATGCTCGGCGCTGAGCGGGTAATTGCTATTGACCGTGTGCCTGAGCGCTTGGCTCTGGCCCAGGCTGGCGGAGCAGAAGTTCTCAATTACGAAGAGCTTGACCCTGGGGAAGCCCTAAAAGAGATGACCGGCGGTCGGGGACCCGACAGTTGCATCGACTCCGTCGGCATGGAGGCCCATGGCACTGGCCCCATGGCGCTCTACGACACCGTGAAACAGGCGGTGCGTCTGGAAAGCGATCGCCCTCAGGTGCTGCGGCAGGCGATCGCCGCCTGTCGTAAGGGGGGCAAGGTTTCCGTCCCCGGTGTCTACGGTGGGTTTATCGACAAAGTGCCAATGGGTGCCTTTGTCAACAAAGGGCTAACGATGCGATCGGGCCAAACCCACGTTCACAAATACCTCAAGCCGCTGCTAGAGCGGGTGCAAAAGGGAGAAATCGATCCCTCTTTTGTAATTACCCACCGGCTACCCCTCGATGAGGCTCCCCGCGCCTACAAAATCTTTCGTGACAAAGAAGACAACTGTATCAAGGTCGTCCTCAAACCTTTTGCTACCACTGCATAGGTAGACGAGGAAACTTACGTAAGCCAGCACCAGGTCAATTAGACAGGGTCCAGTTGGCCTGGTCACGGCTCTACACTGTCAATCACCCGAGGAACAAAGCCCATGGCAAACGGTAACGAAAGCGAAGAAAACGAATTGATGGCGAACGTTGACGATAAAGAAAGCGAGCAAAACAGACTGCTAGAGGAAGTTGCCGACAATCCAGGCGCTAGAACCGCTGCTATTCATCAGAATCCAGAACTGATGCAGCAAGAAGCCCGCAACGCTGCTGCTGGCGAGGGACCAAATGGTTCTGGTGGGTCTGGTGCCTCGTCCTCAGCCGAAGACTATGTGCCCAGCAGCTCTGATCCAGAAGCAACCGATTTGCCGACCGCCAACTCTCCCCGTCGGGGCTAATCTATCGACTCAGTCATAAACTCTCCTTTGAGAGAGGGAGCAAGCCCAAAATAGAGTCACAGTAAATACAGAACTTGGAGGCAATTGCCATGACTACCGGAACCCAATCTCAGCAAGTCGTAAGCAACCTGGAATATGACTGGCTGACCGTTATGCAAAGCAAAGCCGAGGCTCTAAACGCCTACGACAAGTACATTCAAGACGCTCGCGAAGCCAACTCTGAGGAATGCGTTGAGCTGTTTAATCGGCTTAAGCAGACCGAGGCAGAGCAAATCCAAGAAATTCGCCAGCACCTCACAAAAACGATGTCAGCTAGCTAAGGAGCTGCGCCATTTACTTCAAATCAGTTAACTGCCTTATCCCCCTTCTCTACCTAAATAGAAGAAGGGGGTTTATTACGTTAATACTGTCGTGAAGGGACTCAGTTTTTGATCTTGAGCTGGGGCGATCGCATCTCTACTAGCAGCAAATAACTTTTAATTAACGCAATTATTTGTTTTTGGCAAGTAAAGATCTGGTTAGGAAGGCAGAATTACCTACCAATCTCAAGGTAATTAAAGGAGTACAGTAACGTAATACTTCTGCCAGATAATATAATTCAAAACTTATCTTAATGATAAACAACAGCTCCGTTAAAGCAGACCTAAGGGAGCTATTTAGGCGAATCTATACCTCGCGACAGGTCGCCTCTAGATAACAGATTATTTACGATTGGGACATCATTGTGAGCGATCGTCCTATGCAAACGTTTGATGTCATTCTTATTGGTGCAGGCCACAACGGCTTGGTTTGTGCCGGTTATCTATTGAAAGCGGGCTACAGTGTTCTGTTGCTAGAGCGACGGTCAATCCCCGGCGGAGCTGCTACTACCGAAGAGGCTATGCCAGAGGAAGCCCCCGGTTTTCATTTTAACCTCTGCGCCATCGACCACGAGTTCATTCATTTGGGGCCGGTCGTTGAGGAGCTAGAGCTAGAGAAGTACGGGTTAGAGTATCTCTTTTGCGACCCAATTACCTATTGTCCCCAAGCCGACGGCAGGGCGTTTTTGGCCCACCGCTCGGTTGACAAAACCTGCGCCGAAATCGCTCGCTACAGCGAAAGAGACGCGGTGAAATACAAAGAATACATGACCTTCTGGGACAAGCTCACCCAGGGAATTACTCCTATATTTAACGCCCCGCCAAAATCTATCGTCGACATTCTAGGCAACTACGGTCTGCACAACATTAAAGATCTACTGTCGGTTTTGGGTGGTGTAGATAAAACGCTGGATCTGGTGCGCACCATGCTCACTAGCCCCGAAAACATCCTCAACGAGTGGTTTGATACGGAAGTGGTTAAAGCTCCCCTGGCGCGACTGTCGTCAGAACTAGGAGGCCCACCCTCTGAGAAAACCCTGGCCATTGGCTCAATGATGATGGGGCTGCGTCATAACCCTGGGGTAGCTCGCCCCCGTGGTGGCACAGGAGCCCTAGTCTCGGCCCTGGTACGGATGGTTGAAGACCACGGGGGCACTATTCTCTGCGACCAAGCGGTAGAGCGACTTTTGATTAACGCCGAAGGGCGGGTTGAGGGAGTGCGCGTGGCCGATGGGCAAGAGTACCGTGCCACCAAAGGGGTGATCTCAAATATTGATGCCCAGCGAGTCTTTCAAGACTTGGTGCCCGCCGCCGATGCCCAATCCTTTGCTCCTGAACTGAGCGAACGGCTCGATCGCCGCATCGTCAACAACAACGAAGGCATTCTAAAAATTGACTGCGCCCTGTCAGAAATGCCCCGCTTTGAGGCCTACAATCACCAAGACGAGTATCTGATTGGCTCTGTCTTGATTGCCGACACGGTGGATCAGGTGGAAACAGCCCACACCATGCCTATGCAGGGGTTGATTCCCGACCACGATCCCTCGCTGTATGTGGTGGTTCCCACGGTGATGGATCCGTCGATGGCCCCTCCGGGTCAGCACACCCTATGGATTGAGTTTTTTGCCCCCTATCAAGTTAAAGACGCTGAGGGCACTGGGCTGTTCGGCACCGGCTGGACGGATGAGCTGAAGAATAAGGTCGCCGATCGTGTGATCGATAAGCTGGCCGACTACACCCCCAACCTCAAGCAGTCGATTATGGCTCGACGGGTTGAAAGCCCTGCTGAGCTGACCCAGCGGATTGGGGTGCGCAAGGGCAACCACTACCATATCGATATGACCCTCGACCAGATGGTATTCTTTCGCCCGCTGCCCGAACTGGCCAACTACCAAACCCCAATTGAAGGGCTGTTTTTGACCGGGGCAGGCACTCACCCAGGCGGCTCGATTTCGGGCATGCCGGGGCGCAACTGTGCTCGGGTATTTCTCAGTGTGCAAGAACCCCTGGCTTATAATTTAAAAGAAGCCGGCAACTGGTTGAAAGATCGGTTTAAGTCTGTGGCTGGTTTAGGCAGTTAGGGCATTCCCAATTACTCCAATTAAAGGAGTTAAAGGAGTTTGGTGTTGATTAGTAAACAAGTTGAGGATAGGGCTACAGACACAAACGATTATTAGGCCAGGTAGATCAATTACAGTTCCTTAAACATTCTTTAGTAACCTGTTTTTGAACCATGACTTGGCACAACAAAATCGATTTTGATCACTGCGATGACGGCCCTGCCCACGGGGCCTCATCGCACAGCCCCATGACTCCAGGTCTTACCAACACCTACGACGATGAACTGCGAGAGAAAGCGGGTATGCACACGCCACCGCCGCCGCCTGAGTGCATGGGCCTAGAAGGGGAATACGACTCTTTTGGGTTGGTGCGGCGGCTGGCTCAAACCCTTGACCAACAGCCCGATCTAGCGTCTATTGACACGCTAACTCTGACCCAACATGGCAGCGCACTCTGCTTAGCTGGCTCGGTAGACGGTGCGGCTTTAGACCGCATTGTGGATATTGCCAGTCACCTTGACGGCACCCGCGAGGTTGATGTCAGCCAGGTGGCGGTAAATCACTAGCTCGTAGTTGCACTGCACTCAAAGCTGCTCTTAACCTCTGCTCAACAGGGGTGAGAGCAGCTTTTGCTGTGAATGTGGCCGCCAGGAAAAAGCAATTGGGTACTCTATTCTGGCTAAATCTAGTATTGCTTCCATTCTGTCTGGAGAAGCTTTAGAGCTGTGCCTATGGGAATAGATTGCGCCAGTAAAATTCAGACGTAATCAGCTCTATCGGCAGATATCACCTTGGGTTAGAAACCTTAGACTGTGAGCGAATTCTAAGATGGAGCCCCTCCACTATGCCTGCCACGCTTGACGATCAAAAGCGTTCTGCGATCGCAGAGAAGCTAGCCGACATCAAGGCTATTCAGAATTTGATTATTGATAACGAGCAGCAGTTTCTCAGCGAGTGCAGCGATAACCACCTGCGCCATCGTCTGGAAGACATGCTTGAGGATGACCAAAAGAATTTAGATATCGTTGAAACAGCCATTACCCAATATGGGATCCAGGCTGAGCCTAAACCTACAGTGCAGGAGTTTGTCAGCCAGGCAAAAGAAACTCTCGCAAGTTCTCGACTGAGCATGTACGAGAAAATTGCTCAGCACGAGTTGCTGAAGCATGGCCAGGTGATGTCGGGTCTGGTAGTTCACAAAGCGGCTCAGGTCGTTGGTCAAGATATCGAGGCAGCGATCGCTCCCCTCAACACCGTCAACTTCGAGAACCGTGCCCACCAGGAGCAACTCAAGGGCATGCTTGAGTACTTAGGAACCCTAGAGCTCACTGGTCAAGAACCCAAGCAGGGCCTGTGGGCTCGGGTGCAGGATGCTGTTGCCGCCGCCACTGGCGTTGTGGGCAGCGCTGTTACTCAAACCTCTGACAAAGAGTCTGCCGACGTTATGGACCTGATCTTTATGGATCACCAGAAGGCCAGGACCCTAATCAGCGAAATCAGAAACGCAGAGAACGACGACCAAGTTAAAGCGCTGTTTGGCCAACTGTACAAAGACCTCGTGGTGCACGCCAAGGCTGAAGAAGCCGTAGTCTACCCTGCGGTACAACCGTTCTATGGTGACGACACCCAAGAGCTGTTTGACGAAACGGCTGAAATAGAAGGCATTCTCAATGAGCTTAAAGCCATGCCCTCGGCAGGTGACCAGTTTATGGCTAAGCTCAAGGAGCTCAAGGCCATGATTGGCGACCACACCCGCCAAGAAGAAAGCACCATGTTTGCCACCATTCGCAAGAACATGTCGAGCGAAGAGCAGCAGCAACTGGGTATGCGCTTTAAGGAGACCAAGCAGTCGCTACAGAGCCAAATGTAGGGCCGCTTGATTCGCTGAAATTTGTGGACAGGCCAATCTTCCTTTATTTGAGAGGCTATTTCAAGGGGCGTCTATTGTAGCTTTCAATCTTTCGCTACACAGGCAAAGCTCTTGAACCAGCCTCTCAGCAGGGACTACCTTATGGCTCACTGCTCAAAGGTCAAGGAAGATTTCATTGACGGCCTTTTCCCTTGGAAAAATCGCAAACTGTTCAAATTTAGTTCTTCAAAGGAGCATTACTTATGCAAACCCTAAAACGCATTTTCAACCCTAACGCCTTACGACAGTGGATAGTTGTCTTTTTAGCCGGCCTAGTTGTGCTGACGACAACCGCTTGTGGCACCGCCCAAGCCGCTTTGCCGACCGGCAACAGCTCTGGCAGCAACAACCCAGCCACCGCCGACAGCGAGGGCATGTATCCCCATAAAGATACCGACATGGATACCAGTGGGGCCGATGCCAAAGCCGATCGCATGATTCGTCAGGCTGAGCAGCGGATTCAGGAAAACATTGATAGGCCCATTCCTCAGCGGTACGGCGACGCCGCCAAAGACGTCGGTCAGTCGGCTAAGGAAACCGCCCAAGACGTGGGTCAGTCAGCTAAGGAAGCCGTCAAAAATATTGGTAAGTCGACCCAGCGCGCTGCTGACAATGCCGCTGAAAACGCTCGAGGCGTGGTAAATGGATCCCAGCCCAACAGCTAGTTTTAGCTTTAGCAAAGTAAGCCATTAAAACCAGTATCCAGACGGAGTTAACCTGCAACGGTCCGTCTGGATATCTGCTGAATGGGTAAACCTTAGCTCTAGCTATTTTTTGCGTCAGCACTCACACCGCCACTAGCCATACCCACTTTATTTTTCGAAACCAAGGTCTATGATCGTCAATCTTCAAACTGATGGCTGGGAAATTATTTACCACCGTGCTCACGCACTTTTAGCGGCTCAAATTGCCGGCTATTGGGACTTTAGCAAAAAAACCTACCGACTCTACGAAACTATTGCCGCGATCGCCCATCACGACCACCTCGAAAAAGAGTGGGAAGGCAATGAGCTAACCGAAGCAGGAGCACCGCTAGACTTCACCCTCGACAAAGAATCGCCCATCGACAAACTCAAACAGCACGCTGACGAAGCGCTGTACCAGGGCCGCTGGGTAGCGATGCTGATTTCTATGCACCTGTGTTTTTTAAATCAGGCCAAGGGAGAAGAAGACCCAGAAATGGCGAATTTTTTGAAGGAGCAGCGCCAGCGTCAGGCCCAGTGGCAGGCTGAACTTGGCGTTACCCAAGAAGACGCTGAAAAAGCTTATACCTTCATGCGGTGGTGCGATCGTATGTCGCTGATTTTGTCTCAGCGCCAGATACCCGCAGCCGGCCGTCAGCTTGAGATCACCAAGGGCCCTGATGGCAAGCAATACAACGTTCATGAGCTAGACTCTGGCGATTTGTGCGTTACGCCGTGGCCATTTTCCTGCGACAAGTTTACGGTTATGGTTGATGCCTCCTACCTATCACAGCTTCAGTTCAAATCTAATGAAGAATTAACTAAAGCTTTAATGGAGGCTCCACGCAAAACCTTAGCCTGGACTCTAAGGAAATCTGACGATTGATAAAGGCAAGGTCTTAAAATAACTTTGTAGCGTTCTGCTATCTTTCATCACTGAAGAAAGATAGCAGAACGTTTTCGGCAAAAATTGGATTTATAGAAATGTCTTTAGGTTAGATTGAGCTTTAGAGATTGAGAATATCTCAACCTCTAAAGCCATACCTTAGAAGACAAGTAGTCTTTCCCTTAAAAAAAGGGAAAGACTTTATGCTGAAAAAATGCCTTTGTACCGCGTCAAGGACAGATGAAACAGACAGAACAAGATTCTGCCCAGAGACGGATAGGTTATTTTCACTTGATCGTTAAAGTTTATGTATAAGATAGAGATTCTTAAGGAGATCCATGTTTTCCGTTATAAACAATCGCGACTTGAGGACAGAAAACGAAGTACATGGCTCCTCAACAGTCAAAGATTTTAACTTTGTCGCCGCTGAAGAACAGCTAATCAAGCTGCTAAACCTGGAAAATCTTGATCAGCAGGTCACCCAAGTTCCCAACTGTACCCAAGAGCTAGAAGCTGCTATTTCGGCGGCGCTTCCCCTAGCCTATGGGGATCCTTCTGAACCTGGTGATGACTCCGCCCATCTGTTTTTACAGCGCGTTTTGTACCGAATTAATCGCCTCAATCTTTTTTGGTACGACGATTTATCTCACTACAAAAACGAGCGCTCTCTATATTTGCAGTGGGTGCGCGATCGCATTGAGTCGATCTGGCAAGCTTGGGAGTTAGGGCAAATAGATGTCAAATCTCTTCAGCAACAGAATGTAGAGCAGACCCTGCGAGATTGGTATGAGGCAGACTTAAATCCACCCGTTACCGAAAACAGACGCTTCCTGCGAGAAGATCTAGACCGAGAGGGCTATCGACGTTTGCTGGCGATCGCTTCTTTAGATGGCTTAGTGGAAGCTAGCCGCATGTCTCGCATTTTAGGCGGGGCGAGTAACGAAGTTCAGGCCATGCTGATCCGTGTTTTGATGGAGGAGTACGGCAACGGTCGCCTGGCCCGAAAGCACTCGACCTTTTTTGCTAAAATGATGGCCGAAATGGACCTAAACACCAAGGCGGAAGGGTATTTTGACCTTGCCCCTTGGCAGCTCTTAGCCAGCATTAACCACAATTTTTTGCTAACCGAATGTAAGCGCTATTTTCTGCGTTACAACGGCGGGCTCACCTACTTTGAAATTGTTGGCCCTTCAATTTACACTGACTATCTGATAGCGGCTCAACGGTTGAGCCTCAGTGAAGAGTCATCGGGATACTGGGAATTGCATATTCGCGAAGATGAGCGTCACGGTCTGTGGATGCTGCAAGATGTAGCGCTCCCCCTAGCAGAGCAGTACGCCGACAATGCCTGGGAAATTTTGCTGGGTTATGCCCAGGAAAAATTCATTGGAGACCGGGCTGGCGATGCGATTATTCAGTGCATCAAACAGGCAACTGCTCCTTTGCCCAAATTTCTCTAGCCTGACGCTTCAATCTACTCCTCACCTACTTATCCTTTTCTTGCTATGAACAAAACTGTGTTAGCCTCTGATGCTGCGATCGAGGTTAAGTCTCCTAATCAGGTGTTTTTCTGCCCTGAAGAGTCTCAATTTTATGCCCAGTGTTTAGAGAAGATGGTGCTATCGCAAAGCACTTCAGCGGACACCATCATTGAATTTGGTTCCGGCGATGGTAGCCCTGTAATTCAAGCCCTGCTCAGAAGTGCCTTTGATGGAACAATTCAAGGATATGAGCTAAATGCAGACTCCTATAAGCTGGCGAAGCTTAGAATTGAGCAGTATGGTCTAACACCTTATTATCAAGTTCATAACAACTGCTTCTTTAACAGCTCCCCAGAAAAAGCGCGTTATCTGATCGCAAATCCTCCTTACCTGCCAGCTCCAGACAACAATTTGTATATGCCGTCTCTGCACGGTGGTGCCGATGGGGCAGGTATTACTAATCAGCTCTTGACGTTAGGTTGTGAGCAGGTGATGTTGATGATTTCAGCCTATTCAAACCCCGTTGACACTATTAACCACGCTAAACAACTTGGTTATGATGTGGTCGACTTTATGGTCACTCCCCTCAAGTTTGGCTACTACAGCTCAGAACCTAAGGTCAGGAATACCATCACGGAGCTTCAGCGCCGTCGCCAAGCATTTTTCTCAGAAAGAATTTACTTCTTAGCCGGGGTACTCTTCCGTCAGAAGAGTGCATTGACCTCGTGCCTGTCAGAGGAATTCTTGAAGGTAATGACCGCGCTGTAGCGCTATCTGCATTCAAGCTCGCCTAAAGCACCTCAAACTCTTCTAAGAAGCAGTTCGAGGTGCTTTGCTGCACAGTTTAGTCAGTCTTAGAAGTTCAATTACCCTGTTCTACAAAGTTGGTTGCAAGAATTTGCTGTCTTGTCTTCGCACTATTGGCAGCTTTTTGACGGCCTCTTGTCTGTTCAAGTTGGCCTTTGAAGGATTTAGACATCAATCTTTACAAATATCTCAAAGGGTAGAGGGGCACAAGTCAGGCCATCTGCCATTCTTAGGAGCATTACCAGCGTCGTAGCTGCTTACAGTGCCTTTCCCAGGAGGTGTCCCTATCACTGCTGAACTTTTAACCCTGCCGCTAACGCCTAAACCTGCGATCGCAGAGCTACTTCAACTGGCTGTACAGATGGCCGATGACTTTGCAGCTCAGGCGGCGGCAGTCGACGAGCCGGGGGCATTTCCAGCGAATGAGTTTGAGCAGTTGGCCAAGGCAGGGTTTTTAGCTGCTCCCCTGCGCGTTACCCTAGGCGGCTATGGCCTTGGCATTGAGGCCGCTTCGATCCACGATCTGCTGAGGCTGCTCAAACACATTGGCCGAGGCAATTTGGCGATCGGGCGGGTGTATGAGGGGCATGTGAATGCACTGCAGCTGATTCAAACCTTTGGCACGGCGGAGCAAATTGAGCGCTACGGCCGAGAGGCGCGAGATCAGCACAAGCTGTTTGGCGTTTGGAATGCGGAAGATGCCGAGGGCCTGCATTTGGTGCCTATTGGCCCAAACCGCTACCGGATGGAGGGAGCTAAGACCTTTTGCTCGGGGGGCGGCTACGTGGAGCGCCCCTTTGTGAATGGCAAGCTGCCCGATGGGTCGTGGCAAATGTGCATTGTGCCTATGGATGAGGTGAGAACGGCCTGCGATCGCACCTGGTGGCAGCCCATGGGTATGCAGGCCACTGCCAGCTACAAGATTGACTTTACCGGCGTAGAGCTAGGGGCCGAGGCGTTGATTGGCCAGCCGGGCGACTACCTGCGACAACCCTGGCTGACCGCCGGGGTAGTGCGCTTTGCTGCGGTGCAGCTGGGCGGTGCCGAGGCGCTATTTGACCTGACGCGGCAGTATTTGCAGGGTCAGCAACGCACCGAGCATCCCTACCAGCAAGAGCGGCTGGGCCAGATGGCGATCGCCTTGGAAAGCGGCAATCTCTGGCTGCGCGGAGCCGCCGATCGCTTAGCTGATTACGACGTGCAGTTTGGTGGCACCCCCCAGGTAGTGCATCCTCACCAGGCGCGGCTGGTGGCTTATGCCAACATGATGCGCACCGCCATTGAGCAAATTTGCATAGACACCATGCAGCTGTGCCAGCGTTCGGTAGGCACCCGAGGACTACTGTCGCCCCACGCTATGGAGCGGGTGATTCGCGACTTGACCCTTTACCTGCGGCAACCCGCTTTTGACGCCGCCCTGGCGGGGGTAGGAAGCTATGCCCTAGCTGAAACGACTCCGGCCAGTCGTCTATGGTGAGTCTGGATGTTTCACCGGCCTCGTCGCCTTTTGCGGCGGCGGCGCTACCTCTGCAATTGTTTAGTCTCAAAGCGCCGGTACTGGTGGTAGCCCCCCACCCCGACGACGAAACCCTGGGCTGTGGTGGTGCTATTGCCCAACTGCGAGCCATAGGTTGCCCGGTGTATGTGCTGGTGATCAGCGACGGCACCCGTTCCCACCCGCGATCGCAGCAGTATCCGCCTCCAAGGCTACGGCAGGTGCGCCAGGCCGAAACTCTGGCAGCCCTGGCGTTGCTCCAAGTAGACGCCGACTGCGTCACGTTTTTAGGCCTGCCTGACGGGGAGGTACCCCATTTATCGCGCCCCGGCGATCACCCTGTCGCTCAGGCAGCCCTAGAGCTGTGTCAGACCTACCTGCGGCAAACAGCTCCCCAAACGATTTTTGTGCCTTACCAGTTTGACCCTCACCGCGACCATCGGGCGAGTTGGCAGCTAGTGCAAGGAGCGATTGCTAACCTTCCCCAGCCGCCTCGACGGCTCGAATACCCAATTTGGGACTGGGACCCTCGCCAGCGTCAGCCCCTGGCCGAGGGCTACCGGGCCTGGCGGCTCGATGTGGCGGCCCAGGTTGAGCTCAAGCGGCAAGCCATCCACTGCTACCGCTCCCAAACCACCGATCTGATTGCGGATGACCCCACCGGGTTTCGCCTATTGCCCGAGATGATCGCCAACTTTCTCCACCCCTGGGAAATTTATCTAGAGCAAACTCCATGACCGAGCAATCCCTCGCCGCCGACTTTTTTGACACCCTCTACCAAGCTGACCCCGACCCCTGGCGGTTTGAAACCAGCGAGTATGAAGCGGCCAAATACGCTGCCACCTTGGCGGCTCTGACCAAATCGCGCTACCGCTCGGCCTTTGAAATTGGCGGCTCCATTGGGGTGCTCACCGAGCAGCTGGCCCCCTGCTGCGACGCGCTGCTGTCAGTAGAGATTTCTGCCCTGGCTCAGGAGCGGGCCATAGAGCGTTGTCAGCACCTCCCCCAGGTGCGCTTTCAGCTGATGAATGTGCCCCACGAGTATCCTGACAACAGCTTTGATTTAGTCTTGCTGTCAGAGGTGGGCTACTACTGGTGCCAAGCCGATCTGCTCAAGGCTCAACGGCGCATTTACGAGTCGCTGGAGCCCGGCGGACATTTGCTGCTGGTGCACTGGCTGCATGACGCTCCCAGCTATCCCCTGCGGGGTGACGATGTGCACAATGCTTTTCAAGACTTTGCGGCGATCGCACCGCTCAACGCTGTGTTCAGTCAGCGCACGGCCGACTACCGCCTAGACCTCTACGAGCGTCCGTAGCTAGAGCCTGCTGGCGCTGCTGGTGCAGACAGAGGCGCAGATCGGCGATCGCCATTTCGATCGGTACCGCTGTCCACTGCTGTTGCCAGAGACCCATCGCCTGCTGACGGTGCTCAACCCGCTGCACCAGCTCCCCAAAGGTTGCTGACTGCTCGATCGCCTCGTGTAGCTCGGCTAGGGGCACTGTCAGCCGTTTCGCCAGCTGGGTCAAGCGCTGGGGTGCCAGCCCAGCGTGCTGCTGGTTGCTGGTGGCCTGCACCCAGCAGCGGCGCAGATCGCGACGCACCAGCAGTTTTGCCCTAACCTCGGCCGCCGATGCCACCAAAAAAGACTGCTGCCGCTGCCCTAGGGTTTGAAACTGGCTGAGGCGATCGGCTAGGCCCTGGGTCGCTCGCCCCTGGCGGCGCGCCGAGGTGGTCACCCGCATCAGCGTGCTGTGGCGCACCTTGGCTCCCACTTTGATAATTGCCCGGTGAAAGGCCACATCCTCGGAGGTGGGCAGCAGGGGCATGCCCCCCGCTAGGGCATATATCTCGTGGGTGACTGCAAAGTTAGCGCCAAAAAACTGGTAGTGCCGCGGCGCCCGATCAAAGGGGTCAGGATCGAGATAGTCTTCCAGCTGCTTGATCAGGTATCGATACCCTACAAAACGCAGGTAAGAAGTTTTAGTCGCCCGATCTAAGGCCGCTCGCTCGGCTCGGTGAGTCACTGTGCGCCCGCCCACGGCATCAGCGCCTTGAGCGATCTCGTGCCGCATGGCCGCAATCCATTGGCGATCGACCTGGCTATCGCCATCGGTAGAGGCGATGATGCCGTGGCGCTGCCCTAGCCCTTGGAGCCGTCGATGAGCTTCATCCATCAGCATGCGGCGCACTCGCCCAATGTGAGCTGTCTCTGGTGGCAGAGTCTGTTCCACCACATGCAGCTGAAACTGGGGATGCTGTTGGGCAAACTGGCGGGCGATCGCCGCTGAAGCGTCAGTGCAGTTGTTGGCCAAGACGATCACTTCGTAGCTTTTAGCATCCAGGCAATTGCCCTCAAAATCGATCTGATCTGCCAGGGCTTGCAGCGTCTTGGGCAGCATTTCTGCTTCATTGCGAACCGGCACAATCACAGAAACTTGCATCTGGGGCAGCGGCGGTTTAGCAATTAGTGAAAAGCGGGGCTGAAGCGCATCATAATCCAGTTGCTCAGCGACAAAACTGGGAATTGCTGTTAAGCAATTGCCTTGCATAGCGATCCCTTTGAAAAGAAAAACTCAAGATGGTCCTTTAGACAGATAACCAAAGCCCATCACATCATCAATGATAATTTCTTGCTACGCAGGAAAAAATCACTCTTCTGGTGGAGCTGGAAACATTCTGAAGAGAGATAAATAAGCCTAGAACCACGAAAGCGGTAGTTTAGGCTATGGGCTCGGACGGAGCGATCGCCCCCTACCCTCTGTAATTGTCCCTAGTTCTTAAACCGGACGTTCTCCATCACAAAACCGCTTTCCGGCAGCGTCGGAAAGCGCGACAGTTTGACCTCTAGGTTTTGCGGCGGTACGTCGTACTCAAGCTCATCGACTAAAAAATTTAGGATCTGCTCCATCAGCTTAATCGTCAGCCATTCTCCCGCACAGCGGTGGTTTTCGTTGTAGTTGCCGCCTCCCTGAGGAATAAAGTCAAAGGCACTTTCTTGCCACTGGCTAAATCGTTCTGGCCAAAAGCGATCGGGCTCTTGCCAATGGTTGTCATCGTGGTTGGTGCCGTAGAGGTCCAGCAATACCAACGTATCTTTGGGAAAGTGATACTCTTGCCAATCAAACCCTTGACAAGTGCGCGCCGCAGCGAAGGGAAAGAACGGGTAAAACCGCCGCACTTCTTGAGTGAATAGAGTGGTGTAGTCAGGGTCATCACCTGCAAGTTTTGAGGCACAGTGGGGGTGCTGATGCAGGGCTAGGGCGGCAAAAACCACGTAGCGACCAATGGCCACAGTAGGGCGCAGCACGTTGATCAAATCCACCGCCGCAACGGCGGTGTCTAGTCGGTTGCCGTTGGCGTCGCGGTGAAGGGCAAACGCGGCCAACGCCGTCTGCTCAGGCACCTGAATCTGCTGTGACCGCACTTGCTCAATCACCTCTGCAATCCAGGCCTCGACTCGCTGGCGGGCCTGAACACCCCGCAAATATCTCAGTCCCAGGCCACCCACACCGTCAATCATGGCGCCCAGTTCTAGGGTGCGCCGGGCAACATCAGTTTCAGGTAGAGGCACCCCCGACCATTCGCAAACAGACCGACAAAGAATTTCGTTGATTTGCTCAAACAGCACCACCTGATCCTGCTGCTGCCACCGTTGCGCATACTGGCGACAGTGGTGCAGGGTGAGATCGCTGAGCTGCTGTAGCCGCTCAGGGGTCATCAACCCCATGAAAATTTGCTTGCGCTGGCGGTGGCTAGCTCCGTCTAGCCCTTGCACGCCGCCTTCGCCCAGCAGGGTCTTTTTGGCCCGCGGCGGAGCCGCATTTTTGCGAGAAAATTTGGCGTTGTCATAGAACACTTCAGCCGCGGCCGCGCCTCGCATGCAAATGGTTTTTTGAAGCCGCAGCCGGGTTTGAAAAATATTGGTCCCCATGCGATCGCACCGGTTGCCAATGAACTTGTAGCCGTCGCGCAGCAGCCACAGCGTACTGTCAATACTCGGTTCGACAGGAATATTAGCCATAGCCTTTGCCTCAATTGCTGGCCCAACCCAGGGTTAACCAGAGCACTATAAAGGGAGAGGCTGCGATCGCAACATCTCCCTTGGGTTTATATCCGATCTACCACTAGCTTTGCCCTATCCGTTGACCACAACGCCGCCATTGGGGTGCAGCACCTGACCCGCCATGTAAGACGCATCTTCAGAGGCCAAAAAGACAAAGCTAGGCGCGACTTCCTTGGGTTGGCCCGGCCGCTGCATCGGTACCTGTTTGCCAAAGTTGGCGACATCATCGTCCGAAAAGGCGTCGGGGATAAACGGCGTCCAGATCGGGCCGGGGGCGACGCCGTTGACGCGAATGCCCTTTTCTAACATGGGGGTAGCCAGGGAGCGGGTAAAGGCCAAAATCGCCCCTTTGGTGGTGGAATAGCTCAGCAGGCTGGGGTTGCCTTTGTAGGCATTAACCGAGGTGGTGTTGATGATCGAGCTGCCCGGCTTCATGTGAGGAGTGGCCGCTTTAGCAAAGTAAAACATGGAGAAGATGTTGGTGGCAAAAACATCCCCCAGTCGGGCCGCATCAATGTCATCGAGGCTAGGCTCTTGGTACTGCACCGCCGCATTGTTGACCAAAATATCAAGCTTGCCAAACTCCTCAATCGTTTTTTGCACGGCTTCACGACAAAAATCCTCACCGCGAATATCGCCCGGAAGCAGCAAACAGCGGCGGCCGTAGTCTTGCACGGCCTGCTGAGTTTCTTTAGCGTCGTCGTGCTCATCGAGATAGACAATGGCGACATCGGCCCCTTCTTTGGCGTAATAAACCGCTACGGAACGGCCAATACCACTGTCGCCACCCGTGATTAGGGCAACTTTGTCTTGCAGTTTACCGCTGCCCTTGTAATTGGGGTCGTCATACTGCGGCCGGGGCACCATTTCTGACTCTAGGGCAGGGGTGCGCTCTTGGTGCTGGGCAGGAATTTGGTCAGGGGTGATAGTCATGGATTCTGCTCCTTTTAACTAATTACGAATGCAGCGTACCGTTGTGCTAAACCGAGTTTCTAATACACAAAACTAGCCGCCGGTCTGGCTTAAACCTGGAGAGCGACTTGGAAGAGATTCCCTTGTTTTTGCTCTACAAAAATCTGCAAGCGCCGTAAAAAGGAAAAAATCAGGGTCACCTTCTCACTTAAAAAAGCAATTTGAGGGGGTCTCATCCTGGCACTGCAACGCACAGACTCTTCATGGAAAATATCTAAGCGAAATATCCGCCTTATTGAGAGTCTGGCCCTACTGTAACGACCGAGATCGGTAGGGTTATCTTTCTATGGGGTGAACCCAGTTTGGAGGAGAACTCTACTGCCAGCGCCAGACGTTTGGAGGCTATTTGAATCGAGATCTGGCGTAACTTTGCGGCCTTAAAATGCCTTCTGTACCTAACTCAGCGATCTTCTAGCACTAAGGCGCTGTCTTCAACCACAACAACTGGTAACAGACTGGTTTCCAACACCGCCTGACACACTGAACCTACCAGCACCCTATCTGAGGTGCGATCGCCGCGCTTGCCCACTACAATCTCAGCCGCGCCACACTCTTGGGCAGCCCGCACAATCTCCTCCGGCACCGAGCCTGAAGTAGTGATAAACCGATGGCGAATGTCGGCTAAACACTGCCTCACCCGCTGGCGCAGCTCCTCCACTACCGCCGGATCGTCAACTCGCACCACGTGCAACACCACTACGTTGGCATCGCTGCGGCGGGCGAGTTCGGCGGCTTTAGCCAGCACGCCTGTCGCCAGCGATGACGTATCCACCGCTGCCAGCAGGGTAAGCTCGCGGGCCACCGAAACCTTGGTCGGGTCTACCTCGCCGCGCTCTAGCAATTTCGGGGCAAAGGTAGGAATCGCCCAGGCCCCCAGGGGAGCCGTCACCAAAATTGAGAGGGCCGACAGCGCCAAAATAATCTCGCCACCCTCGACCCCCTGGGTCAGCGGAATTGCGCCGATCGCCGCCTGCACCGTAGCCTTGGCCGAATTTCCCGGCAGCAAAAACAACCGTTCCTGACCGGTCCAGTTGCTGCCCAGGGTAGACAGATACCAGCCCAGCGATCGCCCCACCAGGGTGCCAATAGCCAGCACCAGCAGGCCGACCAGCAGCGTATCACTCAGCACGCTGAGCTCAATGCTCGCCCCCAGCAGCACAAACAGAATGATCTGGGCAATCGTCCACAGGCTGTCGAAGCCACCTCGCAACCGTCGCGCCAGCGGAGCATCTAGCTCGACTAGAAAAAAACCAGCGGTCATCACCGCTAAATAGCCGGAAAACATCGGAAAATCTTCTGCCAACACCACCAGCAACAGGGCGAAACCCGCTGTCACCAGAGCATCCTGCACTGCGTTTTGGGTCCAGTTTTGCCGGGCCAGCAGCGACACCAGCAAATGAGCGGTCAGCCACCCCAGCAATACCCCCAAGGCAATCTGGGCAATAATTTGAATCGGCAGTAGCTGAAGCGGGCTCAGAGTGACACCGCCGGGTAGAGTAACCGCGATCGCATTCTGGGTCAAAAACGCCAGCAGCAGGCTAAACACCAGCAGCAGCAGCACATCCGAGAGGGCGCTGCCCGTCAAAATCGCGTCGGGAATGCCTTTTTTAACGCCCCAGCCCAAGCTTTTGAGCCGTAGCATAGCAGGCACAATCACCGCCGGTGACTCAGCCCCCAGCACACAGCCCAGCAGTAGCCCAGTAGCAAAATCAAACTGAAATAGCCACACAGCGGCAATGGCAATGGCGATCGCCTCACAGGCGGCGGGCAAAAACCCCAGCCGCAGCGCCACCGACCCCTGCTGGGCCAGCTTGTCGCGATCGAGGCCCAGCCCCGCCTTCATCAAAATCACCATGACGGCAATGGTGCGCAGCTCGTCTGCCGCGGCCAACACCCCTGGGCTAATTACATTGCCCATTTGGGGGCCAAGCAAAATACCCACCAGCACCATGCCCACCAGGGCGGGGAGCTTTAGCCGTCGAGCCATTTGCCCGACGAAAAAGCCCATCAGCAAAATCCAAATCACGCTTTCTAACATGTCGCCACGCCCAGGTTGAATCGGTTACGTGGCCTGGGGCATTGGTTAAAAGACTCCACAGCCCCTACCCTTCCGCCCCAAGCCGGAATAAGTAGGAGCCATCAGCCCTTTCAGCATCGACAGCCTAGGGCGGTTTTGGCGAGCTCCACCGCCGTCTTTATTGTTTATAGCAGGCCAGGAAGCTTCGAGTTGATCATGGGCATCTGCTATTCCCCACCCAACAAAAAAATCACCTGTGTAGCACCTGACTTTGACCGCAGACCCATAAAGAGCAGGGCCAGGTCAGAATGCTACACAAATGATTGTTTGACGCATTTAGATTGGTTGTTAAACAGGCATTTGGGTAGGAGAGCCCGCCGCCTAGATTAATGCCCTAGCTAAGGGCATTAATAACGTAGTCAATGTAAGTATTGACCTCTACGGCAGGATCGCCGCTGAGCCCATGGTTGGCTTTGATATGTTTCAAAGCCTCAATGTACCAACTGGGCGATAGCTCAAAGGTGCTGTTGATTTCAGCTAGCCCAGCCACCAGATAATCATCGATGGGGCCAGTGCCACCTACGATCAGGCCATAGCTAATAATGCGCAGATAGTAGCCGATGTCGCGTACACATTTGGCTTTGCCGCGATCGTCAGCGGCGTAGTTCGGCCCCTGCAATTGGTTGGTGTAGGGAAATTTTTGGTACACCGCATTAGCGGCGGCCTGGGCTAGGCTGTCAGCTTTGCTGGCTAAGGTTTTAGCTGCCGTTAGGGTGTTTTCGGCCTGGCGAAAACGGCCAAAGGCCACCTGAAACTCGGCACTGCTCAAGAACCGCCCCTGGGAGTCGGCAGTGTTGATCGCCTCGGTTAAGGGTGTTTTTGTCATGGAAAAATTACCTCAAACGTAAATAAGTGAAGGGGTAAAACAGAATTTGATCGTGGCAAGCTAGATTTGAGCCCCTGGAGCAAAAGGTGTAAAAGATTAAGGCTCATGGCATGCCTCACGCTTTGTACCTAAACCTGGCCCGTAACCTGTCACTTTTGCTGGGTAAAGCACTAGACTACCGCCGCCGCCGCCCGATCAAAATATCCCGACAATTCAGAAACAAGCGAGCTGCAATCGCCTTGGGTGATGTTAGCAGGGTCGTTAACAATGCGAATGGAAGCTTCTTTGAGTTTTTCGATGCCGGCTGCTACCGAAGCGCCAGGGGTACCTAAAGCCACGTAGGTTTCACGCAGACCATTGAGGGCGCGATCTTCTAGAACGCTAGCATCACCGGCAAAAGTAGCGTAGGTCACGTAGCGCAAAATAATTTCTAAATCGCGCAGGCAGGCTGCTGCCCGTCGGTTTGTATAGGCGTTGCCGCCGGGAGCAGTGAGCTGAGGCTGCTCAGCAAATAATTCGCGAGCGGCACTGGCGACAATGGCTGACGAATTGCTGGTAATGCGGTTAACAGCATCGACGCGCTTATTGCCGTCTTTGACCAGGTTAATCAACGCATCAACCTGATCGTCACTAAGGTAAGAACCTCGGCTATCGGCTTGGGAAACTACCTTAGAAAAGACATCAAAGGCCATAACACGGATCTCCTAAAGACTGATTTCATCAATACGTAAATTGGTTAGTTTTGATACCCAAAGGTTACGGCTAAACTACTTTGCCCAAGCTCCGCAAAAACCAGGCATAGTTAAATGTCCAAGCAAAGCCTAGGCGTGCAGACTGTTGCCTGCACTTGTATTAATTGTTAGACAAAACCTATGGGCTGAACCTAGCGAATCCTCGTCAGCTCTAGTTGACAAAGACTGCTTACAAAACCAACCTGAATTATTTATATAGCAAAACCGAAGGCTATTTTGTTACAAAAAATTTAGCGATTGCCGTTGTTTCTGCAACTACAAAAAATTCTCTAAATCGCTATTTATTTGTTTCTGCAACTACAATCAATTCACCTTTTAGCTATTAGCTATGGAGCGCCTTGTAAGGCTTAGTAACAATTGTTGTTTGAGCTACAGCCTCAATGTGGTGTCTAAATGCTTTACCTCAACCCTCAAATATACATAGCGAAGTAACCCTCAAAAATTTCGGCATTGGTGGTCAGGTTTTGCTCCGTCTGGTCGCGCTCTGCCTGACTATTTGGGTTAGCGTCTAGATCGCTGGGAGGAATGAAATCGCCGCAGTGTTCGTTGGCAGGCACAGCCTGATTGATCTTTTTGGGATAACTCAGACCCAGGTGGGCCATCAAGGTGATGAATTGGTCGCGGGTGCGATAGCCCGAACCCGGCCCTTGACCATCGGTAAACCGAGGATTCAGCCGCCTCTCTTCGCCAATGGTAGAAACTGTGCGGCCCTGGTAATCGTGGGCGGGGTAGACCAGGGTGGTGTCAGGCAGGGTAAAAAACCGCTGAGTTACAGTGTCATACAGGGTGCCGGCATCGCCAGATTGCAGGTCAGTGCGGCCACAGCCGCGAATCAGCAGGGCATCGCCTGTGAGTAAGTGGGTGTTATTGATTAGGTAGGCCATATGACTACTGGTGTGCCCTGGGGTGGCGATCGCCTCCAGTCGCACTGTCCCCAAAGTGAGTATTTCACCATCGGCCAGATTGTGGTCGGCGGAGCGGGCAGCGTTTTGGGGTACTAACACTTGGCAACCGGTCTGCTGCCTGAGCTTGCCCGCGCCAGTGATATGGTCGGCGTGAATGTGAGTTTCGAGGCAGTAGCGCAGGGTCAGACCCAGGTCTTGCAGAAGTTGCAGGTCGCGATCGCTCCGCTCAAGCACAGCATCGACCAGGGCAGCCTCCTGGGTTTGGCTATCAGCGATTAGATAGGTGTAGGTGCTTGACTCCGGGTCAAACAACTGGCGAAACACCAGGGTGGACTGAGGCAGTACAGGGGCAGGTTCGCCGCAGTCTTGGGCAAAGGCCACGCGCTGGGAAGTGGCGTAGACCCGAGTGGGCAGCGGGCGCACCCGCACCGGCAGCGATTGCAGCACCGTCGAAGCGAGCCGTTGGGCCTGCTCCCGCAGCTCTGGCACGGCGATAGATTCCCAAAGCTGGCCCTTGCGAGGGGTGCCCAACGTATAGAGCAGGGCAGAACGGCGACCCTGGGCATCGAGCACGGCCCCGTCAGCGGCGGTATCAATGCCCTGGCCCAGATCGCAGGGGCGAATGAGCTGCTGCTGACGCAGACTGGTGATTAGGGGCTGGAGCGATCGCCGGTAGTCGGCCTGCACCCCTGTGCAGTTGACCACGCGGCTCACCTGGAGCGTCTCCTCCAATTGAGATCCACGACAACGAAAGGTAACGGCCACGCCGTCAGGGATGGCTTGGTAACCCAGAATGCGCCCAGCGGCGATCGTCAACTGCCCAGATTGCTGCAAGGCTTTGAGCATCTCGCCAATCGTTGGCGCAATCCGGTGGCGGTGCACATCCCAGTAGGGGTTAAGGTGGCGCAAAAAACGTCGCTGCTCAGGGCGGGGGAGTCGCTGCCAAAGCTCCTGAGTGATGGGGCGCAGCGAGTCGATCACTGCTCGCCAGTCGTAGCCGTAAGCCTTGGCTGTTTCAACCTCGCGCCGCAGCCGCTGGGTCAGGCCGCGCAGGGTAGTCGGAGCGATGTCTGGGGTCAAAAAGGCTGGGTAGGGCAAAGTCGATTGGTGCGGCAACGGGGCTAGCCCGCGCCGAGACAGCGCATAGATGGGGCCACGGTGGCGGCGGCTGTGCAGCGACACCACCATATCCACCATGGTTAGCCCGGTGCCCACCAGCAGCACCGGCGCATCGGGGGCCAGGTCATCGAGGGCATTCGCTGCCCAGGCGTGGCGGAGGTAGGGGCGATCGCTGTCGGTTTCGACCCCCGCCGGGGCATTTCCCAGCGCCAGCACCAGCCGGTCAGCGGCAAAACTCTGCCCGCTGGCTAACGACACCACCGCCCCCTGGCCCTGGGGCGCGATCGCCACCGCCTCGTCTTCTACCCGCTCTAGCCGCACAGTGCTGGGGGCCGACGCCTCGGCCTCCTCTAAAATGGATTGGATATAGAGGCCAAAAACCTGTCGAGGAATAAAGGTGCTGGCATCAAAATCTTTGGGCAAAAAGCCGGTTAGGGCGCTGCGGTTGTAGTTGAGCCAGCGCAGCAGATGGCCTGGTTCATCGGGAAAAGCACTTATCTTCCCTGCCGAAACATTCAACAGGTGGCCGTTGGTTGTGGTGCTGTAGGCCACCCCTTTGCCCACCTCCGAACGACGCTCCACCAGTTTGACAACGAGGGGGCGGTTGGCTGTTTTGAGTAGGTGAGTCGCTACCAGAGACCCGCTAAAGCCAGCCCCAATGATGGCGATCGCGGGGGGAGAATTGAAGAATGACATAGAGCAGTCAAATTAAAATGTAATTTGTTTGCAATTGTAATTCAGTTAATTTATGTTCTCTGTAGCCTGTGGCATACTTGGCCCGCCGTAACCGCCGATCGGGCCAATTAGGCCGATCGAATTTGTGGGTGCTAGCGGCGAGTTGTTCACAATTCCCTTGCCATGAGCTTTGTATCTCTCAACCTGCGTCCTGTTGCCGGGCGTATTGGCGCTGAAATTTTTGGCCTAGACCTCAGCGATGCCCTCAGTGACGACACCATTCAAGCCCTGCGACGGGCCCTCGTAGAGCACAAGGTAATTTTCTTCCGCGACCAGCAGCGGCTTGACTCAGAGGGTCAAATCGCCTTTGCCCGCCGGTTTGGCCCCCTCACCGCCGCCCACCCGACCCTGCCACCCTTAGAGCAGCGCCCCGAGGTGCTCGACCTGCACTACGGTCAAAACCATCTCTATGCCAACTACTGGCACACCGATGTCACCTTCGTCGATCGCCCACCCCTAGGTTCAATTTTACGGGCGGTAGAGCTGCCGCCTGTGGGCGGTGATACCATTTGGGCCAATACGGTCACCGCCTATCAAGATTTGCCTGCCCCGCTGCGGACCCTGGCCGACCAGCTCTGGGCGATCCACAGCAACGCCTACGACTACAGCACCGGGGCCGTGAATCTGTCTGACTTTTTTAAGCACAACCGCGCGGTGTTTGAATCGACGGTGTTTGAAACTCGCCACCCGGTCGTGCGCATTCACCCCGAATCGGGAGAGCGAGCCCTGGTGCTCGGTGGCTTTGTGCGCCGTTTTCAAGGGCTTTCCCAAACCGAGTCGGAGGATCTGCTACGCACCCTGCAAAGCTATGTCACTCGCCCTGAAAACACCGTGCGCTGGCAATGGCGACTGGGCGACGTGGCCTTTTGGGATAACCGGGCCACCCAGCACTATGCGATCGCAGACTACGGTGACTACCCCCGCCGCGTGCAGCGGGTGACCGTCGTTGGCGATCTGCCCGTTAGCCCCAGCGGAGCCCATAGCACCGCCCTCAAAGGTGATTCTGCGGCCTACAACGGACTGGTGGCCGTCGCTTTTTAATTGAAGGGAAAAACGACAGGATTCAAGCGCGCCAGACATGCCCAGCTTCGCCTGGGTAACACTGGCGCGCCTTGACGCTTCCTGCTTTTGCCATCTATGCCGAGCGATGCCGTGGACGGATGGGAGGTTGTACCTGGGGCAGAGGAAACTCTAGCGCAGGGGGCATTAGCTTGAGGACAGCCAACAACCCAACGCTGCTACTCAAGGAGGGAAAATGGCTAAAGTTAACCCGATCCAGGTACAGAAGTTTTTGAAGGGGATGGACTATCCCGCCAGCAAGCAAGACGTGGTCGACCATGCCAAGCAACAGGGGGCCAATGAGAACGTTTGCGCCACCCTAGAGCAAATGCCTGACGAAGAGTTCGAAACCTCGGCTGATGTCAGCAAGGCCATTGGTGAGGTTGATTAAAGCACTATGGCCTAGACCTAGCGCGATCGCATTGCACAAGCGCCAAGAACCTTTTATCGCTGTTGTCACTTCAGCCAAGAGAAGCTAAAAACAGCAGACTTGAAGTGGCAATGGCAAGCCAGATAGCGGCTCAATTGTTTTTATCAACAGGTTTCAAGCCGCATGGCTCAACCACCCAAATCGGTGTCTAAGGAAAAAATTCGTCAGACGGCGCAGGCAAAGCTCGGTTATGCAGACCTGCGGGAGGGGCAAGAGGAGGCGATCGCCGCCCTGATTGAGGGGCACGATGTCTTAGCCGTCATGCCCACCGGGTCAGGAAAATCAGCTATCTACCAGCTGGCGGGGGCCATGATTTCTGGCTGCACCGTTGTGATCTCTCCCCTCATAGCGCTCCAGCGCGACCAGGTAGACTCGATCGCCGAGCAGGAAGTGGGCGAAGCCGCAGCGGTCAACTCTACCCTGAGTGCATCGCGGCGAGAGGCGGCTTTTGAGTCGCTGGCCGATGACGAACTAGAGTTCATCTTTTTGGCACCCGAACAGTTCAACAACCCCGAGACCCTAGACCGATTGCGCGCGGCTAAACCCTCGCTGTTTGTGGTTGACGAAGCCCACTGCATCAGCGAGTGGGGTCATGACTTTCGGCCCGACTACCTCAGGCTGGGCGCGGTAATCGATGCCCTCGGCCATCCCAGGGTGTTGGCCCTAACGGCCACAGCCGCCCCGGCGGTGCGAGAAGAAATTGTCAAACACCTGGCCATGCAAGATGCTCAGGTGCTGGTGCAAGGGTTTGACCGACCCAACATTTGGCTAGAGGTGCGGCGCTTTGAGACCGAAGCCGAGAAGACCGAGGCTCTGATCGACCAGGTAGTGCGCGCTAAAAAACCGGGTATTGTCTATGCGGCCACTCGCAAAAATACCGAGGCGCTAGCTGAGGCGCTAGAGGAAGCCGGTGTCGCTGCGATCGCCTACCACGCTGGCATGAAAGCTGCCGATCGCGAGGCCGCCCAGGCCGCCTTTATGGACGACGAAGCCGAGGTGATGGTCGCCACTACCGCCTTCGGCATGGGCATCGACAAGCCCAATGTTCGCTTTGTGATTCACCACAACATCAGCGATTCCGTCGATTCTTACTACCAAGAGATTGGGCGGGCGGGGCGCGATGGCGAAAAAGCCTTTGCGCTGCTGTTCTACTGCCTCGACGACCTGAATATTCGACGCTTTCTGGCCAGTGGCGGCCAGGTGGATGTGGAGCAGGTGACCCAGGTGGCCACTGTGCTTCAAGAGCAGGATGACCCGATCAAGCGGCAGGATTTGCAGGCCAAAACCGAGCTTTCCCGAACCAAGGTGGCTACCGCCCTCAGCCATTTGGAGGCGGTAGATGTCGTCGAGACCTTACCCACAGGCGAAGTGGTTGCCCGTGACTTGGCAGATGTGGAGGAAGCTTCTCAGGCCGCCGTTGAGGCCCAAGAACGGCATCAAAACCACGTGCGATCGCGCCTAGAAATGATGCGAGGCTATGCCGAACTGCGCGACTGCCGCCGCGGATATTTGCTCAACTACTTTGGTGAAACCCGCGACCAGCCCTGTGGCTTTTGCGATAACTGTCAGGCAGGCATTGTGGTCGAAGACGAAGATACCTGGCAGCCCTTTGCGTTGAACAGCCGCGTGGTTCACCGAACATGGGGCGAGGGCACGGTGATGCGCTATGAGGGCGACAAGATCGTGATTTTGTTTGATCAGATGGGCTACAAAACCCTGGCTAGGCAGTTGATCAGAGAGTACCGATTGCTGGATCAGGTCGATTAGCCACTAACCCCAGCCCGCCATTTTATGGCGACTGCAATTACATATGAAGATTAATGCCACCCCAAGGCGTTGTTTATTGGTGACGTATCGATCGCAGAGGTAACGGAGGTAGCCTTAGAGCTACTGAAAGATTCGTGAAGATACGTCATTATGTGCCAGCTGTTGGGGATGAACTGCAATGTGCCCACGGATATCTGCTTCTCCTTTGAGGGGTTTTGCGCGCGCGGGGGCAAAACCGACGACCACAAAGACGGCTGGGGCATTGCCTTTTTTGAAGGCCTAGGCTGTCGGGTGTTTCTCGACGACAACCCGTCTAGCTCATCGCCCGTGGCCGCCTTCATTCGGCAGTACCCGATCAAATCGATGAATGTGATTGCCCACATTCGCAAGGCCACCATCGGGCCAGTCAAGCTAGAAAACTGCCACCCCTTCAAGCGAGAACTGTGGGGGCGCTACTGGGTGTTTGCTCACAACGGCGACCTGCCGACGCTGCCCTTTGACCACCAGGGCATCTACCGCGCGGTGGGGCAAACTGACAGCGAGCAGGCCTTTTGCCTCATGCTCAACCACATTCGGCAGCGGTTCCCCGATCGCAAACCCCCCATTCAAGACCTGTACCTGGCTCTGCGAGAAATCACGGCAGCGATCGCCCCCCACGGCATCTTCAACTATCTGCTGTCGGATGGTGAACACTGCTTTGCCCACTGCTCCACCAAGCTCTGCTACATCGTGCGCCAAGCTCCCTTCGCCGCCGCCCACCTGATCGACGAAGACATTACGGTGGATTTTCAAGAGCTGACCACCCCGAGCGATCGCGTTGCCGTCATCGCCACCACTTCTTTGACCGACAACGAGGCCTGGACCCCCATTCAGCCCGGTGAACTGTTGGTCTTCCAGGACGGCTTACCGCTCCATCTCACTCCTTAAGCAGGAATGCCCTTTTCCCTTTATCTATTGAACGGTCCTAGCCTAACTTCACCATTACAAACACCCACATTTAGGACAGGTTCGACGTAGGGGCATTGCAGTGCAATGCCCCTACCAGAGGATTTCGCCTGTCAAAGTGTCCTAACTAAATCAACTGCGGCAATACATCCAGATTTGGCAGAGCTCAGACACCGGTAAGTCTTTTGCCAACCATGCCTTGCACCCAAAGCTTTATACCCAACGTTTCAACTCGATCAAAATATTGAATGAAATTTAATTTCATTTGTAACTGAGTTTACTTGAACTTCACTCAGCCCCCATGCCATACTGCGCCAGCAAACAGCGGTATTTCTACCGACTTACCGTAGTTTCCTGGGTTGGCTTCGGCTTTGTGCAATTGCTGCAAGGTCAGGTCCGCGCCAGGAACAGATCATTTGTGGAGGCACAGCCATGGCACAGCATCGCCCTAGAGCTTGGGGGCTTACCCGACGACAGTCGCTAAAGTCGTTTGCCTATCTATTTGCCAGCGGCATGGGGTTGAGCGCAGCGGTCACCGCCTGTAGTAGCGACTCTACCACCAGCACCGAACCTCAGCCCGCCGCCACTGAAGCCAAGGCTAAGGTGCTACGCATTGGCCACCAAAAGTTCGACCCGTTCATTTTGATCAAAGCGCGGGGCGGGCTAGAGGAGCGGCTAAAAACCTTCGGCACCCGCGTCGAGTGGATTGAGTTTCAGTCGGGGCCGCCCCTGCTGGAGGCTTTGAACGTCGGCAGCATCGACATTGGCCGCACCGGCGATGCCCCACCGATTTTCGCCCAGGCGGCGGATACGCCCTTTTTTTATGTCGGTAGCGGCGCACCCCGACCCAAGAGTTCGGCCGTTGTGGTGCAGGCCGATTCACCGGTGCAAACCCTGGCCGATCTCAAGGGCAAAAAAGTGGGCTTTCAGCGCGGCTCCAGCGCTCACTTTTTGGTGGTGCAGGCGCTCAAAAAAGCCGGGTTGGCCTGGTCAGATATTGAGCCGGTGAACCTCACCCCCGCCGACGCCCGCTCCGCCTTTGAGCAAAACAACATCGATGCCTGGGGCATTTGGGACCCCTTCTATGCGGCCTCAGAAAAACAGGTGGGGGCGCGCACCCTAACTACCGGGGAAGAGCTAGCCCCCAACCGCGAGTTTTTCTTGGCCTCCAAAGCCTTTGTAGCCGACAACGAAGCGCTACTGGTGGCCCTGCTCGAAGATACCGCTGAAGTTGCCCAGTGGGCCGACAACAGCCCCGCCGAGGTGGTGGAGGTGCTGGCCCCCATCACCGGCCTGGAGCCAGAGATTTTAGATGTGGTGACCCGCCGCCGCAGCTGGATTTTTGACCCGGTACAGGCCGATGCGATCGCAGAGCAGCAGCGCATTGCCGACGCCTTCTATGAGCTAGAGCTGATTCCCAAAGCGGTGCGTGTGCAAGACGTGATCTGGACCCCCAGCTCAGCTGCCTCGGCCCGGCTGAAGCGGCCTGCTGCCAACCTCCTCGCCTAACTCCCCATTGCCATTCACCAAAGTTGAGCCCACCCATGAATTTTGAAAAGACGGAGTTTGAAAAGTCTTTGCAGATTGCGCCTCGCTATAACCACTCCCATAGCCAGGCCCAAACCTCAGCGTTGTGGGGGTCAACCTCTCGCCGCCGGTTTCTGCGCCGAGGTGGCATGTTCTTGGGGGGCATGGCCTTGGCCGGGGCCGTAGGGGCCTGCAGCAGCGAGTCTGCGCCTCTAGCCGAGACCGGCGCGACCCAGGCCAGTGCAGGTGGTGCCGCCCCCGCTGCCACTAAGCAGTTGCGGGTGGGCTACCAAAAGTCATCCACCGTGCTGAATCTGCTCAAGAACCAAAAACTCCTCGAAAAGCGCTTTGAGGCCGAGGCTTTCCCCATCACCTGGAATGAGTTTGCCGCTGGTCCTCAAATGCTCGAAGCCCTCAACGTGGGCAGCATCGACGTTGCCTACACGGGCGAAACCCCGCCGATCTTTGCCCAAGCCGCCGATGCTCCCCTGGTCTACGTCGCCTGGGAAGACGTTGGTTCGCTTGCCGAAGCCATCCTTGTGCAGAAAGATTCGCCCATTAAGAGCGTCGCCGAGCTAAAGGGTAAAAAAGTTGCCCTCAACAAGGGTTCCAACGTCCACTATCTGCTGGTCAAAGCCCTAGAAGAAGCGGGTTTGCAGTACAGCGACGTCGAGACTGCCTACCTGCCCCCCGGCGATGCCCGCTCGGCTTTCGAGCAAAATAGCGTCGATGCCTGGGTGATCTGGGATCCCTTCCAGGGAGCAGCAGAAAAGCAGCTGGGAGCCAGAACGCTGCGCGACGGCAAAGGTATCGCCCGCAACCGAGGCTTCTATCTCGCCACCAAATCTTTTGCCGATAGCCAGCCCGACGTGCTTAAAGCGGTTTTAGAAGAGGCTGAAACCATCAGCACCTTTGCCAAAGAAAACCCGGCCGAGGTCTCCAAATTTTTGTCCAACGAGCTGGGCATTCCTACCGACGTGCTGGATCTGGTGGAAAGTCGGCGCGGCTACGGCATTCAGCCCATCACCGACGAGGTGGTGACCTACCAGCAAGATATTGCCGACACCTTCTACGAGCTACAGCTGATTCCCAAAGAAATTGATGTCTCCACCGTCATTTGGAACGGCTAGGTGATGCTCACTAGGGCACTCAAGCTTGACGTAGGGCCGATACAGCTCTAACGCTGCGCATGCGCTTCTGACTCTCTCCTACGTCTTTTCTCTTCGTTGTTCTCTCTGCGTTTTTCATTGCTATGAGCCTCGACATTCACTGGTTTATACCGACCCACGGCGACGGCCGCTATCTGGGCACCGCTGTAGGGGGGCGCGCCATCACCGCCGACTATCTACGGCAGCTGGCGGGTGCGATCGATCAGCTGGGCTACGCTGGGGCGCTGCTGCCCACCGGCAAATCCTGCGAAGACGCCTGGATCACCGCCGCCTCATTGATCGCAGCCACCAAGCGCATGAAGTTCCTAGTGGCGATTCGTCCCGGCATTTCTTCTCCCGGCATGGCGGCCCGCATGGCAGCGACCTTCGATCGCATCTCCAATGGCCGACTGTTGGTCAACGTTGTCACTGGCGGCGACCCCTACGAGCTGGCAGGCGACGGCTTGCACCTCGACAAGCAACAGCGCTACGAACTCACCGACGAGTTTCTCGAAGTCTGGCGCGGCGTCATGCAGCAGGAAGTCGTGGATTTTGAGGGCCAGCACCTGACAGTGAAAGGCGCAAAGCTGCTGTTTCCCCCCGTGCAAGACCCCTACCCACCACTGTATTTTGGCGGTTCTTCGCCGATCGCAAAAGAAATTGCCGCCAAGCACGTAGACCTGTACCTCACCTGGGGCGAACCCCCCGCCCAAGTCGCCGAAAAGATTGCCGAAGTGCGCCAGCTGGCTGAAGCCCACGGGCGCACCCTGCGCTTCGGCATTCGCCTTCACGTCATCGTACGCGAAACCACTTCCCAAGCCTGGGATGCCGCCAACGACCTGATTCGCTATCTAGATGACGACACCATCGCCGCCGCTCAAAAGGCCCTAGCCCACGCCGACTCCGAAGGCCAGCGCCGCATGGTCGCCCTCCACGGCGGCCGCCGCGACAGCCTCGAGATTAGCCCAAATCTCTGGGCCGGCGTCGGCCTGGTGCGCGGCGGCGCCGGCACCGCCCTAGTCGGCGACCCCGACACCGTCGCCCAACGCATGCAGGAATACATCAACCTCGGCATCGACACCTTTATCTTCTCCGGCTACCCCCACCTCGAAGAAGCCTACCGCTTCGCCGAACTCGTATTTCCCAAACTGCCCCTGGAGAACCTGCCCACGGCAGCCCCCAGCCGCTACGTCAGCCCCCTTGGCGAGATTATGGCCAACGATAAGGTACCTGCTCCAGCGAGTTAGGTGGGGAGTAGATGAGTGGACGGGTGGATGAGTTAGTTGCTTGCGCACCCGCCTACCCATCTACCCCCTACCCATCCACTCCCTACCCATCCACTCCCTACCCATCCACCCCCTACCCCCTCACCCCCATGCCCGTCCTCGAACGTCTCGACCAATCCAGCATTCTCGCCACCGCTGCGACCCTGGCTCAGGAGCTAGCGGCTAGTGCGGTGGAGCGCGATCGCACCGCCGGCATCCCTACGTTAGAAGTGTCTCGCCTGCGAGACCTCGGCCTGTTGTCCCTCGTTGTGCCCCAGGAATACGGCGGGGCCGGAGCCGATTTAGTCACCCTATATCAGGTGGTCAAAGAACTTGCTAAAGCCGATGGCTCCATTGGCCAGCTCTACGTCAACCACATCGGCCTCGTCACCCTGGCCCATTCCCTCGGCACCGTGGCGCAAAAAGAGCGCGACTATCGCGGCACCGCCCAGCACCAGTGGTTTTGGGGCAACGCCATCAACACCCGCGACGAGCGGCTCAAGCTTACCCCCGACGGCGAGGGCTTTCGGCTGAATGGCGAAAAGGGGTTTGGTACCGGCATTCCTGCCGCCGATCGCTGGGTGTTTTCGGCGGTGCAAGACGGCGTTGAGCTGCCCTTGTTTTTGGCAATTCCGAGCGATCGCGAGGGCGTCACCATCCAGGACGACTGGGACAATGTTGGCCAGCGCCGCACCGCCAGCAACAGCCTCAGCTTCAATAACGTGTGGGTGGCACCCGACGAAATCTATGGCCCCGCCCCCGATCCTGAAGGGGCCTTTGCCACCCTGCCCGGCCCCGTGGCCCAGCTTGGCAAAACCCACGTCTACCTGGGCATTGCCGAAGCCGCGCTCCAGGCCGCCCGCCAATATACCCAAGCCAAAAGCCGACCCTGGATCACCTCTGGGGTCAGCGGCATCACCCTCGACCCCTACGTGCTACACCACTACGGCGATCTGTGGGTGCAACTAGAGGCCGCCAACCAACTGGCCGCTAGCGTGGCCCCACTGGTCCAGGCCGCCTGGGACAAAGGCGATGCCCTCACCCACGAGGAGCGGGGAGAAGTGGCGGTGCGGGTCGGAGCCGCCAAAGCCTTCGCCAGCAAAGTAGGGCTAGAAATTGCCAATCGCATTTTTGAAGTCACCGGCAGCCGCGCCACCGCCACCGCATACGGGTTCGATCGCTACTGGCGCGACCTGCGCACCTTCACCCTCCACGACCCCGCCGACTACAAGCTGCGCGACACCGGCAACTGGTTCCTCAACGGCGTCTACCCCACCCCCACCCAATATTCCTAACCCTACCCATTCAGGAAACTTCCCATGACTCAATCCCTCACTCCACCCGCCCCAACCCTGTCCTCAGCTAACCCCACCTCCTGGCTGAACGTGCCTGATGAGGCCAGCTTGCCCGCCGATATTCAGGCCATCTTCGCCGATCAGCGGAAAAAGCTTGGCCTGGTGCATCCCTACTTCAAAGGGTTTTCGCTGATTCCTGAGCACCTGCGGCTGTGGTTCAACTACTACCGCGAGCTGATGTATGGCGAAGGCGAACTCTCTGCCAAAGAGCGCGAAATTATTGCCGTCGTTTCTTCCGCCACCAACCACTGTCAATCTTGCGTCACCACCCACAAAGCGGCGCTGCGAGAAGTGACCGGCGATGCCGCCTTTGCCGATGACCTGGTGACCAATCGCGAAAATCTGGAGCTGACCCCGCGCGAGCAAGCCCTGGCTGACTTTGCGGTGCTAATCAGTCAGCTCGCCCGCGACCTAGATCCATCAGAGCTAGAGCCATTAAGGGCGGTCGGATTGAGCGATCGCGCCATCCTCGAAGCCGCTGAAATTGCCGCCCAGTTTGGCCTTTCTAACCGACTCACCAAAGCCTTCGGTTGGCAAGTCGGCCCCGAGTACGACCAACTCTTCCGCTAGGGGTAGCGCTAGCTCTACTGCCGAGAATTCATTTCTCAGCCTCGGCATTTTCTAATTCGTTTTCCTTTTTGACTCAGCGTAGGTATAGCAATGCTCCGTTTCCGTAGTCTTCGATTTTCGCCCCTACAGATTCGTCCCCTCAGCCGGGTGGGTAGGCGGCAGTGGCTGCGAGGCATGTTAGCCATCACTACCGCCTTTTGCATAGCGGTGCTGAACGGTTGCGCCCAACCCTCTCCCAGCAGCAACGCCACTAGTTCAGGGGCTACCGCTGCCGCAGCGCCCAGCGCGGTGCGAATCGATTTTGCCTACTACAACCCCGTTAGCCTAGTGCTCAAAGCCAAAGGCTGGCTAGAAGAAGACCTGGCCAAAGACAACGTCAACGTGGAATGGGTGCAAAGCCAGGGCAGCAACAAAGCCCTAGAACTGCTCAACAGCCGCAGCATTGACTTTGGCTCTACCGCCGGGGCCGCTGCTCTGCTGGGCAAAGCCAACGGCAACCCGATCAAGTCGGTCTACATCTACTCCAAACCTGAGTGGACGGCCCTGGTCACCCGCCCCGACACCGGCATCAGCAAAGTCGAAGACCTGAAAGGCAAAAAGGTCGCCGCCACCAAGGGCACCGACCCCCACATTTTCTTGCTGCGCGCCCTCGACCAAGTCGGGCTCTCTGAAAGCGATCTCGAAGTCGTGCAGCTGCAGCACGCCGATGGCAGAACAGCCCTAGAGCGCGGCGATGTCGATGCCTGGGCTGGCCTTGACCCCCACATGGCCAAAACCGAGCTAGAGCAGGGGTCTAAACTCTTCTTCCGCAACCCCGACCTCAACACCTACGGCTTTCTCAACGTGCGAGAAGAGTTTGCCAACACCCACCCCGCCTACGTAGAGCGCGTGCTAGCCGCCTACGAAAAAGCCCGGCAGTGGTCCCTCGAAAACCCGGCAGAACTCGAATTGATTCTGGCCGAAGCAGCAGGGCTCGAGAAAAATGTGGCCGCCAAACAGCTTGAGCGCACCGACCTGTCAAATAGCGTGATTGGCACCGTCCACAAAGACACTATCGCCGCCGCCGGAGACGTGCTGAAAAAGAGCGGTGTAGTGCCCGCTAACACCGACGTGAACGCCGTCGTAGATTCTCTAGTCGATCCGCAATTTATCGAAAAAGTCGCAGCCCGGTAGGAAGAAAGTTTTAAGTTTTGGATTTTGAGTTTTGAGTTTATGCCTTGAATTAAGCACTCAAAACTAAACACTCAACACTTCTCTCCCCCACCCCCTGACCCATCCACCCCCCACCCCAATGATTTCTCCCGCCTCCCCAACCTCAATCACCTCAGCCCGCCCCATTCGGCGGCGGTGGTTGGCTGGTGACGGCTGGATTTCTCTGGCCTCGGTGGCAACGGTGCTGGGGTTGTGGTGGGTGGCGAGCCACGCAGGCTGGGTGAGTCCGTTATTTTTGCCGACCCCAGAGGCAGTGTTGAAAGCCTTTGTGGACATTGTGGTGAATGGCTACAAAGGCGTGCCGCTGCTCTTTCACATTTGGGAAAGCCTCTATCGGTTGGGGGTAGCGCTGGTTTTGGCGGTGCTGATTGCGGTGCCGTTGGGTATGGCCTGCGGAGCCTTTGACAAACTGCGAGCCGTAGTTGAGCCGCTGATCGAGTTCTATCGCCCCCTGCCGCCCCTGGCCTACTACACCCTGCTGGTAATCTGGCTGGGCATTGAGAATGCCTCGAAGATTGCTCTGCTCTTTTTAGCGGCCTTTGCACCACTATTTATTGCGGCGGTGGCGGGGGTGCAGCGGGTGCCCCGCGATCGCATTCTCGGCTCCCAATCTTTGGGGGCCAACCGCTGGCAAATCTTTCGCTATGTGATCTTTCCCTCGGTGCTGCCAGATCTATTCACTGGGCTACGCACCGCGATCGGCTTTGCCTACACCACCCTGGTCGCCGCCGAAATGGTCGCCGCCGTCTCCGGCATCGGCTGGATGGTGCTCGACGCCAGCAAATTCCTGCGCAGCGATGTCATCTTTGTCGGCATTTTCATCATGGGCGGCATCGCCGTGGCGTTGGACTGGCTGCTGCGCTGGGTGATGCGATCGCACCTGACCTGGGTGGGTAGGGAGTAGGGGGTGGGGAGTGGGGGTAGATGGGTAGGGAGTAAGTTTTGAATTTTGAATTTTAAGTTTTGAATTTACTCCCCTACCCCTCACCCATCCACCCACCCATTCACTCTCCCACCCATCCACCCCCTACCCCTCAAAAAGGACACACGCCATGCCCCTCAGACGACGCCATTTTCTCTACGGCTTAGCCGGTGTCAGCCTGCCGCTGATTGCGGCAAGCTGCGCGCCCACCACTACCACTCCGACTGATAGCGCCGCTGATTCGGCGAATGCTGAGGGTAGCTCCGGCGTCGCGGCTCCGGCAACAATTCGCATCGGTTACCAGGTAATTCCCAACGCTGAGCTGTTAGCCAAGGCCCTGGGCTTGACCGAAAAAGCCTTTCCCAACAGCAAGGTTCAGTACTCCAGCTTTGACTCGGGGCGGGATGTCAACACCGCCTTTGCCGCTAACGGCATTGATTTTGGGCTGGCGGGGTCGGTGCCTGTGGCCGTCGGCATTTCCCAGGGGTTGCCCTATGAGGTGTATTTCATTCACGACGTGATCGGCGATGCCGAGGCGCTAGCGGTGCGCGACGGCATCGCCAGCACAAAGGATTTGGCGGGCAAGAAGGTGGCGGTACCCTTTGGCTCTACCACCCACTTCAGCCTGCTGGCTCTGCTGGGGCAAGACGGCGTTGACTCAGCCAGTCTCACGCTGCTCGACCTGCAGCCCCAGGATTTGGTGGCTGCTTGGCAGCGGGGCGATATTGATGCCGCCTACGTGTGGGAGCCTCACCTCACCCGACTGGTCAGCGATGGCGGCCAGATTCTTACGACCTCTGCAGATTTGGCCGATCGCGGCGTACTCACCGCCGACGTGGGCCTAGTGCACAAAGACTTTGCCCAAAACCATACCGATGCGCTGCGCCAGTACATCGCCGTGCTGGATGAAGCGGTGGAGTTTTATCGCGCCAACCCTGATGAAGCGGCTGAGGCCCTAGCCAAAGAGTTGGGTTTGACGCCAGAAGAATCGCTGGCCAGCTCTAAGGGCATCATCTGGCTCACTTCCGCAGAGCAGGCTGACGCGAAGTTTTTGGGCACTCCCGACCAGCCTGGTGACTTTGCCGATGTGCTGAAAGATTCTGCCGAATTTTTGGTGAAGCAAAAAGCGATTGATCGGGCCGCCGATATCACTACCTTTCAGCAACACCTGCGCAACGACACCCTCAAGTCTTAAGGCAACCAACCATGGCGTTTTCTAGCCGCACCACCAGCCCAGTTACTACTCAAAGCCCGTCTTTGTCTCAAGATGTCGTCGTGGCCCTACGGGATATTAACCTGCATTTTGGTCATGGGGCTCAGCGGGTCGAGGCCCTGCAAAACATTAACCTCGACCTCATTGCCGGGGATTTTGTCTGCGTGCTGGGGTCATCGGGCTGCGGCAAAACTTCGCTGCTGCGGGTGCTGGCGGGCTATCAGCCCCCCACTGCCGGGGCGGTTTATATTGGCGGCAAATCTCACAGCGCCCCCACTGCCGAAGTGGGAGTTGTGTTTCAGCGACCCAACCTGCTGCCCTGGCTCTCCATTGCCGACAACGTGGGCTTTGGCCCTAAAATGCAGGGCGAACCCGACTTCACTCTCAGACAGCGAGTTGCATACTATCTTGACTTGGTGGGACTCACCGAGGCCAGCCAGCGTCTGCCCCATCAGCTCTCTGGAGGTATGCAGCAGCGAGCCGCGATCGCCCGCACCCTAGCCGCTACTCCCCGAGTTGTGCTTATGGATGAGCCCTTCGGTGCCCTCGACGCCCTCACCCGCGAATTGATGCAGATGCACCTGCACAAAATCTGGCAGCAGACTCAAAAAACCATCTTTTTCATCACCCACGATGTCGAAGAAGCCATGATTTTGGCCACCCGCATCGTCGTAATGCATGCTCACCCCGGCCGTATCGTCCAGCAAATTTCCAACCCCTTCCGCGACGTGCTCAAATCCATGAGCATTAGCGACTTGCGCACCATGCCGGAGTTTATCCGCCTACGGCAGCGACTCGTGTCGGCGATTCACTCGGTGGAAGGAGGGTAGGGGGTAGATGAGTAGATGAGCAGGGAGTGGATGAGTAGTGAAATCTGCTTCACCCTCTACCCTCACCCCCCTACCATCCACCCCTTACCCCCTACCCATCCACCCCTCACCCTCCACTATCCACTCCAATGTCCTCCCTCTCCCTCCGTCGCCCGACCAAACAGCGCCTCGCCATTCCTCGCTCTCTCCAGGGCTGGCTACTGCCGATCGCACTGGTAGTCGCTTGGGAACTGCTCTCTCGGCTCGGGCTAGTAGCCCCCAATCTGCTGCCTGCCCCCACGACGGTGTTGCAGACCATTTTGACGATGGCCCGCAGCGGCGAGCTGTTGCGTCACGTGGGCATTACCCTTTACCGAGTCGTGCTCGGGTTTGGCATTGGCACCCTGGTGGCGACGGTGCTGGGGGCACTGACGGGCTACTCCCGCACGGCCCATGCCTATTTAGACCCGCTGTTGCAGGCCCTGCGCAACATCCCCTCGATCGCCTGGGTGCCGCTGTTTATTCTCTGGCTGGGCATTTATGAAAGCTCGAAGGTGACGCTGATTGCGGTGGGGGTGTTCTTCCCGGTTTACCTCAACCTGATGAGCGGCATTCAGGGAGTCGATCGCAAGTTGGTAGAGGTCGGCAAAATCTATCGCCTCAGCCAGCTCCAGCTCGTGCGCCGGGTATTCCTCCCCGCTACGCTGCCAGCTTACTTAGTCGGGCTCCGCAATGGTTTAGGGCTGGGCTGGATGTTTGTGGTCGCCGCCGAACTCATGGGAGCCAGCCAGGGACTGGGCTACCTGCTGATCGACGGCCAAACCACCGGCCGTCCCGCCGTGATCATCGCCAGCATTGTGCTGTTTGCGCTGCTAGGAAAACTCACCGATTCAGGACTGTCGGCGATCAGTCAGCGCCTGCTGTACTGGCAGGACTCCTATGGAGCAAGAGGATGACAAAAGTTTTGAATTTTAAGTTTTTAGTTCCTAACTCAAAACTCAAAGTTCCTAACTCAAAACTCAAAGTTCCTAATTCAAAACTTAAACCCCTACAGCCTTACCCCATCACCCTCCCACCCATCCACCCCCTACCCATCCACCCTCTCCACCCTCGCCCATGCTTTACATCGAGAACGTCCACAAGCAATTCGACAACGGCCTACTGGCCCTAGAGGGCATTGATCTGGCGATCAAACCGGGGGAAGTGGTCAGCCTGGTGGGCACCAGTGGGTGCGGCAAGAGCACGCTGCTGCGTATTGTTGCGGGGCTAGATTTTCCCACCCTGGGGGCGGCGTTGATCGACGGGGAGGTCATTACCGCTCCGCACCCAAAGGTGGGGCTGATTTTTCAAGAGGCTCGGCTGATGCCCTGGCTGACGGTGGCCGAGAATATTCAGTTTGGCCTCAAAGATTTGCCCCGGCTAGAGCAACAGTGGCGCACCGCGCAGGTGTTGCAGAAAGTACATCTAACCAATTTTGCCGAGGCCCTGCCGCGACAGCTTTCGGGAGGGATGGCGCAGCGGGTGGCGATCGCCCGCGCCCTGGTCACCCAGCCCAACCTGCTGCTGCTCGATGAGCCCTTCAGCGCCCTCGATGCCTTTACCCGCACCCAGCTGCAAGACCACCTGCTGGATATTTGGGCTGAAGACCATCCCACTCTGCTGCTGGTCACCCACGATGTTGAGGAGGCGCTGGTGCTGAGCGATCGCATCATCGTGCTGCGGCCGCACCCAGGCCGCATTCACCGCGAGCTGGTGGTGGATTTGCCCCGCCCCCGTCGCCGCACCAGTCTCGAGTTTCAGCGGTTAAAGGAGCAGCTGATTGGTGATCTCGATCTGACGCCAGAGCTGGATTTGGTGGAGCTGTGAAGTTGGTAGAGGGGTAGGGGGTGGGGGGATGGAAACAGCCGAAAGTTAGCGTTCATTGTCCAAATTTTTTTGAGGTTTAGGTATGACAAAAGTTGTTGCGATCGCCGGTAGCCCCTCCCATCCCTCCCGCTCCTACGCGGTGCTGGAAGAGGCGCAGAAAATTTTGAAAACCCAGGGGGTTGAGCTAGAGATTCTGCTGGTGCGCGATCTGCCCGCCGAAGATTTGCTCCACGCCAGGTTTGACAGTACGGCGATCAGTGCGGCATCGGCCCAGGTTGCTGCCGCCGATGCGGTGATTATTTCTACCCCCGTTTACAAAGCGGCTTACACCGGCATTCTCAAAGCCTTTCTCGACCTGCTGCCTCAAAAGGTGCTGGTGGGCAAGCCGGTTTTGCCGATCGCCACTGGAGGAACTTTGGCGCATTTGCTGGCGATCGACTACGCCCTCAACCCGGTGCTGGGGGTGCTCGGCGCTACCCACATTCTCCAGGGCGTGTATCTAGTCGATACGCAATTTCAGCGGCTAGAGACGGGCGGCATTGAGTTTCACGACCCCGATTTGGAAGCGCGCCTGCGGAGTTCGCTAGAGGGATTGGTGCGATCGCTCCCCGCCGTGCTCACGGCCGTCTAGGCCAATGGCCATACATTAAGTTTATTGTTCAACATCTTTACCTATGCCGCTGCTCACCTCGCCTCCGCTTCAGTCCCAAGTTCACGCTAACGCGCAAGCTATCGATGCCTGGGTTGATACCCTGGTCGATGAATTTGCCGCCACGGCGGTGGAGCGCGATCGCCAGGGGGGCACGGCCCAGGCAGAGCGCGATCGCCTGCGCCAGAGCAATCTGCTGAAGCTGGTGATCCCAGCCCAGTATGGCGGCCTCGGGGCAGATTGGGAAACAGCTATGCGTATTACCCGCCGCTTTGCCCAGGTGGATAGCTCTATTGCCCACCTGTTTTCATACCAGCATTTGGGGGTAGTAGCACCCCAGGTGTTTGGCAACCCCGAGCAGGCGGCTCACTACTATAGCCAAACCGCCCAGCACAACTGGTTTTGGTGCAACGGCTTCAACCCGCTCGATCGCCGAGTCATTCTCACTCCCGATGGAGCGGGCTTTCGCATCAACGGCACCAAGAGCTTTTGCTCCGGCTCCGTCGATTCCGATGTGATTCCGCTCAGCACGGTGCAGGAGGGTGTAGAGGGCTTTCGGATTGCGATCGTGCCCACCCAGCGCGAGGGCGTTGAGGTGCAGGGCGACTGGAACAACATGGGCCAGCGGCAAACCGACAGCGGCAACATTCGCTTTAGCAATGTGTGGGTGGCCGCCGATGAAATCTTGGCTCCTCCCGCAGGCAATGAGGTGTTTCGCACCTTTCGCTCCTGCCTCACCCAAATCACCTTCACCAACATCTATCTGGGGGTGGCCCAGGGGGCCTTTGAGGCGGCGCGATCCTATACCCGCAGCCAGACGCGGGCCTGGCCGGGGTCTAAGGTCGAATCGGCCACCGAAGATCCCTACATTCTGCAACACTACGGCGAAATGGCGATCGCCCTCGAAGCCGCCACCCTGCTTACCGATCGCGCCACCGCGTTAGTGCAGGCCGCCTGGGAAAAGGGCTATGCCCTCACCGCCGAAGAGCGGGGCGAATGCGCCGTGGCCATTGCCACCGCCAAAGCCTTTGTCACTCAAAACGGCCTGGCCCTGGTCAACAAAATTTTTGATGTCATGGGCACCCGCGCCACCTCTGCCGACTACGGCTTTGACCGCTACTGGCGCAACCTCCGCACCTTCACCCTGCACGACCCAGTCGACTACAAAATTCGCGCGGTGGGCAACTGGGCGCTCAACCGAGAGCTACCCACCCCCGATTTTTACGGCTAGAGCTGCGCAGATTTCGCCAGACCTTAGGTTTATAAGACTCAGCAGGATTTAGCAGGCCAAAGCCCATGCGCCAACTCCATCTAGCGGCATTTATGATTGCGGGGCCTGTGGCCCACAGCCACGCGCTATGGCGGCACCCTCGGTCGCGCTTCGACTTTTTGCGGCCCGAGGCGTATCAGCAAATCGCCCAGGTGTTGGAGCGGGGCAAGTTTGATCTGCTGTTTTTTGCCGATCGGCTGGCGGTATCTGAGAGCTACGGCCACAGCTTTGATGTGGGGGTGCGCTACGGCGATCAAGATGCTGTGCGGCTAGATCCCCTACCGCTGCTGGCAGCGATCGCCCCTACTACCCAGAACCTGGGACTGGGGGCCACCGTCTCCACCACCTATGCTCACCCCTACAGCGTGGCCCGCAGCTTTGCCACCCTCGACCACCTCACCTATGGCCGCGTCGCCTGGAATATCGTCACCTCAGTGAACGATGGCGAGGCCCAAAACTTTGGCGTCAAAACCCACCTAGAGCACGACCAGCGCTACGATCGCGCCGATGAGTTTCTAGAGGTGGCCTGCCAACTGTGGGAAAGCTGGCAGACCGATGCCCTGGTGCTTGACCGGGAGCGGGGCATCTTCGCCGACCCCGACAAGGTGAGCTACATCCACCACCAGGGCGACTGGTTTCAGTCGCGGGGGCCGCTGAATGTGCCGCCTGGCCCCCAGGGAAAGCCGGTGCTAATCCAGGCGGGAGCGTCGGGTCGGGGGCGCGAGTTTGCCGCCCGCTGGGCCGAGGTGGTGTTTGCCATTCAGCCCACCCTGGCCCAGGCGCAGCAGTTCTACAGCGATCTCAAGGGGCGCGTGCAGGCCCAGGGGCGATCGCCCGAGCAGTGCAAAATCTTGCTGGGGGCGATGCCCTTTGTGGGCGAAACCGAGGCGATCGCCCGTCAAAAGCAAGCTGAACACAACAACCTGGTCAACCCCCTGGTAGGTCTCTCGACCCTCTCTAACCATCTCAACTACGACTTTTCCCAGCATCCCCTCGACCAGCCCTTAAAAGAGTTAGATATCCAGGGCATGCGCGGCATTTGGGATTTGGTACAGCACCTCAGCGCCGAAGGCACCACCCTGGCCGAGATTGGCCAGCGCTACGGGGCCAGCGTACTCATCCCCCAAATCGTAGGCACCCCCACCCAGATCGCCGATCAGCTCGAAGCCTTCTTCCAAGCCGATGCCTGCGACGGGTTTATGATCTCCCCCGCCTACTTGCCCGGTGCCTTCATCGACTTTGTAGAAACGGTCGTGCCCGAGCTGCAGCGGCGGGGGCTATTTCGCCAGAGCTACAGCGGCAATACCCTGCGCGATCACCTGGCATTGCCCAGGGCACCGGGTGCGGAGTTGTCTGCTCCAAAATTATTTGCTCCAGAGTTTTATACCCCAGGAGTTTCCGTATGACCCGCTATCACCGACCGACCGTTTGGCTACAACAGTCGACCTTCAAAACCCTGGCCGCTGTCGTCGTAGCAGGACTGGCGATCGGGGGATGTGCGGCCTCGACCGACAACGCCACCCAGCCCTCAGCCTCCACTGCCGAATCTGCCGCCGCCCCGACCAACGCTGCCCCTGAGACCATTCGCATTGGCTACGTGCGCTGGGGGCTGTTACCCATCATTCGCCAACGGGGCGTGCTAGAGGCAGAACTCGCCAAGCAAAACATTCAGGTGGAATGGGTGGGGCCATTTCCCGCCTTTGCCCCGGTGTTAGAAGCCTTCAATGCCAACTCTGTAGACATCAGCGCCGGAGGCGATATCCCCGGCATTTCAGGATTGGTAGGGGGTACCCCCGTCTGTGTGCTGGCCTACCAGGCTCCCATTCCTGAAGCTGAAGCCATCCTGGTCGCTGCCGACTCGCCCATTCAGTCGCTCCAGGACCTTGTGGGCAAAAAAGTTGCGGTTAATCGCGGTGGCTGGGGCGAGCACCTTTTGCTGCGAGTTCTAACCGATGCCAACGTTCCTGTGGAACAGGTTGAGCGGGTTTACCTTGGCCCCACCGATGCCCTACCCGCCGTCACCCAGGGCCATGTCGATGCCTGGTCAGTGTGGGAGCCCAATGTGGCGATCGCCGAAGTAGAGCATGAGCTGCGCTCCATCGCCTCCGGCGAAGCCGCCTCCCACTACGGCCTCTACGTGGTACACCAAAACACCCTAGCCCAAAAGCCTGCGGTAGTTGAGGCCACGTTTGCCGAAATTGTCAAAGAGGCCGACTGGGCCGCCAACAACCCCGAAGAAGCTGCCAAGGCCTTTGGCGCATCGACAGACCTCGCACTTCCCGTCGTCAATCAGCTCGGCACTCGCAAGCAGGTTGAAACGATCCATCCCCTTACTGACCAAGTGCTAACCGACCTACAGGACCGTGCCGACTGGATGTACTCCCAAAAAGCCATCCCTAAAGAACTAGAGGTCAGTGAAGTTCTCTGCCCCGCCACAGCAGGGTTAGAAACCTATACCCAACGCTAGTGGGTATAAACACCGCATTTTCCGGCCCCGGTTGTTACTCATACTCTGACAACGCTTGAACCATGCAAACCATCCACCGTAGAGATACACCTTCTGATCTGCTCGCCCGGGTTCCCTGGGATAACATCATTCCCTGGGTGGTGCCCATCGCCCTAATTCTGCTGTGGCAAGTCTTGGCCCAGATCGGGTTGATCAACAGCCGCATTTTGCCCGCCCCGACCGAGGTGGTGCAGGCGGCCATTCGCCTCACCCTCAGCGGCGAACTGTTTAAGCATGTGACCATTAGCGCCTGGCGGGCCGTGGTGGGGTTCTTGATCGGCGGCAGCATTGGCCTCTTTTTTGGCGTTTTGAACGGCGTCTCTCGCCCCGCCGAGTTGCTTGCTGATAGCTCCATTCAAATGATTCGCAACATCCCCCACCTGGCGATGATTCCCCTGGTGATTTTGTGGTTTGGCATCGGCGACGAAGCCCGCATTTTTTTGGTGGCCCTGGGGGTACTGTTTCCCATCTACGTCAATACCTTCTACGGCATTCGCGCCATCGACCCCGGGCTGATTGAAATGGGCCGCGTCTATGGCCTCAGCCGCCGCCAGCTATTCTCGCAAATTATTTTGCCCGGTGCCCTGCCCAGCATGCTGGTGGGCCTGCGCTACGCCCTCGGCAACATGTGGCTCACCCTGATTGTGGCCGAGACGATTGCCGCCAGCTCCGGCATTGGCTATATGGCCATGAACGCCCGCGAATTTATGCAGACCGATGTGGTGGTAGTCGCCATTTTGCTCTACGCCCTGCTAGGCAAACTCGCCGACTCCTCCGTGCGCTGGCTAGAGAAGATCACCATCGCCTGGCACCCCAGTCAGAACTTGAAGTAGAGGGGTGGGAGAGTGGATGGGTAGGAGGGTGGATGGGTGGATGAACTGATTTATCGCCCAAGTGCACTCCCCTACTCCTGCACTCCCCTACTCCCCCACTCCCTACCCATCCACTCATCCACCCATCCACTCCCTACCCGCCTACCCGCTACCCCCTACCCTCCCACTCCCCACTCCCATGACCTACACCCAAACCCCCTCAACCCACTCCCAAACCACCTACGGCAGCCACATTTGGATCAACAACTTGACCAAAGCCTTTGGCGACCTGACGGTGCTCGATCGCTTTTCCCTGGAAATTTCGCCGGGGGAATTTGTGGCCATTGTCGGCAAGAGCGGCTGCGGCAAGAGCACGCTGCTGCGGTTGCTGGCTGGGTTAGAAGACCCTTCCCACGGCGAGATCAAGCTCGATGGCCAGCGGTTGGCCGGGCTGAACGCCAAGGCGCGGGTCATGTTTCAAGACGCGCGTCTGCTGCCCTGGCGCAATGTTTTAGAGAACGTTTCTCTGGGTCTGAGTTCGCAGGCGCGCCCTCGCAGCCACTGGGCCTTGCAGCAGGTGGGCCTCGACAACCGCGCCAAAGACTGGACGACGGTGCTGTCGGGGGGGCAAAAGCAGCGGGTGGCCCTGGCGCGGGCCTTGGTGACGCAGCCCCATCTCTTGCTGCTGGACGAACCCCTGGGTGCCCTCGATGCCCTCACCCGCATAGACATGCAGCGGCTGATTGAAACCCTGTGGCAAGAGCAAAGGTTTACCGCCCTGCTGGTGACCCACGATGTCGAAGAGGCAGTGGTGCTGGCCGATCGCGTCGTGGTGATTCAAAACGGTCGCATTGAGCTAGATGTGGCGGTCAATTTGCCTCGCCCCCGCGACCTGGCTAACCCAGAGTTGATTCGGCTCAAGCAAGAGATTCTCCACCGGATTCTGAAGAAGTAGGGCTGATTGCACCCCAGGTTTGGGGCAAGACCGAGAGCATTCCGTTTCTCCGCTGTACTGTTTACCCATCGGTGTTTATAGCCATGAACGATGCCAGGCTGCTTCAGGATTCACCGCGATCGCACAACGACGCCCGTAACCTCTTGTGGGTCACTCTGCCCAGTGTGCTGGGGCTAGTCGGTCTGCTGGGGCTAACTCTGTTTCAAGCCGCTTCTCTGTAGGAGGGGCGGCAAGCCGGGTGAGGGGCTAACCAACGCGACTACGGCTGTTGGTCACTTAACTTCGACGCGGTTGACCAGGGTAAAATCTGGGGCCGCTTGGGCGACTTTGAAAACATCAACTTTCATGGGGTTAGGTCAGCCATTGCGGGATTTGCATGGGTGGTGCTTGAGGAAAGGGTTTACCCCCCTGGCTCAAAACCCAGGTCCTGCAACATCCGCTCGACTTTGGCGCGGTGGTTGGTTTCCCAATCCGCTAGCGACTGGGCGGCATCCTGGTCGGTGCGCTGCTGAGCCATCTGCCAAACCGCCGCCTGCTGAGCCGCTGGAATCACAACAATACCCTCTTCGTCGGCCACGACAATATCTCCGGGGTTGACCCACACTCCCCCACAGACGATCGCCTGGTTCAGCGTGCCCAACTGCTGCTTTTTCCCCGGCACTGGCATTACCCCTCGCGCAAATACCGGAAACTGAGCCTCGCGCACCTCAGCCAAGTCGCGAATCACGCCATCGACCACAAAGCCTGCAATGCCTCGATTTTGGGCGATCGCACAAACATTACCTCCCGCCATGGCGTAGTCAGCGTCACCCGCCTGCACCACTATCACCGCACCAGGGGCGGCCCGGTAAATGGCGGCGTGCAGCATCAGGTTATCGCCCGGTGGGCAGCTAACGGTGTAGGCGGGGCCAGCCAGCCGGGGAATGCGGGGCCACAGTTCTCGAATGCCCCTATCCATACAGTGCTCACGCCCCAAGGCATCGGCGTAGGCGGTGGGGGAGAGGGCCGCAAAGTTTAATGGATCGTTCACCGGGGAGTTGCCAAAACATTGCTCAAATACTACCGGTAACCGTTGCGCCTAGCATTAGTCAGTACTGGTTTTAGAATTTAAGGCACCTACTCCCTAATGCTGATTTGGTGAACCTTAGCTAACGAGCAGAATAGGTGAATTAGAAAGTTAGTTTTCTTTAGTAAAAGCTTGTAAATTTACTTCGTAGATTTCAACCCTTACGCGCTTTTTTATCAGCTGGCAATCACAGAACTGGTGCGGGATCTTTCTGGTTGATGCCTAGGTTAGGCAAAGGTCCAAGATAAGCCCATCAAGATAGGCCCATTGAGAGAGGTGGTGCTTGGTACATCCGTTGAACATGTTTGAAAACCCAGCGCACTGGCTCTCACTTTTCTAATAGTTACTTGCGCATGGCAGAGTCAACGTGGTGTTAAGACCAAAGTACTCATAGGAAGCAACTATTGTGAGCCAAGGCATCAAAGTCGAAAAGACAGTAACGATATCAAGACAGTGCTCAGGCCCGGTCAAGCGGCTGCCAAAATTGGGGCTCTCGGAATTTGATGGGATTGCTTGTGGTTGAGTCGGATAGCCGTCTCGGCTGTCCTCCAAGTCCAGGATGGCCAAGATGGCTATCCCACGAGATATACAAGGGTTTTGGCCGAACCGCCGGTCATAAACTTACCTAGGATTGGGCCATGATCGAACGGTTTAGCCAAGCGGGATAGCAATATTGAGAGCATCCAGATCATGAAACTTGTGAGTTTACCCTCAGGACAATCGGTACCTGCATTGGGACAGGGAACCTGGAAAATGGGCGAAAACCATGCCCAGCGCCAGGCAGAGGTGGCAGCGCTGCGCCTTGGCCTCGATTTAGGGATGACGCTGATTGACACTGCAGAGATGTACGGCGAGGGGGGTGCGGAAAAGGTGGTGGGCGAAGCCATTGCCGGACGGCGCGATGAAGTCTTTTTGGTCAGCAAAGTCTATCCGCACAATGCCACTCGCCAGGGGGTGGTAGAGGCCTGCGATCGCAGCCTAAAGCGGCTTCAGACCGACTCCCTCGACCTCTATCTGCTGCACTGGCGGGGGGCAGTACCGCTGACAGAGACGCTGGCGGGGCTTCAATCCCTCAAGCAGGCCGGCAAGATTCAGAGCTACGGGGTCAGCAACTTCGATCGCAACGACATGGAAGAGGCGATCGCGTTGCCCGGCGGCGATGAGATCGTCACCAATCAAGTGCTGTACAACTTAATGAACCGTGGCATCGAGTGGGATCTGCTGCCCTGGAGCCGCGATCGCAATATCCCAACCATGGCCTATTCCCCCGTTGGGCATTCCCCGGCTGAGCAAAAGGGCCTGTTTCAAAATTCTCAGCTCAAGGCGATTGCCGACCGTCATAGGGCTACGCCGACCCAGGTGGCTCTGGCATGGCTGCTCCATCAGGAGGGCATGATCGCCATTCCAAAAGCCACCAATCCAGACCACATTCAAGAAAATCGTGCGGCTCTAGAGCTGACGCTTACCACCTCAGATCTGACAGAGCTCGATCGCATCTTCCCACCGCCCCGTCGAAAAACGTCACTGGCCATGCGATGACCTTATATAGACGAGCGCTGTCGCTAATCAACCCCCACAATAGCCCTGGCTCAAGATTTCAAGGAAGCCGGGGGGCAGGCCCAACGATGGCATCTAAGGTTTCTAGAAGACGGTAACAATTCTTACTTGCGTCTGGTGCGCGATTGGATTAAATTACTCTGCTAAAGCTGTGTGCGTGCAGTCTGAACGTCCCAGAAATTTGGTCTAACGCCACTGGAAGGTGCTGCGAACACCAACCAGCGGCTAACCCCGTCGACAGGTACTGCTGTCTCGGAGGCTAAGGTGATTTTACCTGGCCGTCCTTAACTGCACATGTCTGGGGCGGCCAAGTTTTTGGGATTCCTACCCATCGTTAGTAAGGAATCCCTGAATTATGTTGTGTTTGCCATATTTGGTGTCGTCTGCCCAGAACCGGCAGGCGACCAATCCGCTGCTGCTGGCGAATCCTGAAGTGCAGCCGGGGCGCGAGCGATTGCGCCATCTGGTGATTGGCTCACCGGAAGGGGTGCGCGCCACCATCAACCAGCTGCATGTGCTGAACTACGCCGACCAAATGACCTGGAGCCAGTTGATTGCAATACCGCGGTCGGGAATTTTGATTACGCCGGCCCAAGGCGAGGTGTTTAGTCTGCTGAGACGCGATGGTCAAAGACCGACTCTTTAGAACCATCGCTAAGTGAGTTAACGTAAATCTAGATTCTTGGGTTCCAATAGAACCCAAGAATCTTTTCGACAATCGTGAAGCTAGTTCTATCTAAGAGCCAAATCGGGGTGGATTACCAGAAAGTCGTTTTTTCAGGTCATGCTGTTAAGCAAATGTTTCAGCGCAAAATTAGCCGAGACGAGGTGAAAGCAGTTCTAGACTATGGGGAAGTGATTGCTGAATATCCTGAAGACCGCCCTTATCCTAGTTATCTAATGCTGAACATGGTCAGCCAGCGTCCGATTCATGCTGTGGTGGCGAAGGATGCAGAGACGCAAACAATATATGTTGTAACTGTCTATGAGCCAGATGTAGAGCTATGGCAAGCTGACTTCAAAACTCGGAAAAAAGTATGAACTGTGTAATTTGCAAACAAGGTACGACTCAAACTGGCCTGGTTACGGTCACTCTGGAACGAGAAGGTGCAATTGTCGTGTTTAAACGGGTGCCTGCGGAGGTCTGTGATAACTGCGGCGAATACTACCTCGGCGATGAGGTAACTGGGAAGTTATTGGAACGAGCAGAAGCGGCGATCGCTAATGGTGCCGAGGTTGAGATTCGTAGCTATGCCGCTTGAGAGGCTAATTGTTGTCTAGTAACAATCTAGTTAAAACGACACTAACTCCGGAACGATGACAAATAGTTCCGGAACGTACAAGTGTTAGCAACGACAGCTAAACCGTTACTTGACAAATCGGGATGGCGGGATTCGAACCCACGGCCCCTTCGTCCCGAACGAAGTGCGCTACCAAGCTGCGCTACATCCCGTTTTTACTCAACTAGGGTAACACGACAGCCCCCCACCGTTGGCAAATTTTAGGTCAGCAACGACGATTCGCAAGCCCTGTAGCCTGAGGCCCCCCACAAACACCAACCAACCCAGCCCAAGCAGCCCCTCCAGAGCGGCCATCATTTCCCTCAAGCAGCCGCGCTACCCCACAACGCACCTAGCATTTGCGCCAAAGCCGCGATCCCATCAGGAGAATTCGCCAATCTTTTCAGACTTTTCGGCAAAACCAGCCGGTTGGGTAAATTGTCCGTAGTGCCGCTGCCACGACCGTGTCACCGCCGAATTAAGCGGGTAAACTCAAGAAAATCCGCTCTTTATCCCCCGACATTTGGAATCTGCTATGGCAGCACCCTCAGGCCCCATTCCAGCTACCCCGAAGCCCATCAAATTTGGCACCGATGGCTGGCGCGGCATTATCGCCGCCGACTTCACCTTTGAGCGCGTAGCTCAGGTAGCGGCGGTGTCTGCCCACGTGCTGCACCAGTGCTTTGGGGTCGAAACTGGCAGCCGCACCATCGCCGTCGGCTTCGATCGCCGCTTTCTCGCCGCCGAATTTGCCCGCACCGCCGCCGAGGCGATCGCCGCCCAGGGCTTCGACGTGCTGCTCTCCCAAGACTTCGCTCCCACCCCCGCCTTTAGCTACGCCGCCAAACATCAAAATCTGCTCGGGGCGATCGTCATTACCGCCAGCCACAACCCCCCCACCTACTCCGGGCTCAAAATTAAAGGAGCCTTTGGCGGCTCCGTTTCCCCTGAGGTGACTAAACAGGTCGAGGCGCTGCTGCCCAATCCCCCCGCTCCCCTCGGCAAACCTGGCCAGATCGAAACCTTCGACCCCTGGCCCGACTACTGCACCGCCCTTCAGGCCGAGGTCGATGTCGCCGCCATTCAGACCGCCATCTCCAGCGGCAAGCTGACGGTGTTTGCTGATGTTATGTATGGCTCCGCCAGCGGCGGGCTGCCCCGACTGTTGGGCGAAGGCAGCATCCACGAGTTGCACAGCGAGGCCGACCCGCTGTTTGGCGGCAACCCACCCGAGCCCCTGCCCAAATACCTGGGCGAAATGCTGGAGACCGTCAAAGAGTATCCCGCCAAAGAAAGCGTAAAAGTGGGCCTGGTATTTGATGGAGATAGCGATCGCATCGCCGCCGTCGATGGCCAAGGCAACTTCCTCAGCTCTCAAATTCTGATCCCCATTCTGATCGACCACCTCAAGTCGCGGCGGGGCTACAGTGGCGAAATCGTCAAAACCATCAGCGGCTCCAACCTCATCCCAGCCGTGGCCAAGCTCAACGGCCTAGAGCTATACCAAACCCCCGTCGGCTACAAATACATCGCCGATCGCATGCAGGATGCCAAAGTGCTGCTGGGCGGCGAAGAATCTGGCGGCATCGGCTACGGCCACCACATCCCCGAGCGCGACGCCCTGATGTCGGCCCTCTATGTATTAGAAGCCGTAGTCGCCTCCGCCCTCGACCTCAGCGACTACTACCGCAGCCTGCAAGAGAAAACTAACTACTTCTCCGAATACGATCGCATCGACCTGCCCCTAGCCAGCATGGCAGTGCAGGCCAAACTGCTCGACGCCCTCGCCACCGCTCCCCCCGCCGAAGTCGCAGGCAAAGCCGTCACCCACATCCTCGATATCGACGGCTACAAGCTCACCCTCGCCGACGACAGCTGGCTCCTAATTCGTTTCAGCGGCACCGAACCCGTGCTGCGCCTCTACAGCGAAGCTAAAACCCTCGATGAGGTGCACAAGCATCTGCACTGGGCGAAGGACTGGGCGAGTTCGTTTACCTAGGTTATAGGGAGTGATGGGGTGCTGAAGTGCTAATCCATCACTCCCTTACTCCCCTACTCCATCACTCCCCTAACCCCCTCTCCCTTACTCCGTGTAACAACACCTCAAAAAACGTTAAGACAGTGCTGCAATGCGTGTGCAATCCTTAAGACTGGAATGCTAGAAGCGATTTTTCAGTCTTAAAGATGGTTATGGAACAGCAGAAAACAGTCATTGTGACCGGGGCTTCCTCTGGGGTAGGGCTTAACGCCGCCAAGGCCCTGGCCGATCGCGGCTGGCATGTGGTGATGGCCTGCCGCAATATCGATAAAACGAAGCAGATGGCCCAAGAGCTTGGCATACCGAGCGATCGCTACAGCATCATCCACCTCGACCTCGGCTCCCTAGCCAGCGTGCGCCAGTTTGTCAGCGACTTTCGGGCCACGGGCCGCAGTCTAGAGTCGCTGGTATGCAACGCCGCCGTCTACTACCCGCTGCTCAAAGAGCCGATGTACAGCGAAGACGGCTACGAAATTAGCGTCGCCACTAACCACCTGGGCCACTTCCTGCTGTGCAACCTGCTGCTGGATGACATTAAAGCCTCCCCCGCCGCCGACAAGCGCCTGATCATCCTCGGCACTGTCACCGCCAACCCCAAAGAGCTGGGCGGCAAGATTCCCATTCCCGCACCCCCCGATCTCGGCAATCTAGAGGGATTTGAGGCCGGGTTCAAAGCCCCAATCTCGATGATCAACAATAAGAAATTCAAGTCGGGCAAAGCCTACAAAGACAGCAAGCTGTGCAACGTGCTCACCATGCGCGAACTGCACCGCCGCTACCATGACGAAACCGGCATCACCTTTAGCTCACTCTATCCCGGCTGCGTGGCCGACACGCCCCTATTCCGCAACCACTTCAAGGCGTTCCAGACCATCTTCCCTTGGTTCCAGAAGAACATTACCGGTGGCTACGTCACCCAAAAACTGGCAGGTGAGCGGGTAGCTGACGTGGTCACCGACCCTGAGCTCAAGGAATCCGGCATGTACTGGAGCTGGGGCAACCGCCAAAAGCCCGGTCGCCGCTCCTTCGCCCAGGAGGTGTCGAACGAGGCCCTAGACGACGCCAAAGCCCGCAAGCTGTGGGATCTCAGCGCTCGCCTGGTGGGGCTAGATGACGAAACCGCGCGGAGCGTCCCTGCCGCCGCTGGTTCGGTTTAAGAGGGCAAACGCTTAGGTGCAAACGCCGTTTGCACCTACCTAAATACCCCGGCGTTGCTGAATGTAGACATGAATTGCCCACCCTAAGTGAAAGAGCAAGCTCTACGTCCCCCAACCATTCCCCCAAAGGAGAAGGGAGCCGAAAATCCTGTTCCCTCGCCCTTTGGGAGAGGGCTAGGGAGAGGGCGGATCGGGCAGGGTCATCCCAGGATTCAGCAACACCAATACCCAAACACAAAACGCCCCGGCCAAACTCTGGCCGGGGCGTTTTACTATCCGAAGAGGTAGGGGCACAGCATGCTGTGCCCCTACTGCCTACTTAGCGGCAGCTGCCTGGCGCTCCTTGGCTTCCTTGATCACTTCCTCGGCCACATTGCTGGGGCAGGGGGCGTAGTGAGAGAACTCCATGGAGAACTGGCCCCGACCCGAGGTCATGGTGCGCAGGTCGCCAATGTAGCCAAACATCTCGCTCAGGGGCACATCGGCCTTCACCCGCACGCCGGTAGCGGCGGGATCTTGAGACTTGATCATGCCGCGACGGCGGTTGAGGTCACCAATGACGTCGCCCATGTAGTCGTCGGGGGTAAACACGTCGACCTTCATGATCGGCTCCAGCAGCTGGGGACCAGCCTTGGGTAGCGACTGGCGGTAGGCAGCTTTGGCGGCAATTTCGAAGGCGATCGCCGACGAGTCAACCGCGTGGAAGCCGCCATCGGTGAGGGTGACCTTGAGGTCAACCACGGGGTAACCGGCCAGAGGGCCACGGTCAACGCTGGTGGCAAAGCCCTTTTGCACCGCGGGCCAAAATTCCCGAGGTACGTTACCACCGGTCACTGCCGACTCAAACTGGAAGCCAGTGCTGGTTTCGCCCGGCTCGATGACGTAGTCGATCTTGGCGTACTGACCCGAACCACCCGACTGCTTCTTGTGGGTGTAGCTGTCGGCCAAGCGCTTGGTGATCGCCTCGCGGTAAGCCACCTGGGGCTTGCCCACTTCCACTTCGACGCCGTGGGTGCGCTTGAGAATGTCGACTTTGATGTCGAGGTGCAGTTCGCCCATGCCCTTGAGGATGACTTCGCCGCTCTCTTCATCGGTTTCCACCTGGAAGGAGGGGTCTTCGGCCACCATCTTGCTGATCGCCATGCCCATTTTCTCGTTGTCGCCCTTTTTCTTGGGATACACCGCGATGGAGATCACCGGGTCAGGGAAGACCATGGGTTCCAGGGTAGCGGGATCTTTGGGGTCGCAGAGAGTGTGGCCGGTCTGCACGTTCTTCATGCCGATTAGCGCCACGATGTCACCGGCCTGGGCCGATTCCACTTCTTCGCGATCGTTAGCGTGCATTTCGACCAGGCGGCTGATGCGCTCGGTTTTGCCGGTGGCAGTGTCGAGAATGGTGTCGCCCTTCTTCAGGTGACCCGAGTAGATGCGGGTGAAGGTGAGCGCACCAAAGCGGTCGTCCATAATTTTGAACGCCAGTGCCCGCAGGGGCTTCTCGGCATCGGCGTGAGCCAGCTTGCCGGTGGGGTTACCCTCTAGGTCGACTTCGGGCTGGGCAGGCACTTCGAGGGGGTTGGGCAGATAGTCAACTACCGCATCTAGCACCAGCTGCACCCCTTTGTTTTTAAAAGAGGAGCCACAGTAGGTGGGGAAGAAGGCCAGCTCGCGGGTGCCCTTGCGAATGCAGGACTTGATCTCGTCAATGGAGATCTCTTCACCCTCAAGGTACTTATTGAGAATGTCGTCGTCCTGCTCAACGGCTAGCTCGATCAGTGCCTCGCGGTATTCTTCGACCTGATCTTTCATGTCCTCGGGGACTTCTTGGATGGTGTAGTTCTCAGGCTTGCCCGACTCATCCCACACCCAGGCCTTGCGGGTGAGCAGGTCAACCACGCCTACAAACTCGGTTTCGGTGCCGATGGGCAGCACCATCACCAGGGGCTTGGCCGCCAGAATGCCGTCAACTTGCTTGATTACTCGGAAGAAGTCAGCACCGGTGCGATCGAGCTTGTTGACGTAGATGACCCGAGCCACCTTGGAATCGTTGGCGTAGCGCCAGTTGGTTTCAGACTGAGGTTCTACACCGCCAGAGCCGCAGAAGACACCAATGCCGCCATCAAGCACTTTGAGGGAGCGATACACCTCAATGGTGAAGTCAACGTGGCCCGGAGTGTCGATGATGTTGAGCTGGTGCTCCTTCCAGAAGCAGGTGGTGGCCGCCGACTGAATCGTGATCCCCCGTTCTTGCTCTTGCTCCATGAAGTCGGTGGTGGCGGCACCATCGTGAACCTCACCGATTTTGTGGATGCGGCCGGTGAGAGCGAGGATGCGCTCGGTGGTGGTGGTCTTGCCCGCGTCTACGTGGGCGAAGATACCAATATTGCGATAACGGGTGATGTCTTTAGCCATAACTGCTTCTCCGGATTCTGGGCGATGGACCGCTGGTGACCATCTTCATGGGTTACTCAGACGGGGTCTGGGTTGTCGATTTGGTAGCCTTGACAACAGAAAACTCTATCACGAGACCATGACGGGGAGTCTGAGCTGGGGCCGAGGCAACAACACCTAATATGAACTATTGTAAAACCCCCTGACACATCCGTGAAAGGGGGGAGATCGATTACTGAGTTCTTTTCCCAGGATAGCCGCCATTGGGGCTGGAATGAGTGGGGAAAACCCATCATTTGCCGACAGCGATCGCCCCTAGGCTACTTGTTCCGAGTCGGGTCCTGTTTTTGCGATGCCGTAGGCTTTATGCTCCACAAATCGCACCGGTTTATTCCAAGTAGTGTCCCAGAGCTAACACCGTTTGACCCACTGCAGTTTTGCCCCAAAATAGCCGGAGTCAGCGGCAAAGTTAGAGCCGATTCTTCCTACAATGATGGCCGAGCGTTTTAGAGCAAGGAAGATAGGCTATGGGCAGCGTCGTTGGGACAGACAGCCATACCGCTAGCGGTTATGTAGGAGCTGCCATTGTGGGCAGCAGCATCACCCTATCGCTAAAGGATTTCACCACCACTGCCGAAGGGGAAGCGTTAGAGGCGTTTTTGACCATCAACGGCAATATGGCCAAACGCCCCATTGCTCTGGGGGCGCTGCCGCAGACCAGCGGAGCCTTCGATCTATCGGTTCCTGAGGGGACCGACATTAGCCTATTCAATACGTTGGTAATTCGTCCGGTGGGGTCTGAGAGTGCTGTTGCCACAGCATCGGTGCCATAAGCCTGAACCTTGGGGCAGCGTTGGCTTTCGGCTAGATATTGCTCATCGCGCAAGGTATTCCCGCCCAAGCAATGCCCCAGTTAAAGGGGACTCTGTCTGGGTGTTGCAAGAACACTCTCGGGACAGATTGCGGGCGATTGAGAAGGCTAAACAATCGTATCAGGGGCGATCGCTCGTCCATCAATAACTTGGAAAATTAGTACAGGGGTGATGGTCGCTAGCGATCGCGCTCCATCTCCGCAGCGCATACTTTCTGAAGAGAACAGCTTTTATGGATAAGTCAGACGACCAGGCCCGTGAACGACTGGCTCAACAGCGTCAGCACGTCGACCACAACCACGACAACTTGCTCAGCCGCACCGATGGCGAACTCCACGAATCACCCGCTGCATCGGTGGAGGAAAAAGCTCGTCAGGCCATGGCCAAGCAACGCCACCACCAAGACCACACCGCAGACACCCTGCTAGAGCGCAGCGAAGAAGAGGTGCACGAGCCCTAATTAGCAACGGAGGCAAAGTGATGCTCGCACCAAAGGAACAACCATCGTTTGCCGTCAAAATTGTTGCCCTGTGGACGGTGTTTTTGCTGGGCACACTTTTTCACACTCAGCTAGCACTCATGCCGTTGTTCCATGGCCTGAGCGTGCTAGCACCCCACGGCCACGTGGCTACCGACATTGGCGAAATTTCTGCTATTTTATGGCTGATGCTGGCCTTCTTTGTGGTGCCGCTGATAGCTATCACCAGCACCTGCCTGATTGATTCACGATGGTATCGGATAGGCCACTTTTGGGTAACAGTAATTTATTCGGTGCTGAACCTAGCTCACTTAGTGGTTGACTTGACTATTCCTCCTGTAGCTTGGTACCAGGTAGCCCTAATGGCATTTCTGTTTTTGATTGGGTTATTGCTTAACCTAGTTGCCTATCAGTGGATTAAAGAATCCCACGGTCATGGCCATCGATTGCAGTCGGCTCACTAATATATCTGAGCAGCATTTAATATGCGATCGCCGAGGGGAAAATCTAGCGCCAGAGCGACTAGGGCAATGCCCAATTTGACAACGTATTTGAACCAAAAGTTCTCCCCGTGTGTGAGGTGAATAGCTGCCATTGATGAGCCAAAACCTGCCAACCACACAACTTTTTCGCTGGCCTTCTACCTTGCGATAGACCCCTTTTGACTGAGCAAACCTTTAATATGCCAAGGGTTGTTCTATAGTTATAGCGTCAATTCACTACCTTCGAAGTGGTGAGGGCGTCATTGCGTCGCTAATAATTTTGGCTAATTTTCGGCTGCCTGGAAATGCTTTGCCGCATTACTGATCCATAGCAGTTTCTACGGATTAGCTCTGAGGCGTTCAAACAAAAACTCATGGAGATTCTTATGGAAACATACCAGGACTTTTTAGAGAAAGTTAGAACAAAAGGCAACCTGAAGGATTTATAGGAAGCACGCAACGCTACGGAAGTGGTGTATCGGACCATGCGAGATGTGATGAGCAATGAAGCGATCGATCGCGTTGCCGATGAGCTAGACGACAATGCTCCCGACAAAGTAGAAGATCTTTGGGAAGATACCAATCCCCTGGTGAGTTTTCTCAGCCATATTCGTCCCAATTTGCATATTAGCCCCGACAATTTTTTAGTGCGCCTACGGCAGGAAGGCAACCTGCCAGGAGCCGATGCAGAAACAATTATCATTGCCGTCTTTTCTGCCACTAAGGACGAGTTGTCCCAGGAGCGGGTTCAGGAAGTGGCTGAATTTCTGCCCGGCAAAATTTCTGAGATGTGGCAGGCGGCCTAATTTCTGCGATCGCGGTTTCCGTTTCTTTTCTGCTTAGTCATCTCTGGGTTTAGATCAACTCTTTAGGCGGCGTTAATTGACCCTGTGACAGACGGCTCTGTTGAAGTGGGCTTCTACGCTGAAGCAATGGTTAGTAATTAACCACAGAGCAGACTAAGCAGGAACAGGAGATCTAAGACCATGACTCGATTAAATTACAACTTGACCCAGCGTTTGATGGGCGCTGCTGGTGCTGCCGCGATCGCATCTCTGGTAGCGCTACCGAGTTTTGCTGAAACCACGCGCGTCGGCCAAGCGGGTACCTCTACTCCAGCCGAGCAGACCTCTCAAGGCGCTCAAAGGGCAGCTGTCACAACGGTGGATCAGGAGTTTTTCAAGCTCGCTTACCAAGGCAACAATGCTGAGATTGACACCTCCCGCCTGGCGCTAGAGAAATCCCAAGATCAAGCGATTCGTCAGTATGCTCAGCGCATGATTGATGAGCACACTCGCGCTAATGAAGTTCTTACTCAACAGGCCTCTGAGCAAGGCTTTGAGCTGCCCAGCGAGCGCGTTGATCCGCTTGATCAGGCGATCGCAGCACAGCTGACCCAGCTTTCTGGTGCTGAGTTTGATCAAGCTTATGTTGGCGTACAGGCAAATGCTCATCTAAAGGCGATCGCGCTGTACCGCACTGAAGTGGCACAAGGTGAGTCGCCGAGCTTGATTGCTTACGCGTCACAGCTGTTGCCCAGCATTGAAGAGCACTACGAAATGGCCAACGCTATGCTGCCTGACTACACTACAAACAATTCTCAGCCACCGGCAGACATGTAGCCGTTAAAAAGTAGGGGTTGCTCTAGGGACTGATGACTCACTCCCTAGAGCAATCATAAACAGAATTTATCTTTAACCTACCGTCACTTTAGAAGGTGGGGTCGTGGTCAAAATCAAGGCAGTCGCCTTCTCGCCAGGTACGACCACTTTCTTCACAACTGGTGCGGTCTGCCTTAAAGGGAACACCCGCTGGGGCCGCTTTAGGGTTTAAGACTGCGGGTAAATCGGCGTTGGTAATCTGCAACATGGCCAACAGCGCGAAAATGCCTAGGCCAATAGTGCTGGCTATCACCAGCAAATTTATCGGTGTCCACAAAGGGTGCTGAATGGTCTCCTGACGACGGCGAGATTCCGATCGCCCTTCAGTACCGGCCAGCAGCACTAGGTAAACCCGCGTTATGCCCAGCGGCAGCGATAGACGAATATTGACTGGATGGCAGCGCGGCGTTAGCGCTGCTTGCAGCGCCTGAACCTGAGCAGGGCTAAAGGTCACAGCCATTTCGGGAGCCATGCGAGCCAGCACATTGTCGCTGCTAGCGGGGGCAGAATTGCTGAGTTTCATCACCAGTCCTTAGGAAAAAACACTCCAGACGCACCTGGGTATCTAACGGCTGACTTAACCGCAGCGATCGCAGTTCGATTGCTCCATCAGCAAATCCCTAAGTTTAAGATTCCCACTGGCCGAGATTAGGGGCGATCGCCCCATCCACCCCCGTTCTCACAGCCTCAGAGCAGTCAGGAATATCTTGGTAATGGTGCCGTACCAGCCTCAACCCTTAGGCCTGGGCGAATTCAGCTTCGGACTGACCGTAGACAACTGCCTAAGTCAGTATCTTTGCCGACCCCAATACCGCCGAAATTGTAAAACCCGATACATCTAACTGGGTACTCTGAAGGATATGTCGCTTCCCTCAAGTGGGGTGTGGTTGCGAGACCAGCCTCGCCCTGCGTCTTTGTCCTGAAGGGCCATGGCCATGCAACCCGCACTCCTACCCATCCACGAAGCCTGTCGTTTGCAGGCGCTGCACGACTACCACATTCTTGACACGCCTCCCGCCGAGGGGTTCGACAATCTGACTCGACTGGCGGCAATGGTGTGCGATGTGCCCATTGCCCTGGTTAGCCTCATCGACCAACATCGCCAGTGGTTCAAAGCCCGCGTGGGTTGCGTTGCTGTACCCGAAACCACCCGCGACGTGGCTTTTTGCGCCCACGCCATTTTGCAGCCGAAGTTGATGGAGGTGCCCAATGCCCTAGAAGACAAACGTTTCTTTGATAACCCTCTAGTCACTGGGGAGCTGAATCTGCGCTTCTACGCCGGTATGCCGCTGATCACCACCGATGGCTATGCCCTCGGCACTCTCTGCGTGGTTGACCATGTACCTCGCACCCTCACCGCCTTGCAGCGGCAGGCCCTAGAAATACTGGCTGCTCAGGTGGTGGCCCAGCTCGATCTGCACCACCAGATCGAACAGATGCAGCAGGCTGACCTAGAGCGTCAGCGACTGCGGGAAACCCTGCGCCTGCAAGAGCGGGCGATCGCCGCCAGCAGCAACGGCATCGTGATTACCGATGCCCGCCAGCCCGACAATCCAGTAATTTACGTTAACCCTGCCTTTGAGCGCATCACTAGCTACGCCGCCGCCGAGGCCCTGGGGCGCAACTGCCGCTTTTTGCAGGGGGGCAAGCATGATCAACCTGGCCTAGAAACCCTGCGTCAAGCCATGGCCAGCGGCCAAGGTTGCACCATAGAGGCAATCAACTACCGCAAGGACGGCCAGCAATACTGGAACCAGCTCAGTATTTCACCGATTTACGACCCTCAGGGCCAGCTGACTCACTTTGTGGGCATTCAGACCGATATTAGCGATCGCAAGCTTGCCGAAGCCCAGCTACACCAGCACCTGCAAGACCTCGACCAGGCCCGCTGCGCGGCCGAGGCGGCCAACCAGGCCAAAAGCGAGTTTCTAGCCATGATGAGCCACGAGATTCGCACGCCCATGAACGCCGTGATCGGCATGACCGGCCTGCTGCTTGACACCCCACTCACTGACCAGCAGCGCGACTTTGTCGAAACCACTCGCAACGCCAGCGATGCGCTGCTGACCATCATTAACGACATCCTCGACTTTTCAAAGATTGAGTCGGGCAAGCTCGATCTAGAAACCCAACCCTTTAACTTGCGTACCTGCCTAGAAGAAGCCATGGATTTGCTGGCCGCCAAGGCCTCTGGGAAAGGCTTAGAGCTAGCCTACCTGCTGCCTCCCCAGGTACCCCAACACCTAATGGGCGATGTCAGCCGTCTGCGTCAGGTGCTGGTCAACTTGGTCAACAACGCCATCAAGTTCACCTCCCACGGGGAAGTGATTGTCTCAGTCCAGGCTCAACCGCAGACTACCAGCGACCAAGTCACCCTGCAAGTGGCGGTCAAAGATACCGGCATTGGCATTCCGGCGGCTCGTCTGCACCGCCTGTTCCAACCCTTTAGCCAGGTGGATGCCTCTACCACTCGGCAGTTTGGCGGCACTGGCCTAGGCCTGGCCATTAGCAAGCGCCTGTGCGAACTGATGGGGGGCACGCTCTGGGTGGAGAGCATTGAGGGTCAGGGGTCAACTTTCTACTTCACCCTGCAAGCCACCCTTGACCCCCAACCGCCGCGGCTGGTCGGGTCGCCCCCTGCCCACAGTCTCCAGGGCCGTCGTCTGCTGGTGGTCGATGACAATGCTACCAACCGCAAAATTCTTCAGCTCCAGCTTCAGGGGTGGGGTATGGCTGTGGTGACTGTAGACTCGGGCTTAGCAGCCTTAAAGGCCCTGGAGACCCAGCGCTTTGACCTAGCCATTTTAGATATGCAGATGCCGGGCATGGACGGTCTGGCCCTGGCTGAGGCCCTGCACCAGCGGTCTATGGAGCGATCGCTGCCCCTGGTGATGCTGACCTCCCTGGGCTGGCACCACAGCATCGCCCAGCAGAGCTTGTTTGCCGCCTACCTGACCAAGCCCGTCAAGCAGAACCAGCTGATGACCGCTCTGGCCGCTGCCCTGGCCAAGCAGCCAGAGGCCGTGCGTGTGTCGCCGCGCCCCCGACTGGCTCTGATGGACGTCGACCTAGGACGGCGGTGTCCCCAGCGAATTTTGCTAGCCGAAGACAATGTGGTGAACCAAAAGGTGGCCCTGCAAATTTTGCGGCACCTGGGCTACCGGGCCGATGTAGCCGCCAACGGCTACGAGGTGCTGGACGCCCTCGGCCAACAGCCCTACGATTTGGTGCTGATGGATGTGCAAATGCCTGAGATGGACGGCCTCGCCGCCGCCCGACAGATCGTGCAGCGCTGGCCCACTCGCCGCCCCCGCCTAGTGGCTGTCACCGCAAATGCCATGCAGGGCGATCGCGAACAGTGTCTCCAGGCTGGCATGGATGACTACATCAGCAAACCCATTCGCCTGGAGGAGCTCATTCGGGTGCTAGAGGCTGGTGCCCCCGTCCCCGCCCTCGCGGTCGATTTAATGGCGCTACGCACCTTTGCCACCACCGTAGGCGGCGACCCTAGCTTTATGGCTGACCTGATTGTCAGCTACCTTGGGAGTGCCGACCAGCTCATGGCCGACATGCTCAATGCCCTGGCTCAGCACGACTGGCTCACCCTGCAACGGGCTGCCCACACCCTCAAGTCGAGCAGCGCCTCCGTGAGTGCCGACCACCTCGCGGTCCTCTGCCGAGATCTAGAGGCGACCCTACGTCAAGCCCCCAGTCCGATCGTCGCTAACCAGGTGGAAGTAATTCGCTACGCTCTAGCTGAGGTCAAAACGGCCCTACAGTCTGCCTTGGTTTCCCAGGAGGTCACCAACTATGCCAGTCAATTCTGATTCAGCGGTGATTTTGGTAGCCGACGATGACCCGTTTATCCGCCACATGCTGACCCGCTATCTGGAGCGCGAGGGCTACCAGGTGATCGAAGCTGCCCATGGAGAAGCGGCCCTAAACCTGTACTTTTATCACGTGCCCGATCTAGTGCTGCTGGACGCGCTGATGCCGGTGGTAGATGGCTTTGAGGTCTGCCGACGACTACAGGATTTAACCCAGGGCAACCTGGCACCGGTGCTGATGATTACTGGCCTAGAGGACGAAAAATCGGTAGATCAGGCGTTTGAAATTGGGGTGGTCGACTATGTCACCAAGCCGATTAACTGGGCAGTGCTGCGCCAGCGGGTGCGGCGGCTCATCTTGCAGCACCGCTTAGAGATTCAGCTGCGGGAGGCCAACTACCAGCTCCAGCAGCTGACGATGATCGACAGCCTCACCCAGGTAGCCAACCGCCGCCGCTTCGACGAATATCTCTTGCAGGAGTGGGGTCGGGGTGTGCGCGAACACCTGTCGCTGTCGCTGGTAATCTGCGACATTGACCATTTCAAAGACTACAACGACCACTATGGGCATCAGGCGGGCGATCGCTGTCTTCAAGAAGTGGCCAAAACCCTGAGCCAGTGCATTAGCCGCCCAGCCGACATTGTTACCCGCTACGGCGGTGAAGAATTTGCCATTATTTTGCCCAACACCACTTTGGAGGGGGCAACCGTCATCAGCCAGCGGCTAGTGACAGCAGTTCAGCAACGGGGATTGCCCCACAACACAGCCCCCAGCGCGATCGTCACAATTAGCTGCGGTGTTGCCAACGTGTTACCCATGGCTGATTATTTGCCCTCTGACTTGGTGTTTACCGCCGATCAGGCCCTCTACCAAGCCAAGGCCCAAGGCCGCAACCAGTATCAGGCCATCTACGTGATGCCCCCTAGCCCTGGGCAATCGGTTAACCCAGGCGCTGTTAGCACTACCCCTATCCTGCGAGCTCTTTGGCCCGAGGCTTGAGGGCTCGACCGACAAAAAAGTTGTTTAACGCAGTAGACACCACCAACAGCACGATGGGGCCGACGATAAAGGCCCAAAACCCGTGCACCGCAAAAATGCTAATCTTCTAGGCCCAACGCTGATGTAGTCCTGAGTTAGCTATGGCTCTAGTCTCTGCCCCATCTGCCACCCCCTCCGCGATGGTGGTCTGCCCCCACTACCTGGCCTCCACCGCTGGCCTCAACGTGCTCAGCCAGGGCGGCAACGCAGTCGATGCGGCGATCGCCACCCAAGCGGCCCTATCGGTGGTCTACCCCGCCATGACCGGGCTGGGCGGCGATGGCTTTTGGCTGGGCTACCAGGCTAGCTCAGGCCAGCTCTACGGTCTCAATGGCTCGGGCAGGGCGGGAGCGAGCTGCGATCGCGATCGCTTCACATCCTTAGGTCTAACTGCCATTCCTCAGCGCGGCCCCCAGGCAGTAATCACAGTGCCGGGGGGTGTCTCAGCCTGGGGCGAAATGCACCAGCGTTTTGGCCGTCTGCCCTGGGCTGACCTGCTTCAGCCCGCGATCGCCTTGGCCGAACAGGGTTACCCCTGCTCGAAATCCCAGGCTCGCTGGACGCGGGCCAACGCTGAGTTTCTGCGGGCCTACGGCGGCGAGAACAATCCCTTTTTGCCGGAGGGTGAGGTGCCTACCGCTGGGTCGCAAGTGACTAACCTACCGCTGGGAAAAACCCTACGCCGCTTGGCCGTCGCTGGCTCCCAAGATTTCTACCAGGGAGAGATCGCCGAGCAGATCGTAGGCTACCTGAGCGCTCTGGGCGGCTGGCTGACCCGCGATGACTTTGCCCACCACAGCGCCACCTGGGTAGAGCCGATCAGCACCACCTACCGGGGCCACCAAGTATGCCAGCTGCCCCCCAATACCCAGGGGTTTACGGTGCTGCAAATGCTCAATGTGCTGGAGGGGTTTAACCCGCACACCATCGGCCACGGCACCACCGACTACTACCACCTGCTGGTGGAGGCTACCAAGCTAGCCTTTGCCGATCGCGATCGCTGGTTGAGTGACCCCGACTTTACCGACATTCCGCTAGGAGAGCTGATCTCGAAACCCTATGGCGATCGCCGTCGCGCCCGGCTGAGCATGGCCGTGGCCCAAGGCTACCCGACTCCGGAGATCGGCGGCGACACTGTTTACCTCGCCGTAGTCGATGGCGAGGGCAATGCCGTATCGACGATTCAGAGCCTGTACTTCGACTTTGGGTCGGGGGTAGTGCCGCCTGAGCTGGGCTTTCCGCTACAAAATCGAGGCTCGCTGTTTTCCCTTGCCCCCAACCACCCCAACGCCCTAGAACCCGGTAAGCGTCCCTTTCACACCCTCATGCCCGGTCTGGTGCTCAACGACAGCAGGCCCTATTTAGTGCTGGGCACTATGGGCGGCGAGGGCCAGCCCCAGACCCAGCTGGCGCTGCTGACTAGAATGTTGGACTTTGGCTATGCTCCCCAAGCGGCAATCGATCTGCCCCGCTGGCTGTGGGGTCGTACCTGGGGCGAGGCCTCTACCCGACTGGCAATGGAAAATCGGATTCCTGCTGAAGTTCGCCAAGCCCTAGAGCAGCGAGGACATCAGATCACCGAGGCTCCTGCTTGGGCTGAGCAAATGGGCCACGCCCACGCCATTCAGTTGAACCCGGACGGGCTGCTGGGAGGCTGCGATCGTCGTAGCGAGGGAGCGATCGCCTGCCTGTAGAGCTTAGCCAAGACTAACCAATACGGGTTTATACCGCATCCTAATTTGGTTACAACCGCGTTGTAGGGGCATTGCAGTGTGTCATCCGACGTAAGGTTGTACCCCCAAGGCACGACATAAAGTTGTGCCCCTTCGGCGCCTTAGCGGTAGAACATAAGACGTTATAAAGCTGTCG